>DAOQMM010000065.1:0-20570 GCA_035335645.1 Rhodocyclaceae bacterium | reverse complement strand
TGAATCCCCTCTCGGGGCACGGGCTGGCGGGCTTGTTCAGCACCCACCCGGCCACGGAGGAGCGGGTCGCGCGGTTGCGCAGCCTGGCGACGCGCTGAGTGCGGCGCCCCCAGCAGCGTTTCAGCCCGGCTCCGGCCGGGCTTTTTCATGCTCTGCCGGGGCCGCGGCGTCCGGGGCTGGCAGACGCGGCAGCCACACCTGGAAGGTACTGCCCTGGCCCGGCGCGCTGCGCACCTCGATACGACCGCCGTGCTGGCGGAAGATCCGGTATGCCGACGAAAGGCCCAGCCCGCGACCGCTGCCGACCGGGCGGGTGGTGAAGAAGGGTTCGAAGATGTGCGCGCGGACCGACGGCGCCATGCCGCAGCCGTCATCCTCCACGTCCACGCGGATGGCCGCGGTCTCGCTGGTACAGCGGACCGACACCGTGCCCGGCTGTCCTGCGAGGGCCTTCACGCCATTGTCGAGCAGGGCGCGGAAGGCTTCGCGGAGCTGGGGCGCGCTGCCCGCGACCGGCGGTGGCGTGTCGCAGGTTTCCCAGCGCACCGTCTGCCCGGCGGCCGTCGGCACGCTGCGGCACAGATCGGCCAGGAGTGGCGCCAGCGCGATGGGGGTGAAGCGTACCTCCGACGGCGCGGCAAACGCCTGCAGCGCCTGAACGATTTCGCGCACCCGTTCCAGACCGCGGGAGGCGTCGTCGAGCAGGGCGGACAGATCGTCGCGGATGAAATCCACGTCCACCGTCTGGCGCGCCGCCTGCCAGGCGGAATCCGTGGCATGGCGCGCGGCCAGTCCGTCGGCGGCGGCGGTCAGGGTCAGCAGCTGCTCGGCGTAGGTGGCCAGGGTGCTGAGGTTGGAGGTGACGAAGCCGATGGGGTTGTTGATCTCGTGGGCGACGCCGGCGGCCAGCTGGCCGACCGCGGCGAGGGTGTCCGCCTCCCGCAGGCGCGCCTGGGCGGTGGCGAGTTCGGCCGTGCGCGCCTCGACGCGGCGTTCCAGATCGGCATTGGCCCGGGCGAGGGCGGCGTTGCGACCGGCAATCACACCCAGCAGGCTGCGCACCGCCACGATCAGGGCGGCGTTGCCGGGGTCGGCGGTGCCGGCGCCTTCCGCGTCGAAGGCGGCGGCGGCCTCCACCCCTGCGGCGCGGGCGCGCAGCTGGCGGGCCATGGCCTGGTCGGTGTCGAGGATGTGGTAGGTGAGCCAGGCGCAGACGAATTCATAGAGCCGCGGCAGGGCGTTGTCCGATTCGCCGGCACCTGCCAGGGCTCCGACCTGTTCGACGAAATCCGCGTGGGCGGCGCGGTGAGCGTCCACATGGCGCGGGTCGAGACCGGCGCGTTCCATCAGGGCCTCTTCGGTGGCGAAGTGGTGCCGTGCGTATTGCCCCAGCCCGTCGAGGATGTGGCCCAGCTCGGCGGCGTTCAGTGCCCCGCTGCCCGCCGCGCGGGCGGCCAGGGCATTCACCAGGTCCACGAGCTTGCGATGCTGGGCGTCCACGTCGGCACAGCCGGTCTCGAAATAGCTCGCCCACTGGAAGGGCGCCAGGGTGCCGTCGGCGCGGGTCATCGCGCGTCGTCGCCGCGGCGCACACGCAGCTGCAGGCGCAGGCCTTCGCTGGTCTCGAGGCGCTGAAGCTGGGCGATCATGGCGGCATCGAGAGGAAAGTCGCGGGCCAGCAGCAGGTAGCCTTCGGGGTGCACCAGATCGGCGGAGAGCACCATGCCGACGCGCAGCTGGGCCGTGTTCACGGCGAGATCGTCGGCCACCGCCTCGCTGCCCGCCACCACGTTGACGAGGGCCTCGACGACGGGCGGGTCGTAGCGCTTGCCCCGGTTGGCCAGCATGAACTCCACGGTTTCCCGGTGGCTGAGGGGGCGGCCGGCCACCGAGGTGCCGCGCAACAGGCCGTCGTAATCGTTGGCGACGCAGAGGATGCGGCTGCCGAGGGGAATCGCCAGGCCGACGAGACGGTCCGGGAAGCCGCTGCCGTCGAAGCTTTCGTGGTGGTGGCGGATCAGCCGGGCCACGTCGCGCAGGGACGGGATGCCGGTGAGCAGGCTTTCGGCGCGCTTCGGGTGGTGCATGAGCACGGTGCGCTCGTCGGCGCTGAGGCGGGCGCGGGACTTGGCGAGGAGCTCGGCGGAGAGGCCGACCTTGCCCAGGTCGTGGAGCAGGCCGGCGAGCATCACGGTCTGCTGGGCGGCGTCGTCAAGCTGCAGTTGGCGGGCGATGCTGCGCGCCAGCTCGGCGACGCGGCGGCCGTGACCGGCGCTGGCGGTGCCGGCCTCGGAGAGTTCGGAAAACACCCGCACCATGGCGGTGAAGGACTGGCGCAGCTGGCGGTGCGCCTCGTCGGCGCGGCCGAGGGCGGCGGAGAGGGCGGCGGTGCGCTCCGCCACCTTGGCCTCGAGGCCCGCGTTGAGGGCCCGCAGCTCTTCGTTCTGGGCGCGGGTGACAGCGTCCAGGCGGGCGTTCTCGCGCAGCAGGGCGCGCCGCTCGAGGGCGTCATGCACGAGCAGGGTCAGGTCCTGGTCGTTCCAGGGTTTGGCGACGTAGCGGTAGATCTCGCCTTCGTTGATGGCGGCAACCGTGGACGACAGGTCGGCGTAGCCGGTGAGGAGGATGCGGATGGTCTCCGGCGAGTGCTGGCGGACTGCGGCGAGGAAGGTGGCGCCGTCCATCTCGGGCATGCGCATGTCGGAGATGACCAGGTCCACCGCCTGCGCGGCCAGCAATTCGAGTCCCTCGGCGCCGCTCTCGGCGGTGAGGATGCGGTAACCGGCGAGGCGGAACAGGCGGCGCAGGGCCGACAGGATGGCGGGCTCGTCGTCCACCAGCAGCAGGGTGTGCGTCGCGGTGGTCGTCGGCGAGGGGGGCATGGCGGCGGTGGAAAGGGGCGGTGCGGTCATGGCGGAAAGACTTTCTCGGGCGGTGGAGCATCCGGCACCTGCACGGGCAGGACGATGCGGAAGGTGCTGCCAAGGCCGGGCCGGCTGCTCACTTCCAGGTGCCCACCGTGTTTCCGCACGATGTCGCCGCTGATTGACAGCCCCAGACCGGTGCCTTTGCCAACGGGTTTGGTGGTGAAGAAGGCGTCGAAGATGCGTGGCAGGTGCTCCGGGGCGATGCCGCAGCCGGTGTCGGCAATGTCCACCGTGACATGGCGGGCGTCGGCACGGGTCCGTACGGTGATCGTGCCCCGGTCGGCGATGGCCTGGGCAGCGTTGGCGAGGAGATTGAGGAAGACCTGATTGAGCTGGGACGGGCGGCACCACAGCAGGGGCAGGTCGCCGTAGTCGCGGATCACCTGGATGCGGTGCTTGATGTCGTTGTGGAGGATGTTGAGGGTGGAGTCGAGGCCCCGGTGCAGATCGGCGTGGGCCCAGGTCGCGCTGTCCACGTGGGAAAAGTCCTTGAGGTCGGCGACGATGCGTTGGACCCGGACGATGCCGTCGCGGGTCTCTGCGAACAGGTCGGGCAGGTCTTGCCGCAGGAAATCCAGGTCGAGGGCGGCGGCGCGGGCGCGGGCGTCGGCCAGCGCCGCCCCGCCGGGGAGGCCGTCGGTGGCCGCCATCAGTGCGGTGATGACCTCCAGCAGGGGCGAGATGTAGGTCTGCAGGGTGCCCACGTTGGATTTCACGAAGCCCAGGGGCGTGTTCATCTCGTGGGCCACGCCGGCGGCAAGCTGGCCGATGGCGGCCATCTTCTCGCTCTGCACCAGCTGCACCTGGGCTTCCTCCAGTTCCCGGTGGAGGCGCAGGGTCTCGGCGAGCTGGCGCTGCAGGGCGGCTTCGCTCTCGTGAAAGGCATGGATGTCCCGGTGGGTGCCGATCACCCGCAATGGCCGGCCGGCGGCGTCGCGGGCCGTGACCTTGCCCTGGCCGGTGGCCCAGCGGTCGGTGCCGTCGGCGGCGCGCAGACGGAAATCGCACGCGAACTCGGCCGTCTGCCCGGTCAGCACGGCCTTCAGCGCCGCCTCCACCTGCGGCCGATCGTCCGGATGGACGAGCTGGCGGAAGCTCTCCGCAGTGTGGGGAAAGGCGTCGTCCGGGTAGCCGAGCATGGAGAAGTAGCGCGGCCCGAGGACCAGGCTGCCGGTGCTCACGTCCCAGTCCCAATAGGTGATGTTGCCGCCTTCGAGGGCCTGCTGCAGGCGGGTACCGGTGACCTGCAGCTCCAGTTCGGCGGCGACCCGTGCGCTTACGTCGCGGACGATGCCGAGGGCCTGCCAGTGGCCATGGCGGCGAAAGGCGCCGAGGGACAGTTCGATGTCGAGGGCGGTGCCGTCCCGGCGGTGGGCGGGCAGGCGCAGGATCTGTCCGAACACAGGGCTGGTGCCGCCCCGTGTCCAGCGTCCGGCATGGGCCAGGAAGCGGGCCCGCTCCGCCGTCCCGGCCAGGGTCTCGTGGAGGTCGCGGCCCCGCACCTCGTCGGCACGCCAGCCGAAGAGGCGTTCGGCCGCGGCATTCCACAAGGTGATGCGGCCAGCCTCGTCCATGGCGATGATGGCGTCCATCGCCGCACCCAGGATGGCCTGCAGGCGCCCCTCGCTGTCGGCGAGGGCGCGCTGCAGGCGGATCAGCCCGCTTGCGTCGTGGAGGACGGCGAGGCGGGTGCCCGCGCCGAGGCGGGCGTCCGGATCCGGGCCGAGCGCCACGCTGAGGAAGCGTGCCCCGTCGGCGCCATCCAGGCTGAGGACGAAATCGCCGTCGGCCTGGCCCAGGACCGTCTGTATCGTGGCGGGCAATTCGGCGTGGGCGTCGGGCAGTTCCAGCAGTCGGACCGCGGCCTCGCTGAGGGCCGCGCGGCGGGCATCGGCGCTCACGACGAGCCAGGGGTCACAGGCCCGCAGGGGCGGGGCCAGCCCCGCCACGGGAGGTGGAAGCGGGCACAGGGGCTTCATGGCCGGTCCTCTGGCGGCGCCGGCTGCGACCATTCCGGCGGGTTGCACCAGTGGGCAACCCACGGCGCGACGGCCGCGGCCGGCATGGGGCGTGCGATGCAGTACCCCTGGGCGAGGGGGCAGCCGAGGGCGAGGAGCGCCTCGCCGTGGGCCAGACTCTCCACGCCCTCGGCGATGACCTCGCGGCGGAACGCCATGGCGAGGCCGACGATGCCCTGCACGATGGCGTGGTCTTCCGGATCCGACAGCATGTCGCGGATGAAGCTCTGGTCGATCTTGAGCAGGTTGGCCGGCAGATGCTTGAGGTAGGCGAGGGACGCGTAGCCGGTGCCGAAATCGTCGAGGGCGAAGGAGACGCCGAAGCGGCGGCAGGTTTCCATCAGCCGCGAGATGCGGCTGAGGTCTTCGAGGGCGGCGGTCTCGAGGATCTCCAGCTCGATGCGGCCGGCCGGCAACTCGGGGTGGCGCGAGAGGCGTTCCGCCAGGCGTGCGGCAAAGGTGTCCTGCTGCAGGTGATGTGCCGAGACGTTGATGCCGACGCGCAGTTCGAGCCCGGCCCGATGCCACGTGTCGGCCTGACGGAGGGCCGTGTCCAGCACCCACTCGCCCAGGGCCACGGCGACTTCGGTGTTGTCCACCTCTGCAAGGAAGCCGCCAGGGGCCAGCAGTCCGCGTTGGGGATGGTTCCAGCGCAGCAGGGCTTCGACGCCCACCACCCGGCCGCTGCGCAGATGGACCTGGGGCTGGTAGTAGAGCTCGAACTCGCCCCGCTCCAGGCCCAGCGCGACCTCGGCCACCGAATCCCGCAGGCTGCGGGCGCGCCGGTCGGCGTCCGGGTCGAAGAAGCGGATGGAGTTGCGGCCGGCCTGCTTGGCCAGGTACATGGCCTGGTCGGCGTGGCGGATCAGGGAATCGGCGTCTGCGTCGTCGGGCGGGAAGACGCTCACGCCGATGCTCGCACCGACGCCGATCTCGCCGACGGTGAGCTGGAAGGGGGACGATAGGGCGGCGACGACCCGGGCGAGGGCCTGTTCGCCTTCGGTCCTGCTGTCCAGGCTGGCCAGCAGGATCACGAACTCGTCGCCGCCCAGGCGGGCCACCGTGTCTTCGGCGCGGACGCAGGCCTTCAGCCGTCCCGCCACCTCTACCAGCAACTGGTCGCCGACCGTGTGGCCCCACTGGTCATTGACTGGCTTGAACTCGTCCAGATCGAGGTAGCACACGGCCACGTGACGCCCTTCGCGGCGGGCGGCGGCGAGGGCCAGGCGGATGTGGTCGGCCAGCAGCAATCGATTGGGCAGCTGGGTGAGGGCGTCGTGGTAGGCCAGGTATTCCAGGCGCTGCTGACTCTGGCGCAGCAGGGTGACGTCCTCGGCGAAGCCGATGTAGTGCGTGCGCAGGCCCAGGGCATTGGTCACCGCGGTGATGCCGGTTTCCTGCAGATAGTAACTGCCGTCCTTGCGGCGGTTGTGCAGGTCGCCGCGCCAGAAGCCGCGCCGGCCCAGGTGGCCCCACATCTCGGCGTAGAACGCCTCGTCGGAGGGGCCGGCCTGGAGGATGCGCGGATTGCGGCCGATGAGGTCTTCGCGCTCGTAGCCGGTGAGGGTGCAGTAGGCCCGGTTCACCTCCAGGATGGTGCCGCTCAGGTCGGTGACGACGATGCCTTCATGGGCATTGTCGAACACCCCGGCGGCGAGGCGCAGGCGCGATTCGGCCAGCTGCTTCTCGGTGACGTCGTGCATGATGGAGAACAGCACGGTCTGGCCGCCGGCCTGGATTGGCGATGAATACACCTCCACCGTGCGCAGGCGTCCGTCGGCGAGCCGGTGCGGAAAGACGAAGTAGTTGCGCTGTTCCTTGAACGCCCGCTGGCGTTCCCGCTCTACGTCTTCCGGCGGCAAGGCATTGATGTCCTGGATGCGCATGCCCACCAGCGTCTCGATGGCGTAGCCGTAGAACTCGGCCGCCGCCGCGTTGGCATCGACAATGGCGCCGCTGACCGGCTCGATGAGCAGCATGATCGAGGCGTGACGGGCGAAGAGCTGGTGGAAGCGGTCTTCGCTGTCCTTCAGGCGCTGTTCGGCCTCGTGCTGCTGGGTGATGTCCTGGATGGTGCCGAGCAGGGTGATGTCGTCGCCGGGCAGCGGGTCGTGTTCGGCCCGCGCACGCACCCAGGTGGTGGGCCGGCCCTCGCGGCCGATGCGATAAGTCTCGTCCATGCGCCCGCCGGCGAGCAGGTTGCGCCACGCCGCGCGGACCCGTTCCCGGTCGTCCGGGTGGATCAGCGCGGTGAAGGTGGACACGCTCACCGGCATGCCGGCGCGGGCGCCGAGGATGCGCAGACATTCGTCGGAGCAGGTCATGCTGCGGTCGGCCAGGCGCAGGCGCCAGCTCCCCAGCTGGGCGAGGGATTCGGCACGGCGCAGGTCTCGTTCGCGGGCGTTGAGGGCCGCCACGGCCGCTTCCCGCTCGGACACGTCGTCAAACATCACGCCGGCGACGCCCGGCGCCACCTGGAACGCCACGATGTCGAAGAGTGCTTGCAGGCGCTCGTCCCGGTAGGGCAGCCCGCTGGCCCGCCAGGGCTGACCCTGTCGGGCCACTGCGCGCACCCGCTCCAGGATCGGCGAACCGGTCAGACCGGGCAGCAGGCTCACCAGACGCTCGCCGGCGTGGGGTTCGAGATTGGTCTGGAGGATGCGGTGGGCCGCCGGGTTGGACTGGAGCAGGAGCAGATCGCCTTCGGCGCCGGCCCGCAGGGTGATCAGTCCGAGCGGGGTTTCGCGGATCAGGCGGCGCACCCGCTCGGCGGTGCGGCCGCTGCGGACCTCCAGGGTGCTGAGCACGCCGCCACCGACCAGCAGGGCAAGGATCGCCAGCATCGTGTCGCGGGCCTGGTCGCGCCACTGGGCCATGTAGTCCGATTCGGCGACCGCAAAGCTCGCGTACAGCGGATAGTCCTCCACCCGGCGCAGGGCGATCAGGCGCACCGTACGATCCACCGGCGAGACGGCGACCGTGGACGTCTCGTTCAGGTCAGCGTCGATCAGGGGCGCCAGCGACTCGATCAGGTGAGCCTTGCCGATCTCCGGTTCGACGACGGGGTAGCGGGTGAGGAGGCGCCAGTCGTGGCTCCACAGGGCGATTGCCGCGTCGCCCTCGGGCGCCAGCGAGCGATAGAAGTGGATGAACTGGCGGTCCAGCCCCAGATTGACGGCCACGAGCCCGAGAAAGCGTCCGCTCGCGTCTTCCAGGCGACGGGCCACCATCAGCCCCCATTTGCCGGACACCCGCCCCTGGACGGCGTCCGACAGGAAGGTCTGCCCCGGCGCACCCTCGCGGACCGTGCGGAAATACGTGCGGTCGTCGATGGCGACCATCGGGACGGGGTCGATGGCGGTGACGGTCAGCATGCCGACACTGTCCGACAGGATCACGTTTTCGATGCCCGCCATGCGTCCGCGGGCCGTGTTCAGGAGATCCCGCAGGGCGGCACGACGGATGTCCGGCAAGGCGGTGCCCTGGGCCAACGCGTCGCGCGGCAGGCGCTCGGCCAGATCGTCGAGTATCAGTTCAACCTGCCGGATGCTCGCGTGGGCGTGCTCGGCCACCAGCCGGGCATGGGTCAGGGCCGTGTTGCGGGCGCGGGCCTGCGCCGCGCCGCGCGTGTGCACGAGGGTGCCCGCCAGGTAGGCGCCCAGACCGAGCACGATGGCCCAGATGACGAGATGGGTGGTGAAGCCGCGTTTCATGTCCCGCAGAAAGATGGGGGCGGGCGCCAGCAGGATTGACGTACGCCCTCCGGCTTAATCGGCGGAGGTCGGAGTGACTTTAGGTATAGGTCGATATTCCGCAGGCGTAGCCGCTCCGGTCCGGCCGATCCGCCGTGGGGTCCGGAATGCCCATCTGCGCCCGTGTCATCGAGCGCTGCTCAGAGGCCTCAAGGGGCGTGTCCGGACCCCCGTCATGGTGCCGGGAATGAGTGCTAAGCTGTTGTAAAACCGCTGATTTTATTCTGGAGGCCGTGCCGCGGCGCTGTATTTTTGCAGCGCAAGGTCGTATCATTCCGATCCCCCGAATCCCCATCCCGCTTTGTCCATGCTCTATCCCACCCGTTTCGACGTGATCGTCGTCGGCGGCGGTCACGCCGGTACCGAGGCCGCCCTGGCGGCGGCGCGGGCCGGGTGTGCCACCCTGCTGCTGACCCACAACATCGAGACCCTCGGGCAGATGAGCTGCAACCCGTCCATCGGCGGCATCGGCAAGGGGCACCTGGTCAAGGAGGTGGACGCCCTGGGCGGGGCCATGGCGGCCGCCACTGACGAGGGCGGCATCCAGTTCCGCATCCTCAATGCCAGCAAAGGCCCGGCGGTGCGCGCCACCCGCGCCCAGGCCGACCGGGTGCTGTACAAGGCCGCGATCCGCCGCCGCCTGGAGAACCAGCCCAACCTGATGCTCTTCCAGCAGGCCGTGGACGACATCACCGTGGCGGGCGACCGGGTTACCGGCGTGGTCACCCAGATCGGCCTGCGCTTCGAGGCGCCCACCGTGGTGCTCACTGCCGGCACCTTCCTCAACGGCCTGATCCACGTGGGCCTGCAGAATTACTCCGCCGGCCGTGCGGGCGACCCGCCGGCGATCCGCCTGGGCCAGCGTCTCAAGGAACTCGCCCTGCCCCAGGGCCGCCTCAAGACCGGCACGCCACCGCGCCTGGATGCCCGCACCATCGACTTCTCGGTGATGCAGGAGCAGCCCGGCGACGACCCGGTGCCGGTGTTCAGCTTCCTCGGCCACGCCGGCCAGCATCCGCACCAGCTGCCGTGCTGGATCACCGACACCAACCCGCGCACCCACGACATCATCCGCGCCAACCTGGACCGCTCGCCCATGTACTCCGGCGTGATCGAAGGCGTCGGTCCGCGCTACTGCCCGAGCATCGAAGACAAGATCCACCGCTTCGCCGACAAGGACAGCCACCACGTCTTCCTCGAACCGGAAGGCCTGGACACCCACGAGATCTACCCCAACGGGATCTCCACCAGCCTGCCCTTCGACGTGCAGCTGGCCATCGTGCGCTCCATCCGCGGGCTGGAGCAGTGCACCATCCTGCGCCCCGGCTACGCCATCGAGTACGACTACTTCGACCCGCGCAACCTCAAGGCCAGCCTCGAGACCAAGTCCATCGGCGGGCTGTTCTTCGCCGGCCAGATCAACGGCACCACCGGCTACGAGGAAGCCGCCGCCCAGGGCCTGCTCGCCGGCCTCAACGCGGCGCTCCAGGTGAAGGGCCGGGAGGCCTGGTGCCCGCGTCGCGACGAAGCCTATCTGGGCGTGCTGGTGGACGATCTCATCACCCGCGGCGTCTCCGAGCCCTACCGCATGTTCACCTCCCGCGCCGAGTACCGCCTCAGCCTGCGGGAGGACAACGCCGACCTGCGTCTCACCGAGACCGGCCGCCAGCTGGGCCTGGTGGACGACGTCCGCTGGGCCGCCTTCTGCACCAAGCGCGAGGCCATCGAGCGGGAGACTGCCCGCCTGCGCGCCACCTGGGCGACGCCGGCCAAGGTGCCGGCCGAGGCCGCCGAGGCGGTGCTGGGCAAGGCCATCGAGCGGGAATACAGCTTCTTCGACCTGCTGCGCCGCCCCGGCGTGAGCTACGCGGCGCTGATGGGCCTGCCCGGCGCGCCGGAGGACCTCGCCACCGATCCCCAGGTGGTCGAACAGCTCGAGATCGCCGCCAAATACCAGGGCTACATCGACCGCCAGCAGGACGAAGTGGCCCGCCAGGCCGGCGCCGAGGCCACCCGCCTGCCCGCCGACCTGGACTACACCACGGTGCGTGGCCTGTCCAAGGAAGTCCAGTTGCGCCTCAATCAGCACCGGCCCGAGACCATCGGCCAGGCCAGCCGCATCCAGGGCATCACCCCGGCGGCCATCAGCCTGCTGCTGGTGTGGCTCAAACGTCAGGATCTCGCCCGCGACGGCGAACGACGCTCCGCATGAGCATGGGGCGCGCCCTCGCCGACGGCATCGCCGCCCTCGGCCTCGACCTGCCCGCCGACACGCCGGCCCGCCTGGAAGCCTTCGCGCGTCTGCTCATCAAGTGGAACAAGGTGTACAACCTCACCGCCCTGCGCGACGAGGCCCAGGTCGTCACCCACCACCTGCTGGATTCCCTCAGCGTGCTGCCCCACCTGGCCGGCGTCACGCGGCTGGTGGATGTGGGCTCCGGCGGCGGTCTGCCCGGCGTCGTACTGGCCATCGCCCGGCCGGATCTGCAGGTGGATTCCGTCGAGACCGTGCAAAAAAAGGCGACCTTCCAGAACCAGGCGCGCATCGAACTGAAGCTCGAGCACTTCCGCGCGCACCACGCCCGCATCGAGTCCTGGCAGCCGCCCTACGGGCCGGACGCCGCGCCGGATGGCATCATCTCCCGCGCCTTCGCCGATCTGGCGGACTTCGTGAATCTCACGGCCCATCTGGCCGGGCCGGACACGCGTCTGTTCGCCATGAAGGGCGTCTATCCTGCCGACGAGATCGCCCGTTTGCCCGCCGGCTTCGTCCTCGAACGCTGCCTCGAACTCGCCGTGCCGGGCCTCGACGCGGCGCGCCACCTCCTCATCGTGAAACGGACCTGAACCATGGCCCGCATTTTCTGCATCGCCAACCAGAAGGGCGGCGTCGGCAAGACCACCACCAGCGTCAATCTGGCCGCCGGCCTGGCCGCGGCCGGGCAGCGGGTGCTGCTGATCGACCTCGACCCCCAGGGCAACGCCACGATGGGCAGCGGCATCGACAAGCGCAGTCTGGGGCGCTCCGTGTATCACGTGCTGGTGGGCCTGGCCACGCTGGCCGAGGCGCGGGTGGCCTCCGCCGCGGGCAAGTACGACGTGCTGCCCGCCAACCGCGATCTGGCCGGCGCCGAGGTGGAGCTGGTGGCCCTGCCGCGCCGCGAGAACCGCCTGCGCGACGCCCTCGGCAGCCACGGCGACACCTACGACTTCATCCTCATCGACTGCCCGCCGTCCCTGTCCCTGCTGACCCTCAACGGCCTGTGCTGCGCCCACGGCGTGATCATCCCGATGCAGTGCGAGTATTACGCGCTGGAAGGCCTGTCCGACCTGGTCAATTCCATCAAGAAGGTGCACGCCAACCTCAACCGCGACCTCAAGATCATCGGCCTGCTGCGGGTCATGTTCGATCCCCGCGTGACGCTCCAGCAACAGGTCTCGGCCCAGCTTGAACAGCATTTCGGCGACAAGGTCTTCCGCACCCTCGTGCCGCGCAACGTGCGCCTCGCCGAGGCGCCCAGCCACGGCCTGCCGGGCGTCGTCTTCGACCGCGGCAGCAAGGGCGCCCAGGCCTACCTGGCCTTCGCCGAAGAGATGATCGAACGCATCAAGACCCTCTGAGACCGGACCGGCGCCCGCCTCTGCCCGGCGCCTCCAGCGAGAACGACACCATGGCACCTCCCAAACTCAAAGGTCTCGGCCGCGGCCTCGACGCCCTGCTGTCCGGCAACGGCGATGACGCCCAGACGACCGAAGGCGAACTGCAGACGCTGCCCGTCGACGCCCTCAAGCCCGGCAAGTACCAGCCACGCACGCGCATGGACCCCGGCTCGCTGGAAGAACTGGCCGCGTCCATCAAGTCCCAGGGCGTCATGCAGCCCATCCTGGTGCGCCCGGTGGGCAGCCTGTTCGACGCCCAGCGCTACGAGATCATCGCGGGCGAGCGGCGCTGGCGCGCCTCGCGCATCGCCGGCCTGGAGGCCGTGCCCTGCCTGGTGCGGGAGATTCCGGACGAGGCCGCGCTGGCCATGTCCCTCATCGAGAACATCCAGCGGGAAGACCTCAATCCCCTCGAAGAGGCCGCCGGCATCCAGCGCCTCGTGGACGAGTTCGGCCTGACCCATCAGCAGGCCGCCGACGCGGTGGGCCGCTCCCGCCCGGCCGCCTCCAACCTGCTGCGGCTGCTTCAGCTGGCGCAGCCGGTGCAGGAACTGCTGATGGCTGGCGACATCGACATGGGCCACGCCCGCGCCCTGCTGCCTCTGCCGGGCGCCACGCAGGTCGGCCTCGCCAACGTGATCGCCGCCAAGGGCCTGTCGGTGCGCGAAGCCGAGCGCCTCGCCTACCAGGCGCTGCACCCCAAGCCGCAGAGCGCCGCTCCGGCGCCGGACCGGGACATCCTGCGTCTGGAAGAGGAGGTGGCGGACCGCCTCGGCGCCACCGTGAAGATCAAGGCCAATAAAAAGGGTGCCGGGATGGTGACCATCCACTTCGGCACCCTGGACCAGCTTGACGGTCTGCTCGAACGCCTGCGTTGACGGCGCGCGTTGGCGGCTGTTCAGCCGTCGCCCTCCCCGGTCAGCTTTTCGAGCTGGCGGTTCAGGCGTCGCTCGGCCGCCTGCCGCTTGGCGCTTTCCGACTTGCCATGGGGCCCGGCCTTGCGCTGGGCCGCCGGCAGCACCAGCGGGTTGCGCGGCACCACCCGCCCCGCGGGGCCCTTGGCGGGGCCGCGGAACACCTGTTTCTGGCGCGTGCCAAGCGTCCGGTTGGCCATCTCAGGCGTGATGGGCGGCGACCGCCGCGGCCACTTCGCGGCGGGTGGCCTCCTCGCTCTGGCCCGAGATTTCGGCAAAACAGCCTTCCAGCGGACAGTTGCGACCGGGCGGGCAGTCATGCTCGCGGGCGCATTCCCGTTGGGTCTGATCGGTGAGCACCATCTCGCGGACGGCGTTGCAGGCACTGATGGGCGAATCTACGAAGCACATGATCGTCTCCCCGGTCGTGTTTATTTCAGTGTAGTCCGCCCGTGAAAAATGACCATGCAAACCGTGCGGTTTTTCCGGTCAGAGTACCCGGAATGGGCGCTCCGCAGCGGTCAGGTGGGCAGCTTGCGCCGCAGCACGATGTGATGCTGTTCAATCTCCACGTAGCCGCCGGCCACCAGCTCCCGCAGCACCCGGTTGATCATCTCCCGCGACGCGCCCACCAGGCTGGCCACATCCTGCTGGGTCAGGCGTCGCTCGATGAGGCGTTGCCCGTCGCGCTCCACCGCGAGGGTCTCGAAGGCCCGCGTGACGCGCCGGAAGACGTCCTCCAGGGCGAGGGAGCGGACGTTGTCCGACAGGGCACGGATGCGCGCCACCAGATTGCGTACCACCACCTGCATGCTGGCCGGGTGCTCCTCGATCAGCGCCAGGAAGGCGGAGCGCGGCACCTGCAGCAGCTCGCTGCGCGTCACCGCCGCCACCGACGCTGACCGCGGCGCGTCATCGAGCAGGGCCAGCTCGCCGAAGTAGTCCCCTTCGTCGAGCAGGGACAGGGTGACCTCCCGTCCCGTCTTGTCGGTGAGATAGGCTTTCAAAGAGCCGCTCTGCACCACGTACATGCTGCCGCCCTCGTCGCCCTCGTTGACGACCACCGTGCTCGCCACGAAGCTGCGCAGACGCGAGCGATCCACCAGACTCTGCGTCTGGGCCTCGTCGAGGCCCGCGAACAGATCGACCCGATCCAGATAGTTCACAATGCTTCTCCCCGCTCGATGATTCCGCCGTGATCCGCCACCTCGCCCGTTCCTTGCGTGCCGCCGTCCTGCCCCTGGCCTCCGCCGCGGCCATGGGCGTGGTGCTGCTCACATCGGCCTGGGACTGGGAAGAGGGCGCCGGCCTGCGTCTGCTGTACGCCCTGCGCGGCATCCGTCCGCCCCCGGACCGGGTCATGATTATAGCCCTCGACGCCACGTCCGCCGGGGCCCTCGGGCAGTCGGAGCGCCCCGAGCGCTGGGCGCGCAGCCTGCACGCGGTGCTGGTCGGGCTGCTGGCCGAGCGGGGCGCGGCGGTGGTCGGCTTCGACGTGCTGTTCGAACGTTCCCGTGAGCCCGCCGAGGACGATCAGGCGCTGGCCGCCGCGTTCCGCCGTGCCGGCAACGTCATGCTGGTGGAGCAGCTCACCCGCGAAACCATCAGCGCGCCGGATGGCACGGCGCTGGGCAGCGTGGACCGGCGCGTACGTGCCCTGCCCCTGTTCCTCGATGCGGTCGCCGGCAGCGGCCCCTTCGTCCTGCCCAAGACGCCGGAGGGGGTCTTCGAATTCTGGGATTCCCTGCCCAGCGCCGGTGACCAGCCGTCCCTTCCGGTGCTGATGGCGGAACGGATCGGAGCGGCCCCGTCACCGGCCGCCCGCCGTCGCGTCCTCAATCTCTACGGTCCCCTCGGCAGTGTCCGCACCGTCTCCTATGCCCGTGCCCTGGCGCTGGCCGCCGACCCGCAGGAAGGTGCAGTGGCGTTCGCCGGCAAGGCCGTGCTGGTGGGCTTCGCCGAGTCCAACCAGTCCCGCCAGGCCGACGCCTATCGCACGCCCTTCACCCGCGAGGATGGCGTCGATCTGCCAGGCGTCGAGCTCCTCGCCACGGCACTCGGCAACCTGCTGGACGGTTCGGGTCTGACACGGCCGGAGGACGCCGCCACCGTGCCGCCCCTGCTCGCCTGGGCGGCCCTCCTCAGTCTGCCCTGGCTGGGGCTGGGGACGCGTCGCGCGGCGCTGGTCACGGCGATCCTGGGCGGGGTCGCCGTGGCGGGGTCGGCCTGGGCCTTTGCGGTCCTCGACCTGTGGCTGCCGGTGATTCTGGCCGGGCTGGTCGCGCCGGCTGTCGCCGCACTGCTGGGCATCGCGTGGCACATCCGCGCGGCACGGCGGCGCGAACGTCAGCTGAGGCGTGCCGTGGATCTGGGCCTCACCCACAAGGGCAGCGAGGCCCTGGCGTCCCTGCTGCGGGGCCGTGAGGCGGGGCGCAGGTTTCATGGTGTGTGCCTGTGCAGTGACATCGAAGGCTATACGGCGCTCGCCGAAAACCTCAGCCCCGAGGCGACACGGGACATCCTCAATCGCTACTTCGCGGCCTTCATCCCCGTCGTGCAGGCCCACGGCGGGCACGTCATGGACATCGTCGGCGATGCGGTGCTGTCCCTGTGGCTGGCCGATGATGCTCCGGACGAGGCCTGCGCCCGTGCCCGCGCGGCGGTCCTCGAGCTCCACACCCTGATGAACCGTGCGCCCGCCGAAGGCACCCTGCCAACCCGCTTCGGTCTGCATGTGGGGCCGGTTTTCCTGGGGGAACTGGGCGCCACCCACCACCGGGAGATCCGCGCCGTCGGCAACATCGTCAATACCGCCAGCCGCATCCAGAGCGCCAACAAGCATCTGGGCACGCGCATCCTGGCGTCTGCCGAGGTGACTGCCCACGGGGGGCCGGGCAGTGCGCGGCCCCTCGGCCGCTTCGTGCTGGCGGGACAGTCTGCGCCGGTCGGGCTGCACGAACTGCGCTGCGAGGCCCTCCCCGCGGACGCCGACCGGGCCTTTGCGGACGGCCTCGCCGCCTGGTCCGGGGGCGCTGCGGACTGGGCGCGCGAACGCTTCGCGGCCACCCTGACCCTCGTCCCGGGGGACGGCCCGGCCCGGTTCTATGCCGCCCGCTGCCGTGAGCGTGGCGCCCTCGGCGCCGATCCGGACGGCATCGTCGTGCTCGGATCGAAGTAGACCTGCGGCATCGCGGTATCCCGCAGAAATCCCCGACGGACGGCATGGTTGTCGTCACCTTTTGCGATAACATCGCGCGGAACTTTTCCGAATCAAGGCGTTGCCATGGCGGGGCATATCATGGGGCACGGTCGACGGGCATCGGATGAACGGAGCGGACGGCATGCCTGGGTCGTGGCGGCCTGTGCAATCGCCTTTGCGGGCGCGGCGCACGCGGCCTGTGATCAACCCGCCGGGCGTCTCGCCGCCATCGAAGGTCTGGTCGAGGTCCGCGCCGGCGTCCATGGTCCGTGGCAACCCGCCGGTCTCCGCCAGATGCTGTGTCCCGGCGATCAGGTGGCCGTCCGCGGCCCCGGTCGCGCCGCCATCGCCCTCGCCCAGGACGTGCTCGTCCGCCTCGATCAGAACACCACCCTCACGTTGCCTGGGTCCCCCACCCGCGCGGACACCGAGCTCGGCCTCACGGGGGGCGTGGTCCATGTCATCAGCCGCTTCCGCAAACGCCTGGGTGTGCTGACGCCCGTCGTCAACGCCCTCGTGGATGGCACGGAGTTCGTCGTCGCCGATGGGGATGGACGGGCCCGGGTCAGTGTGGCGGAAGGCCACGTGCGCGCGGTGACGGGCGCCGGCGAACTTAGCCTCGGTGCTGGCGAGGCGACCGATGTGGCCGACGGCGCCGCGCCTGGTCCGGCGCTGGTCGTCAGTCCCCTCGACGCGGTCCGCTGGGCGATCCACTATCCCCAGGTGGCGCGCCCGCCAGCCGACGCACTGGCGGCCGATCCCGTCCTCCGCACGGCGGTGAGTCTGGCCGAGGCGGGGCGCTTCCGGGCGGCGCTCGACACTCTGGGTGACGGTGGACCGCCCGCCTTCCGGGCCGCTCTGTTCCTTGGGCTCGGTCGGGCGGATGAAGCCCGCGGCGTGCTGTCCGCGGCCACCCCGGAGGCCGGCGTGGCCGCCGTCCGGGCGGTCATCCAGGTGGCCCGCAACGACGCCGAGGCCCTTGCCACGGCCCGCGATGCGGTGCGCAGCGATCCGGCCTCCGCGCCGGCCCGGCTGGCGCTCAGCTATGCCCTGCAGGCCGACCGTCAGGTGCCGGCGGCCCTTGCTGCCGCCGAGTCCGCCACCGCCCTGCGCCCTGACGATCCGGTCGCCTGGGCGCGTCGCGCCGAACTGGAGCTGGCCCTGTCGCGCCTCGCCGCCGGTCGCGAGTCCGCGCGCCGTGCCCTCGCCCTCAATCCCGCGGTGCCCCGCGCCCGGGCGCTGGCCGCATTCGCAGAACTCCTCGCCGGACGCACCGAAGCCGCCGCGGAGGCCTTCGACGCGCTGCTCGCGGACGACGGCAGCGAGCCCCTCGCCCATCTGGGTCGCGCCCTGGCCCACCTGCGCCAGGGCGAGGTGGCCGCGGGCCGGCAGGAACTCGAGGTGGCCGTCCTCCTCGATCCCTCCAACGCCGAGCTGCGCAGCGCCCTCGGCCGTGCCTACCTGGAAGAGGATCGGGACAAGGTGGCCGGCGACCAGTTCGAGCTGGCCCGCCGCCTCGACCCCGCATCGCCCACACCCTGGTATTTCGACGCCTTCCGCAAGCTGCGCAACCGGGATTTCCTCGCCGCCGTTGCCGATGGCGAAGAGGCCGTCGCGCGCAACGAGTCCCGCGGCGTACTGCGTTCCGGCGAACTCCTCGACCAGGACCGGGCCGCCCGCAGCGCCAGTCTCGGTGAAGCCTACCGCGAGGTCGGCTTCTACGGCCCCATGCAGGCCCGTGCCATGGATGCCCTGGCGGACGATCCCCAGAGCCCGGCCGCCCACCGCCTGCTCGCCGACGCCTATGCCGGCGTGCCGCGCTTCGAGACCGCGCGCGTCAGCGAGCTGCTGCAAGCCGAGCTGCGCCAGCCCATCGGCCAGATGCCCCTGCCGCCCCAGTTTGTGATGCCCGCCCTGCCGGTGCTGGACGGCCCCCGTGCGCTCTCGCCGGACGAGAGCACCGGCCTGTTTGCGCGCAAACCCGACCACTTTGCGTTTTCTGCCCTTGGCGGCAATCAGGACACCGGCGCGGCCAGCCTCGTCGCCGCCCATGCCTGGGAGCGCGGCCAGATCGGCGTCGGCGCCTTCGACTACCGCAGCCGCGCCCTCGTGGCCGGCGACGCCGACACCCATCTCTCCGGCACCCGCCTCACCGGCCAGTTCGCCCTGACGCCGGCCAGCAGCGTGTTTGCGGAACTGCGGCATACGGAGCGGGTGAGCGGGGATCAGACGCTGAGTCTGTTTGATGCGGACCTCAAGCGTCTGCGTGACGGAGTCAATTCGGACCTCGCGCGCGTGGCGTTCCGTATGTCACGGGGCATTGGGGAAGAGCTCCTGCTGGAGGCAAGCACTCAGCAGATTCGCGATCGGTCATCGCAAAGTGCCCATGTGGACGACCCCCTGAATGGTTCTTACGACGTCCTCAATGGTTATTCTGCGCGACTGAATGCACGCCGTTTTTCCGCGATGTATTCCGTTCAACGAGCCGAGAGTGCCCTGATTGCCGGAGTCACCAGTTTCAAGTTGAGCGGTACAGCAGATCAGAACTTCGATCTCTCGATTCCCGGATTCGGGGTCTTTCCGGTTTTTGCGTCCACGTTTTCAACGCGGGCGGGCCGCGATGCAGCCTTTGGGTACAGTCGGTGGCGCCTCAATCCGGTCGTAACATTTCTGACCGGCGCCGAATACACCCGCTACGACGAGCCGACAGTCACCAAGGCTGAAAGATTCAGCGGAAAAATCGGCCTGCTGCTACAGCCTAGGACCGGGACAATGGTTCGTGCGGCGCTATTTCAAGGTGTAAAGGGTTCCAAATATGATCGGGAAGGACTGGAGCCAACTCAATTCAACGGGTTCAATCAGGTCTTTGACGATTTCAACGGAACGCGCTGGACGCGTGGCGCCTTGGCGGTCGATCAGCATTTCGCGGGCGGCGCTGCGCTGGGGGCGGAAGTGTCGTCGAGGCACCTTGATGTCCCTGGACTGGGTTGTACAGGCGAAGCGTGCCTCGCTCACTGGCATGAGGATCTGCACCGCGTCTATATGGCCCTGCCTTTTGGGACCCGGGTCGCCGCTTCGGCCGAATGGCGTTATGAGAATAGCCACATCAATGACGACCCCAGGCAATTGTCGATGTTCCCCTATCGGCTCAGGACGGACCTCGTGCCGATTCGTCTGTGGGTCAAGGCGGGTACCGGATCAATTAATCTGGAAAATTGGGCTGTCCGGCAAAATGCGCGGATGCCGGATGCCTTCACAGGCTCCGATCTGGTGGGGCATTCCGCTTTTTCTGTCATGAACCTAAGATACTCCATGCCCTTGATCGGGAAGGACGTCGTTGCAAGCCTGGGGGCGAGCAACGTGTTTGATCGTCGGTTCAGATTTCAGAATGCTGATTACAACGGGGATCCAAAGGCCCCTCTTTTCTATCCTCGACGCACGGTATTGGTCCAGCTGACCCTGCGTTACTGATTGAAGAATCTTTTGTTCTATGGAGTTTAGAAGCCATGTTTACACGCATTAGCGTTGTACCGGCCGCCCTTGCGGCGGCGTTTGGAGTCACCGTTCTTGCAGGTCTGACCGGATGTGAGCATCCCAAGCCTCCTGCACCGGCGGCCTCGATCCCCGAGCCCGACCTGAAGGATGTTGCGAAGCGTTTCGTGGACCCATCCTATGCAGTCGGCGCGTTGGTGATTGGCAAAAATGGCGAAGTGCTCCCCGTTAGCGCCGAAGGCAAACGGATTCAGCCCTGCCTATTGCCCAAGGCGCCTGAGACGCCTACTGCGAAAGCCCCAGAAATCGCCACCCAGGGTGAAATCCAGGAGTGTCCTAAAGCCCGGGATACGACCATTTTGGACGTTCAGTCTGTGGCGGTCGTGCGGCATACGGGATCCACTTGTGTGACCGTTGGTGGGGGCGTATTCATGGGACGTGTCATGCCTGTTTATCAAGTGTGTTACTAAGCTAATGGAAGGGGGATCGGCGGCGGGTTCAAGCGTTCGAGGACTCTGGCGGAGCCTGATCTGATCGTTCCCGCGGTTTTATCCCGCACCCCCCATCCCCCCTGCCACTGCATACATCTCGTTCGTCACCCGCCCGCC
>DAOQMM010000064.1:0-20726 GCA_035335645.1 Rhodocyclaceae bacterium | reverse complement strand
TCCTCGGCTTCGACAAGCGCCCCTACACCCGCGCCACCACGTCCCAGAAGTGCGTGCGCGCCGGCGGCAAGCACAACGACCTGGAGAATGTGGGCTATACCGCCCGGCATCACACCTTCTTCGAGATGTTGGGCAACTTCAGCTTCGGCGACTACTTTAAGCGTGACGCGATCCATTACGCGTGGGAGCTGCTCACCGAGGTCTTCAAGCTGCCCAAGGACAAGCTCACCGTCACCGTGTATGCCGAGGACGACGAGGCCTACGACATCTGGACGAAGGAAGTCGGCGTGCCGGCCGACAAGGTCATCCGCATTGGCGACAACAAAGGCGCGCGCTACGCCTCCGACAACTTCTGGATGATGGGCGACACCGGTCCCTGCGGCCCGTGCACTGAGATCTTCTACGACCACGGCGCGCACATCTGGGGCGGCCCGCCGGGATCGCCCGAGGAGGATGGCGACCGTTTCATCGAGATCTGGAACAACGTGTTCATGCAGTTCAACCGGGACGAGGCCGGAGTGATGCACCCGCTGCCCAAGCCCAGCGTGGACACCGGCATGGGCCTGGAGCGCATCTCGGCCGTGCTGCAGGGCGTGCACGCCAACTACGAGATCGACCTGTTCCAGACCCTGCTGAAGGCTGCCGCCCGCGAAACCTCCGCGGCGGATCTGGACAGCCCGTCCCTCAAGGTGCTGGCCGACCACATCCGTGCCTGTTCCTTCCTGATCGCCGACGGCATCATTCCCGGCAACGAAGGGCGCGGTTACGTGCTGCGCCGGATCATCCGCCGCGCCATCCGCCACGGCTACAAGCTGGGCGTCCGCGCGGCCTTCTTCCACCGCCTGGTGCCCGATCTGGTGGCCGAGATGGGCGACGCCTATCCCGAACTGAAGAGCCACCAGCAGAAGGTGACGGACGTGCTCAAGCAGGAGGAAGAGCGCTTCTTCGCCACCATCGAGCACGGCATGGCCATCCTCGAAGCCGACCTCGCCGAGATGTCCAAGGCGGGCAGCACCGTGTTCAACGGCGACACCGCCTTCAAGCTGCACGACACCTACGGCTTCCCGCTGGACCTCACGGCCGACGTGTGCCGCGAGCACGGCGTGACCGTCGACAACGCCGCCTTCGACGCCGCCATGGCGCGCCAGAAGGAGCAGGCGCGCGCCGCCGGCAAATTCAAGATGGCCGCCAATCTGGAGTACGACGGCCCGGCGACCACCTTCCACGGCTACGACAGCCTGGAGCACGGTGGCAACATCCTGGCCCTCTACAAGGACGGCGCCGCGGTCAATGAACTCCACGAAGGCGACCTGGGTGTCGTCGTGCTGGACGACACCCCGTTCTACGCCGAATCCGGCGGCCAGGTGGGCGACCGGGGCGAGCTGCGGTCGGTGCACGGCATCTTCGCCGTGGAGGACACCCAGAAGATCCAGGCCAGCGTGTTCGGCCACCACGGCGTGGTCAAGACCGGCACGCTCAGCGTTGGCAACGGCGTTGCGGCCCGTGTCGATCTGCAGGCCCGCACCCGCACCATGCGCAACCACTCCGCCACCCACCTGATGCACAAGGCCCTGCGCCAGGTGCTGGGGGAGCATGTGCAGCAGAAGGGCTCCCAGGTGGATCCGGACAAGACGCGCTTCGACTTCGTCCACACCCAGCCCATGAGCAACGAGCAGATCCGCCAGGTCGAGAACATCGTCAATGCTGAGATCCTGGCCAATACGCCCTGTGAGACCCGCGTGCTGCCCATCGAAGAGGCCCAGAAGCTGGGCGCCATGATGCTGTTCGGCGAGAAGTACGGGGATTCCGTGCGCGTGCTCGACATCGGCTTCTCCCGCGAACTGTGCGGCGGCACCCACGTACAGCGCACCGGCGACATCGGCTTGTTCAGCATCGTTGCCGAAGGGGGCGTGGCGGCAGGTGTGCGCCGCGTCGAGGCGGTGACCGGTGACAACGCGCTGCGCTATGTGCAGGGCATGGAAACCGCGCTGGGCGGGGTGGCCGGGACGCTCAAGGTACTGCGCAGCGAGGTGCCGGCGCGGGTCAATGCCCTGCTCGACCAGACCCGCCGTCTGGAGCGCGAACTGGCCGCCCTCAAGGGCAAGCTGGCGTCGGCCCAGGGCGACGATCTGGGCAGCCGCGCCGTGGAGGTGAAGGGCGTGAAGGTGCTGGCGGCGTCCCTGGACGGTGCCGATTCGGTCACGCTGCGGGAGACCCTCGACAAGCTCAAGGACAAGCTGAAGTCCGCGATCATCGTGCTGGCCACGGTGGCCGACGGGAAAGTCAGCCTGATCGCCGGCGTCACGGCCGACCTGACCGGGAAGGTCAAGGCCGGCGAGCTGGTCAACTTCGTCGCCCAGCAGGTCGGCGGCAAGGGTGGCGGGCGTCCGGACATGGCTCAGGCGGGCGGAACGGACGCAGCAGCGCTGCCGGCGGCGCTGGCGTCCGTGACCGATTGGGTCGGCGCCAAGCTGGGCTGAATCCATGACGCCACAGAACTGGCGCTTCTGCCCCCAGTGCGGCGCGCCCCTCGAATGGGGGCCCGTCGCAGGGGCCGAGCGCCAGGCCTGCTACGCGCCGGGCTGTGGCTTCGTCCGCTGGGACAATCCGGTGCCGGTGGTGGCCGCGGTGATCGAGTGCGTGGATCGGGATGGTGCCGTCCTGCTGGCGCGCAATCACGTGTGGCCCGAGCGCATGTTCGCGCTGGTGACCGGCTTTCTGGAGCGGGGTGAAAGTCCCGAGGAGGCGGTGGCGCGGGAGGTGCGGGAGGAAACGGCGCTGGAGGCCGAGTCCGTGCGTCTGCTGGGCGTCTATCCCTTCGAGCGCAAGAACGAGGTAATCATCGGTTTTCACGTGCGGGCACGGGGCGAGATCGTCCTCAACGAAGAGCTGGCGGAATTCCGCCTGGTGCCGCCGGCGCGCCTGCGCCCGTGGCCGCGGGCAACCGGCCTGTTCCTCCGCGACTGGCTGCTGGTGCAGGGCCTGCCTGTGCCGGAACTGGTGGAGGACAACCTGTTCGCCCACGCCGATCTGTAGCGTGCCTCCGGCCGGCACCGCCAACAACAAAGGCCACCCCGCGGGGTGGCCTTTTGACTGCTGCCGGTCGCGGACCGGCATGGGCGATGCTTAGAACGGCAACTGTACTCCCGGCCACACGCCTTCGATGGCGCGGCGGAAATCGGCCTGGATGCGCGCGATGGCGGCCTCGTTGTCGGCCTCGAAGCGCAGCACGACCACCGGGGTGGTGTTGGACGGACGGGCCAGGCCGAAACCGTCGGCGTATTCCACGCGCACGCCGTCGATGGTGAGGATGCTCTCGGCGCCTTCAAAACGGGCTTCGGCCTTGAGCTTGTCCACCAGCGCGAAGGGCTCGCCTTCGGCCATCTTGAGGTTGAGTTCCGGGGTGCTGGTGGCGTTGGGCAGCCCCTTCAGCACCGGGTTGGCGTCGGCGTGGCGGGAAACGATTTCCAGCAGGCGGGCGCCGGTGTAGAGGCCGTCGTCGAAGCCGTACCAGCGTTCCTTGAAGAATACGTGGCCGCTCATCTCGCCGGCCAGCGGGGCACCGGTTTCCTTGAGCTTGGCCTTGACCAGGGCGTGGCCGGTGTTCCACATGGTGGGCTTGCCGCCGCGGGCCTGGATCCAGCCGGCCAGATTGCGGGTGCATTTGACGTCGTAAATGATCTCGCCACCGGGCACGCGGGTGAGCACGTCTTCGGCGAAGAGCATGAGCTGGCGATCGGGGAAGATGATCTCGCCGTCCTTGGTGACCACGCCCAGTCGGTCGCCGTCGCCGTCGAAGGCGAGGCCGATCTCGGCGTCGGTGTCGCGCAGGGCGCGGATCAGGTCCTCCAGGTTCTCGGGCTTGGAGGGGTCCGGGTGATGGTTGGGGAAGTGGCCGTCCACCTCGCAGAAGAGCTCTACGAGTTCGCAGCCCAGACGCTTGAAGAGTTCCGGTGCCACCGCACCGGCCACACCGTTACCACAGTCCATGACGATCTTCATCGGGCGCGACAGCTTGACGTCGCCGACGATCTTGGCGATGTAGGCGGGCACCACGTCGGCGTGGGTCAGGCGGCCGGGTTCGGCGGCGGTGACCAGGTTGCCGTCGATGATGCGCTGGCGCAGGCTCTGGATCAGGTCCCCGAACAGGGTCTGACCGCCGAGGACCATCTTGAGGCCATTGTAGTCCGGCGGATTGTGGCTGCCGGTGACGGACACGCAGGAGTGGGTGCCCAGTTCGTAGGCGGCAAAGTAGGTGAGGGGCGTGGGCACGCAGCCGACGTCCACCACATCCACGCCGGCGGCGCGGATGCCGTCGGCGAGGGCGCCGGCCAGCTCGGGGCCGGAGAGGCGGCCGTCGCGCCCCACGGCGATGGCCTTCTGGCCGCGGGCGACGGCTTCGGACCCGAGGGCGTGGCCGATGGCGCGGACGGCTTCGGCGGTCAGGGTCTTGTCCACGATGCCGCGGATGTCATAGGCCTTGAAGATCTCGGGGGCGGGGACGAACATGCTCGAAACTCCAGTGTTAAAAGATGAAAACCGCATTATACGCAGTGCAGCATGACGCTTTTCAGCGGATGAAAGGATCCATTCAGGTTCGTGAAAAAATGCACGAGGCGGGCGGGCAGCCAGTCCAGACGTCCGGGCCAGGGGCCGCGCACGAAACCCGCATGACCGCCTTCCTCGGGGTGTTCCAGATGGACGGCCGACGAGACCTGTGAAACGTCGGGCAGGTGGTGGGCCGGCAGAAAGGGGTCATTGCGGGCGTTGAGGACCAGGGTTGGCACTGCGATGTGGCGCAGGTGGGGCTTGCTGCTGGCACGCCGCCAGTAATCGTCGGTGTCGCGAAAGCCGTGCAGCGGCGCAGTGACGACGTTGTCGAATGCGTGGAGCGTTTCGGCCCGGAGCATGGCGGCCCGGTCGAAGAGGCCGGGGAAGCGGTCGAGCTTGGCCTCGGCGCTGCGTTTGAGGGTGCTCAGGAAGTGGCGCGTGTAGACCCGGTTGAAGCCGCGGGCGAGGTGGTGACCCGCGGCGGCCAGATCCAGCGGCGCGCAGATTGCTGCGGCAGCGTCGATGGTGCGGCGGGCCTCGGTGCCGCGGGTGCCGAGCCACAGGAGCAGGGCATTGCCACCGAGGGACACGCCGGCCGCGTAGCGGGGCCGGTCGGGGAAACGCTCCGCCATGCGTGTCAGGATCCACTCGATCTCGTCCGCGTCACCCGAATGGTAGGCGCGCGGCGCCCGATTGGGTTCGCCGGAGCAGCCGCGGAAGTGGGGGACCACGCCGTTCCAGCCGAGGCTGGCCAGGTGGCCCATCAGGGCGCGGGCGTAGGGGGAGTGGCTGGAGCCTTCGAGGCCGTGAAAGAGCACGACCAGCGGGGCGGCGGGCTGGAGGGGCAGCCAGTCCAGGTCGATGAAGTCGCCGTCCGGCGTGGTCCAGCGCTCACGCTGGAAATTCGGGAGGGGGCCCGTGCAGCGCAGCGGCCAGATCGTCTGGGCATGCCCGCCGGGCAGCCAGCGCGGCGCGCGGTAGGGCGGGATGGTCAATGGACCACGTGGGGGCCGTCGTGGCCTTGCAGATTGTCCACGTCGGGGGAGGACGAGGTGTGGTGCATGACCATGCGCCAGCCACTGGCGCCGCGGGTATAGACGTTGGTGGCAATGATGGGCGGGTGGAGACGGTCGTCCCCTTCCACATGCACACGTTGGTGCACGGTGTGCACCGCGGTCATCAGGTTGTGCCAGCGGATCAGGTGGGTCGGCCGGACGTGGAGGCGCATGCCGCTGGCGAAGAGCTGGCGCCAGGATTCGCGGATGGCACCGAGGCCCACCAGACGGATGCTGCCGGGGTGAATGCAGACGACTTCCTCGTCCTCGGACCAGATGGTCATCATGGCGTTGAGGTCGGCCCGACCCATGGCGTCATAGAAGGCGGCCTCGGCATCGTCCGGGGAGGTGTACAGGATGGAGCTCATGGGGATAGGCAAGACGGCGCTGCGGTGAGGTCCGCACGCGTGCTGCGGGAGCCCGGAGGCCCCCGCCTGGTGAGGCTTGGCCCGGGGCGGGTCAGTGATGACCCTTGGGCAATTCACCCTTGAAGACATACTTGGCACCACAGTAGGGGCAGGTGGCATGCCCTTCGCCCGCGACGTCGAGGAAGACCCGCGGATGACGGGCCCACAGGGGGGCATCCGGCATCGGGCAGTGCAGCGGCAGGTTCTTGGCGGTGACTTCGATGGCTTGCGCCTTGTCCTGGTTTTCAGGCATGAGGGTTCTCCCGGGGATCTCAGATGAATGACAGCCAGTGTGCGTATTCGGGGGCGCGACCGTTCACGATGTCGAAGAAGCGGGCCTGGAGCTTCTGGGTGACGGGGCCCCGCTTGCCTTCGCCGATGACCCGGCCGTCCAGTTCGCGGATCGGCGTGACCTCGGCGGCGGTGCCGGTGAAGAAGGCTTCGTCGGCAATGTAGATGTCGTCGCGGGTGATGCGCTTGGAGATGACGTCCAGGCCGAATTCCTTGGCAACCTGGATGACCGAGGCGCGGGTGATGCCGGTGAGGGCGGAGGCGATCTCGGGTTCGTAGATGGCGCCGTCCTTGATCACGAAGAGGTTCTCGCCAGCGCCTTCGGCCACGAAGCCGTTGGTGTCGAGGAGCAGGGCTTCGTCGTAACCGGCTTCGGTGGCTTCCAGGTTGGCCAGGATGGAGTTGGCGTAGGTGGAGGCCAGCTTGGCGCGGGGCATGGTGACATTGACGTGGTGACGCGCGAAGGACGAGGTTTTGACGCGGATGCCCTTCTCGAGGCCGTCTTCACCCAGGTAGGCACCCCAGGGCCAGGCGGCGATGGCCACATGCACGGTGGCGCCCTTGGTGGAGATGCCCATCTTCTCGGAGCCGTAGAAGGCGATGGGGCGCAGGTAGCAGGATTCCAGCTTGTTGACGCGCACGACTTCCAGCTGGGCTTCCATGAGTTCTTCCTTGCTGTAAGGAATGTTCATCATGTAGATCTTGCCGGAGTTGAGCAGGCGCTGGGTGTGCTCGGCGAGGCGGAAGATGGCGGTGCCCTTGACGGTGTTGTACGCGCGGACGCCCTCGAAGACGGAAAGACCGTAGTGGAGGGAGTGGGTGAGCACGTGGGTGGTCGCTTCACGCCACGGCACGAGCTTGCCGTCGTACCAGATGAAACCGTCGCGGTCTGCCATTGACATTATGGGGATCTCCAGCGAAATGCATTGAATTCGAGCCTTCGATTCTAGCGCATTCCGCCGGCCTGCGGTCCGCTCATCGGCGCGGGGTAGAATGTGCATTTTTCCGTACGGATCGCGATGAAGCCGATGGATATCTGGAAACCCAATGTCACGGTGGCCGCCGTGGTGGAACGGGACGGTCGCTTCCTGCTGGTGGAGGAGGAAACCGACGCCGGGGTGCGCTTCAACCAGCCGGCCGGGCATCTTGACCAGGGGGAGTCCCTGGTGACGGCCGCCGCACGCGAGGCCCTCGAGGAAACCGCCCACCATTTCGTACCCGAGTTTCTGGTGGGCATCTATCAGTGGCCGCGGCCGGCGGGTGACATCACCTACCTGCGCTTTGCCTTTGGTGGCCAGGTGACCGGCTTCGAGCCGGAGCGGGCCCTCGATTCGGGGATCCTGCGGGCCGTGTGGATGACCCTCGACGAGGTACGCGCCACCCGCGAGCGCCATCGCAGCCCCTTGATCCTGCAGTGTTGTGAGGACTATCGCGCGGGGCGGCGATATCCGCTCGACCTGATCCGCCACTACGACGCCTGATGCGTGCCCTGGGGTGGCTGGTGTTGCTGGCGCTTGCCGGCTCCACCTGGGCGGATGAGTCGGTGTCGATCTGTTACGACTATGGGTGCGCCGCGGAGGCCCGGGTGGTGTATTCGGAGCCTCGCCTCGTCGAGATCCGCGCACGCCTCGCCCTGGCCGACAACGCGGTGGCCGAGCGGGCGGTGCTGGCACAGGTGGTGGGGCAGCTTTACCGTTGGGCGGGCGAGCAGTCGCCGATCCATGCGGATCGTGCGGGAGACTTCCTCGATGATGGTGTGGACGGCAAGATGGACTGCATCGATCATGCGGAATCCACCACCCGCCTGCTGCATATGCTTGAAGCCCGCGGCATGCTGCGTTTCCACGACGTGGACCAGATCCGCCGGCGCACGCGCTGGTTGGTGACCCAGCATTTTTCTGCCGTGATCCGTGCGCGGGACGAGGGTGCCGCGCGGTTTGTGGTGGATTCGTGGTTCGGGGAGCACGGCGATCCGGCCGTGATCCTGCCCCTTGAAGAATGGCTCGATGGAGAAGGACCGAATGTCTCGTAAGGAAAAGGTGATCGTCGGCATGTCCGGCGGTGTGGATTCGTCCGTGGCGGCCTTGCTGCTCAAGCAGCAGGGCTACGACGTGGTCGGCCTGTTCATGAAGAACTGGGAGGACGACGATGACGACGAGTACTGTTCGACACGTCAGGATCTGGTGGATGTGGCCTCGGTCGCCGACGTGATCGGCATCGACCTGGAGGTCGTGAATTTTTCAAAGGAATACAAGGACCGGGTGTTTGCCGATTTCCTGCGGGAATACGAAGCGGGCCGCACACCCAATCCGGACATCCTGTGCAACTCCGAGATCAAGTTCCGGGCCTTCCTGGACCACGCCCTGGCCCTCGGCGCCGACCGCATTGCCACCGGTCACTATGCCCAGGTGCGGGAATGGACCAACGACGGGCGTACCGAATTCCAGTTGCTCAAGGCCGAGGACGGCACCAAGGATCAGAGTTACTTCCTGTACCGCCTCAATCAGGCGCAGCTTTCCAAGACGCTGTTTCCCATCGGCCATCTCTACAAGCGCGAGGTGCGCCGCATGGCCGAGGCCGCCGGCCTGCACGTCTTTGACAAAAAGGATTCGACCGGCATCTGCTTCATCGGTGAGCGGCCGTTCCGGGAGTTCCTGTCCCGCTATCTGCCGGCCAGACCGGGCGAGATCCGCACGCTGGAGGGTGACAAGGTGATCGGACAGCATCAGGGCCTGATGTACCACACCCTCGGCCAGCGCAAGGGGCTGCAGATTGGCGGCATCAAGGGCAACCAAGACGAGGCGGGCGAACACGACGCCTGGTACGTGGCACGCAAGGATGTGGCGAAGAATGTGCTGTATGTGGTGCAGGGCCACGACCATCCGGCCCTGCTCCGGGATCGGCTGGCGGCGGCAGAGCTGTCCTGGGTGTCCGGTCGCGATCCGCGCACCCATTGGGTGTACACCGCCAAGCCGCGTTACCGCACGCCGGACGCGCCCTGCGAGATCGACGCATTGGCGGACGGCCGCGCCGAGATCGCCTTTGCCCAGCCCCAATGGGCGGTGACACCCGGTCAGAGCGTAGTGATCTACGAGAGCCGGGTGTGCCTGGGGGGCGGAATCATCGTGGAATGAGGGCCCTGAACCTCGCTTGAGACGCTGAAAACGGATCGCGCGGGCGGTCCGTTTTCATTGAGTCTTGCAGCGGGGCCGGGCGCTCCGGCGTCAGGGGTTCTGGGCGACCCGGAAGAGGGCATAGGACCAGTTGTTCTCCCACGCACCGCGGACCAGATTGGGATATTCCGCGCGGCCCAGGCTGCCGTTGTAGCGGCCCAGGGCGCGGAACAGGTCGCCTCGTTCGATATCCAGGTAGTGCCGCAGGATCGTGCAGCCGAAGCGCAGGTTGGTGCGCATGTGGAAGAGGTTGCTGTCCGAGGTGCCGATCAGGTCGACCCAGAAGGGCATGACCTGCATGTAGCCGCGGGCGCCGGCCGTGGACAGCGCGTACTTCTTGAAACCGCTTTCCACCTGGATCAGCCCCAGCACGAGTTGCGGATCGAGGCCGGCGCGGGTGGCTTCGTAATGGACCGCCCGCAGGAATTCGAGGCGGCCGGCCTCGTCCGGCATGCGGCGGGCGAGGCGGCGGGACATTTCGTCCAGCCAGCGGGCCCGCTCCGGCGAGCGGGTGAAGCGGGTGTCGGGCGGCGCCTGGTCGCTCACCGCGGCATGCAGGGCTGCACGCACGCTGGCGGCGAGGGGTTCGTAGATCTGGTTGCCGGCCTGCGCACCGAAGCACCCACCCGCCAGCGCCAGGGCGGCGGCGCATCGGAGGAGGCGCGGGCTCAGGCGGCGCATGCTCAAGCCTTGAGGCGGGCCAGCAGATTGGCGGAGGCTTCTGCCACCGGCCAACGGGTGGCTTCGGCGTCGCGGCGGCCCTGGTATTCCACCACGCCGTCCTTGAGGCCGCGGTCGCCGATGACAACCCGGTGCGGGGTGCCGATCAGCTCGTTGTCGGCCAGCAGGGAACCCGGTCGCTCGTCCCGGTCGTCCAGGAAGACATCGATGCCGGCGGCGCTCAGGTCGGCGTAGAGGGTGTCGGCGGCGGCCCGCACGGCGTCGGACTTGGCGTAGCCCATGGGCACGATGGCCACCTGGAAGGGGGCGATGGCGTCGGGCCAGATGATGCCGCGGGCGTCGTTGTTCTGCTCGATGGCGGCGCCGAGGATGCGCGATACGCCGATGCCGTAGCAGCCCATCTCCATGACCTGTTCCTTGCCCTGCTCGTTGAGGAACTTGCAGCCGAGGGCTTCGGAGTACTTGGTGCGCAACTGGAAGATGTGGCCCACTTCGATGCCGCGGCAGATCTCGAGGGTGCCCAGGCCGTCCGGCGACGGATCGCCGGCGACCACGTTGCGCAGGTCGGCGATCTCGGCCTCGGGGAAGTCGCGGCCGATGTTCACTCCGGTGAAGTGGTGATCGTCGTCGTTGGCGCCGGTGACGAAATCGGCCATGGCCGCCACCGTGCGGTCCATCACCACGCGGCCACCGAAGCCCACCGGGCCGAGGGAACCGGGCGCGGCGCCGAAGGCTTCGCGGATGGATTCGGGGGTGGCGAAGGTGAGGGGATTGCGCACGCCGGCCAGCTTCTGGGCCTTGACCTCGTTGAGTTCGTGATCGCCGCGCAGGAGCAGCAGTACCGGCCGGCCGCCGACGCTGTCGTCGCCTTGCACGACTACCGCCTTGACGGTGGTGTCTACCGGCACCTTCAGGAAGGCCGCCACGTCTTCGATGCTCTTGACGCCCGGCGTGGACACCTTGGTCAAGGGCGCCGCCGGCACCGGGCGCGGCGTGGCCGGAGCAAGGGCCTCGGCCAGCTCCACGTTGGCGGCGTAGTCGGAGTCGGGGCAGTAGGCGATGTCGTCCTCGCCGGTCTCGGCGATGACGTGGAACTCATGGGAACCGGTGCCGCCGATGGAACCGGTGTCCGCCGCCACCGCGCGGAACTTCAGGCCCAGACGGGCGAAGATGCGGTGGTAGGTGTCGTACATGTTGCGGTATTCCCGCTGCAGATCCTCGAAGGAGGTGTGGAAGGAGTAGCCGTCCTTCATCACGAACTCGCGGCCGCGCATCACGCCGAAGCGGGGGCGGATCTCGTCGCGGAACTTCATCTGGATCTGGTAGAAATGCTTGGGCAGCTGGCGGTAGCTGCGCAGCTCGCGGCGGGCCACGTCGGTGATGACTTCTTCGTGGGTCGGGCCGATCACGAAAGCGCGGTCGTGGCGGTCCTTGAAGCGCAGCAGCTCGGGGCCATAGAAATCCCAGCGGCCGGATTCCTCCCACAGTTCGGCCGGCTGCACGGCCGGCATCAGCACCTCGATGGCGCCGGCGCGGTTCATCTCTTCCCTCACGATGGCCTCCACCTTGCGCAGGGCACGCAGGCCCAGGGGCATCCAGGTGTAGATGCCGCCCGCCAGGCGTTTGATCAGGCCGGCCCGCAGCATGAGCTTGTGACTGACGATTTCGGCGTCGGACGGGGCTTCCTTGAGGGTCGAGAGGAAGAAACGGGAGGCGCGCATCGGGGAACATCCGTGAAAGAAACAACCTCCAATTCTATCGTGGACCCAGGTCCCGGCACGCTTTTGTTGCGATGCACCGTTATGGGGCTTCGTCTTTCGCGGGCCGGGGAAATATGGAAGAATTCTCACCAGTTCATGAATTGAAGGTTGCACCATGCTCGACCGTGAAGGCTATCGCCCTAACGTCGGCATCATCCTGGTGAATGCGCGTAACGAGGTGTTCTGGGGCAAACGGATACGAGAGCATTCCTGGCAGTTTCCGCAAGGCGGGATCAAGCACGGTGAGTCGCCGGAACAGGCGATGTACCGGGAACTCTACGAGGAAGTGGGCCTGAAGCCTGAGCACGTCCGTATCATCGGCCGCACTCGCGGCTGGCTGCGGTACGACGTGCCCAAGCACTGGATCAAGCGCGAGTGGCGCAATACCTACCGCGGTCAGAAGCAGATCTGGTATCTGCTGCGGCTGGTGGGGCGCGACTCGGACGTGAGCCTGCGTGCGAGCAATCACCCGGAATTCGATGCCTGGCGCTGGAGTTCGTATTGGGTGCCGCTGGAGGCGGTCATCGAGTTCAAGCGCGGCGTTTACCAGTCGGCCCTGCTTGAGCTGGCCCGGCTCCTTTTCCGTGACCGGTTCTTCAACATTCCCGACAGTTACCTGCCGCACCCGGCAGAGCCGCTGGAAGGTGAAGGGGCCGATGCGGGGCCCCGTCGTTGACGGCGTGCGCGCGGCGTCGGCCGGTTCGATTTTGCGCCGCGGGAAACTTGTCCGTGCCGCGCAAGTCTGATCGAAGCGTTTGTAGGGCGTCGCGTCAGCTTTGAGATGCGGCGCGGGCGTTCCGGGGCAGGATGCCCTGGAATCTTTGCAGGGCACGCTTGGGAGGAGACACCATGGAGCGCATGCACTATCAGCCGATCAGCCAGTTCAAGGTCAGCCGCGGGACCTGTGCGGTCGCCGAGGCCTGGGGCCTGACACGGGTTACCGCGTCGTCGCCGGCCGTGGAGGTGATGACCGACCTGCGACGGATTCCCGCCGCCACCATCGGACAGGACGTTTCCCTCGCGGAGGCCAATCACGCCATGATCCTGCGCGGCGTCCGGCTCCTGTTCGTGACCGACGCGGCGCGTCGGGTGGTGGGGATCGTCACGGCAACGGACCTGCTCGGCGAGCGTCCCACCCAGGTGGCGCGGGAGCGCTCCCTGCGATATGAGGAGCTCACCCTCAACGAGATCATGGTGCCCTCCGAGGCGCTCGATGCGGTCAGCATGAGCGACGTACTGCGCGCCGAGGTTGGACACGTGGTGGCGACGTTGAAGTCGTCCGGGCGTCAGCACGCGCTGGTCGTGGAAGAGACGCCCGAGGGACAGCCGACGATCCGCGGAATCTTCTCGGCATCGCAGATTGCCCGGCAGATGGGCATCCCGCTGCAGACGACCGAAGTGGCGCGCACCTTTGCTGAAATCGAAGCGGCGATTGCCCATTGAGGGGCGTGGCCAGAGGATATGTTTTGAATCACGGTGTGCATGTAGCGGGAGCCAGGCTGGCGGGACGTTCCGGACGTCTGGCCAGCCTTTTTTTCGGACTTTGTGCAGGGCTGCTGGCCTCGGTCGGGGCGGTCGCCCAGGTCGCCCAGCAGTCGCTCTTCACGTCGCCCGAGCCGCCCGCGTGGGCGGAATCGCCGGTGGAGATTCCCAAGGAGCTGCCGGATGACGCGGCGCTTGCGCCGTTTTCAGTCAGCCGGGCGGCGACGGCGACGTTTCTGATCGATACCTCCAGCGTGACGCGCGGCGAGGACGGCATCTGGCGATTTGCGCTGGTGATCCGTACTGCTGGCGGCGCCGAGAACATCACGTATGAAGGGATCCGTTGTGCGACGGCGGAGCGTCGACTGTATGCCATCGGTCGGCGTGGCGAAGGCTGGACCGCTTCGCGCAACGACGCATGGGGGCGCATCGCCGAAAGCTCGCTCAACCGTTATCACGCGGCCCTGTTCAAGGACTACTTCTGTCCGCCCGGGCTGGCCCAACCCAGTCCTGCCGAGGCGGTTTCCCGCCTGCGCAGCGGAATGCCCATCCTTCCAACCGGAAACCTGACGCCATGATCGACCAGCTCATTCTCGGATTTGACCGTGCCTTGCAGACCGTGTTTGCCAGTGCATCCACCGTCCGCCCGACCCCGGGCGAGGACCTTCCCGAGACGGAACTGAGCGATGCGGAGCGGCGCCACGCCGCCGCGCTGATGCGGATCAATCATTGCGGTGAGATCTGCGCCCAAGCCCTCTACCAGGGCCAGGCGCTGATGTCTGACAACGACGGCATCCGGCGTGCGCTTGAGTCTGCCGCCCAGGAGGAAACCGAGCACCTGGCGTGGACGGAGCGGCGCATCGCCGAACTGGGTGGGCGCAAGAGTCTGCTCAATCCGCTCTGGTACGGGGGCTCGCTGGCCATCGGCATGGCTGCGGCGAAGATCGGCGACGGTTTCAACCTGGGATTCCTGGCCGAAACCGAACGGCAGGTGGAGGCGCACCTGAAAAGTCATCTGGACGATCTGCCCCAGAAAGACGGACGGACCCGGGCCATCATCGAACAGATGAAGACGGACGAGGTGGCGCACGCGGAGACGGCCGTGCGGTTGGGGGCAGTGCCGCTGCCCCCGCCCGTGCGCGGGGCGATGAAGCTCATGTCGCGGGTCATGACCCGCACGGCCTACTGGCTGTAGTTCGGTGTCCGGCGAGCCGCTCTGGCGGCTCGGTGCGGGTGGGGCTGACCGCGTTTATGCCTCGACGATGTCCCAGGTATGCTCGATCTCGGCGGTCTTGCCGAGCATGATGGTGGCCGAGCAATACTTTTCATACGAGAGCTTGATGGCGCGCTCCACGACGTCCGGCTTGAGGTTGCGGCCCGTCACGGTGTAGTGGAAAGCGATCCGTGTGAACACTTTCGGGTCGGTCTCGGCCCGGTCGGCCTTGAGACTGACCTTGCAGTCCGTCACGTCCTGGCGGCTGCGCTTGAGGATGAGCACGACGTCGAAGGCCGTGCAGCCTCCCGCGCCGGCCAGCATGAGTTCCATCGGACGAGGGGCGATGTTGCGCCCTCCCGCCTCCGGCGCGCCGTCCATCATGACCGTGTGGCCGGAACCTGTTTCGGCCAAAAAACTCATACCGTCCACCCACTTAATGACGCATTCCATTGCTTGCTTCCTCGCGTGTCGTGTGAAGGCGCGGTGCGGCGAGCCCGTGCCGTAGAGGCGCCATTGTACCCGGCCTGCCCAGCCTTCGCGGGCAGGTGTTGTGCGCTGCAGCATGCTGGCCTTTGAAACGTGCTTGCTTATGCCGAAATGGCTGTTTTCAATTCAAAAAAAATAATTAAAAACATAGAGTTGCAGTGAATTTTTGCAATAAATAAAATTTATTGAACGATTAAAATATTTATGACGCATTGCACAAAAAGTGCTTGCATCACAGGTCCGGTCGACCCATAATGAACTCAGTCCAGTCGGTTTGTTTCACCTGACCCGACTGAAGCGGTGTCTCCTCCACCCTCCTCCTTTGGTGTGGATTTAGCGCAGATCTCCCCGATCTGCGCTTTTTTTTATCTTGAGCAAGGGTTTGACATCCAGGCGTTCGCAGGGATAGAATCTGCGGCTTTCCGAATTGTGGTCGGTCCCGAGCGGGACAAGTCTGAGGAATTCTTCAATGAAAACGTTTTCTGCCAAGCCGCATGAGGTCAAGCGCGACTGGTTCGTGGTGGACGCGACGGACAAAGTCCTGGGTCGGCTGGCTTCCGAGGTTGCGCGTCGCTTGCGTGGCAAACATAAGCCCGAATACACCCCCCACGTGGATACCGGCGACTACATCGTCGTCGTCAACGTGGACAAGCTGCGTGTGACCGGGAACAAGGCGCTGGACAAGAAGTACTACCGTCACTCCGGCTACCCCGGCGGTATCTACGAAACCAACTTCACCAAGCTGCAGCAGCGCTTCCCGGCGCGCGTGCTTGAAAAGGCCGTCAAGGGCATGCTGCCCAAGGGCCCGCTCGGCTACGCCATGCTGAAGAAGATGAAGTGCTACGCCGGTGGCGAGCATCCCCACGCTGCACAGCAGCCCAAAGTTCTCGAGATCTAACAGGAGCCGATGATGGCTGTGACTTACAACTACGGTACCGGTCGCCGCAAGTCGGCGGTGGCCCGTGTCTTTATCAAGAAGGGTACCGGCAACATCGTCGTGAACGGCAAGCCGGTGGATCAGTTTTTCTCCCGCGAAACTGGCCGCATGATCGTACGCCAGCCGCTGGTGCTGACGAACTTTGCCGACAGCTTTGACATCCTGGTGAATGTCACCGGTGGTGGTGAGTCCGGCCAGGCTGGCGCGGTCCGTCACGGCATCACCCGCGCCCTGATCGACTACGATGCGGAACTCAAGTCCCCGCTGAAGAAGGCCGGTCTGGTGACCCGCGATGCCCGTGAAGTCGAGCGTAAGAAGGTTGGCTTCCGCAAGGCGCGCCGTCGCAAGCAGTTCTCCAAGCGTTAAGCGCTGGATGGTTTTGTCGAAAGGCCGCCTTCGGGCGGCTTTTTGTCATCTTCCGGCCGTAATCTGGTGGTCCGTGTCCGGGTTGTGGTCAAATGCGGCACTGATTTCGTGTTCCAGTTCGGAGAGTTAGCATGATCAAGGTGGGTGTGGTCGGGGGGACCGGGTATACCGGCGTGGAACTGCTGCGGCTGCTGGCCCAGCATCCGGAGGCAGAGATCCGTGCGATTACGTCCCGCGGTGAGGCGGGCATGCCGGTGGCGGATCTGTTTCCCAGTCTGCGCAAGCGTGTCGACCTGTGCTTCGTGGATCCCCAGGCGGCTGATCTGGCATCTTGCGATGTGGTGTTCTTCGCCACGCCCAACGGCATTGCCATGCAACAGGCCGCCGCGCTGGTCGGTGCGGGCGTGCGTGTGATCGATCTGGCGGCGGATTTCCGGATTAAGGATGTGGCCGAATGGGAGAAGTGGTACGGGATGAAGCACGCCTGTCCGGAACTGGTCGCTGAAGCGGTGTACGGCCTGCCTGAAGTGAATCGCGAAGCGGTACGCCAGGCACGGGTGGTCGCCAATCCCGGCTGCTACCCCACTGCGGTACAACTGGGTTTTCTACCGCTTGTGGAGGCCGGGGTGATCGAGCTGGATCATCTGGTCGCCGACGCCAAGTCCGGTGTGTCAGGCGCGGGTCGGAAGGCCGAAACGCATATCCTGTTTTCCGAGGCGGCAGACAATTTTCAGGCGTACGGCGTAGCGGGACATCGCCATCTGCCTGAGATCCGGCAGGGATTGGCCGGGTTTGCAGGGCAGGCCGTGGGACTGACCTTCGTGCCGCACCTGACCCCGATGATTCGGGGTATTCATGCCACTCTCTACGGCAAACTCAAAAAAGACGTGGATCTGCAGGCGTTGTTCGAGGAGCGCTTTGCGGGAGAGCCCTTCGTCGATGTGCTGCCCAAGGGTTCCCATCCCTCGACCCGTTCGGTCCGTTCTGCAAACATGTGTCGAATCGCGGTGCATCGACCTCAGGGGGGCGATACCGTCGTGGTGCTGTCGGTCATCGACAACCTCGTCAAGGGGGCTGCGGGGCAGGCCGTTCAGAATATGAACATTCTCTTTGGCCTGCCGGAAACGACCGGGTTGGGGCAGGTGCCGGTGATGCCGTAGAACTTATCGCCCGTTTCCCGGTCAACTAGCCACTCGTGTGGCTTGACCGGCTTCTGGCGGCTACCCATAATTTGAAGACTGACCTGAAGGAGTTCCCCCATGAATGCTGTAACCGAGATGCCGGCACCGCTGGTGTTCACTGATAGTGCCGTCGGCAAGGTCAAGGATCTGATCGCCGAGGAAGGTAATCCCGAGCTGAAGCTTCGCGTTTTCGTGACGGGCGGCGGTTGCTCCGGGTTCCAGTACGGGTTCACGTTCGACGAGATCCGTAACGACGATGACACCGTGATGGAAAAGGACGGCGTGATGCTGTTGATCGACCCGATGAGTTACCAATACCTCGTGGGTGCGGAGATCGACTACACGGAAGGTCTGGAAGGCTCCCAGTTCGTGATCCGCAATCCGAATGCGACCAGCACCTGTGGCTGTGGGTCGTCCTTCTCGGCCTGACCTCCCCGTACGCATTGCATGAAAAGGGCGCCTGTTGGCGCCCTTTTTTGTGCCTGTGACCGTTGGATCAGTCGAAGCGGGCCGTGGTGATCTGGCGGGCTGCAGTCAGTTGGGCGTTGAGTTGAGCAACGTCATGGAGGAATGTGCCCAGCTTCTGGCGATCAAGAGGCTGGGCGGCAGGCAGGCTGACCTTAAGCGGGTCCTGATGGATTTCGTTGATTCGGAACTCATAGTGCAGGTGTGGTCCCGTGGCCCAGCCGGTCGAGCCCACGTAGCCGATCACGGTGTTCTGGCTGACGCGGTCCCCCTTGCGCAATCCACGCGCGACAGCGCTCAGGTGGCCGTAGGCCGTGGAGTAGCGGTCCTGGTGGCGGAGCACCACGAAATTTCCGTAACCGTTTTGCCAGCCGGCAAAGTCCACGATGCCATCGGCGGTTGCATGCACGGCCGTGCCCGTTGGAGCGCCGTAGTCGACGCCCTTATGCTCGCGCCAAGTACCCAGAATCGGATGCAGGCGCATCGAAAATCCGGAAGTGACCCGTGAGAATTCCAGTGGCGAGCGCAAAAAGCCCGCGCGCAGGCTGCGTCCGTCCGGTCCGTAGTATTCGGTCTTGCCGTCCGCGTGGCGGAACAGGTAGGCCGAGTGTTTCACGCCCTGGTTGAAGAATTCGGCGGCGAGGATGCGGCCAGTGCGGATCGCCTGTCCGTGGTGGTAAAAGACCTCGTAGATGACGCTGAAACGGTCACCCTTGCGCAGGTCGGAGTGGAAGTCGATCTCGCTGCCGAACATCCGGGCGAGTTCTTCGGCGATGCTGTCGGGCAGGCCGGCCGCGTCGGTGGCGGCAAAGAGGGAGCTCTGGATGGTGCCCGACTGCATGTGGATGCGTCGGTCCAGCTCGAGGGCCTGCTTGCGGACGACGAGCTGGCCGTTTTCCGCGGTCAGCACGACCTGATCATCATTACCCGGGCGGAGGAAAGAGGCGGATTGCAGGCGGCCGTCCGTGGTTGTGGCGACCGTGACCACCATGCCTGGCCGGAAAGCTGTTCCCAGATCGCGCATCAGGGCAGGACTGCCGGCGTGGGCGGTCAGGGACGTGTCCGAGACGCCGAGTCGCTTGAGCAGAGCCCCGAGCGTCTCTCCGGCGAGGACTCTGTCTTCACGGATGAAAGGGTGCTCGTCACGGCCCGAAATGTCGAAGGCCGGGCGTTCCAGCTGTGTGACGATCGTCTCTGCCGGCGGCGGAGCGTCCTGACCGGGAGCCACGGCGAGCGCGGCTGCCATGCCCGTGAATACTCCGGCGCCGAGCGCCATCGACTTCAGCAGCGCCTTCCGATCGCCGTCACGCAACAATTTGAGATGCGCTAGAATCCCCGTCTTTTCTCTAAGCACCGGACTTTCCAAGCAAAATCGAGCCGCGGAGTCTACCAAAAAGCGCGCGGGCCTGCCTTGGTCTGGAACAGATATGACGGAAATCACGCAAGCACTCGAACTCATCAAGCGCGGCTCGGACGAGCTTCTGGTCGAATCCGAGCTGGTGGACAAGCTCAAGTCGGGCCGCCCGCTGCGGGTCAAGGCCGGCTTCGATCCGACGGCGCCCGATCTGCATCTGGGACATACAGTGCTCATCAACAAGCTGCGCCACTTCCAGGATCTGGGGCATCAGGTGCTGTTCCTGATTGGCGACTTCACGGGGATGATCGGTGATCCGTCGGGCAAGAATGCGACACGCCCGCCCCTGTCCCGGGAGCAGGTGCTTGCCAATGCCCAGACCTATCAGGAGCAGGTGTTCAAGATTCTCGATCCGGCGCGCACCGAGGTGGTCTTCAACTCCACGTGGATGGAATCCCTCGGCGCGTCCGGCATGATCCGTCTGGCGGCGCAGCACACGGTGGCCCGCATGCTGGAGCGGGACGATTTCTCCAAGCGTTTTGGCAACCAGCAACCCATCGCCATTCATGAGTTCCTGTACCCCTTGTGCCAGGGCTATGACTCGGTCGCATTGAAGGCGGATGTGGAACTGGGCGGGACCGATCAGCGCTTTAATCTGCTGATGGGGCGGGAGTTGCAGAAGAATGCCGGTCAATCGCCCCAGTGCGTGCTGACCATGCCGCTCTTGGAGGGGCTGGACGGCGTCAACAAGATGTCAAAGTCTCTGGGCAACTACATCGGAATCTATGAGCCCCCGGGGGAGATCTTCGGCAAGATCATGTCCGTCTCGGACGATCTCATGTGGCGCTATTACGACCTGCTATCGTTCCGCTCATCGGCCGAGGTGGCCGGGTTGAAGGAGGCGGTACAGACCGGGCGCAATCCGAGGGATGTCAAAGTGGCCCTGGCCCAGGAGATCGTCGCGCGCTTCCATGGTGAGCCGGCGGCTGAAGCGGCGCTCACGGACTTCGAGGCGCGCTTTCAGCGCAATGCGATCCCGGACGATCTGCCGGAAGTGGCGATCTCCGGGGGCGAAACCGGCCTCAGCGTGGTCGCCGTGCTCAAGCAGGCGGGACTCACTGGCAGCACCTCGGAGGCGATGCGCATGATCGATCAGGGGGGCGTTCGGCTGAATGGTGAAAAGGTGTCGGACAAAGGCTTGGTGCTGAAGGCGGGGGCTGTGGTCGTTCTTCAAGTGGGCAAGCGAAAATTTGCCCGCGTCACGCTGCGCTGATTTATTTTTCCAATGTTGTTGACGTCGTTGAATAGTTCTTTATAATGC
>DAOQMM010000063.1:0-20876 GCA_035335645.1 Rhodocyclaceae bacterium | reverse complement strand
GGAAGGTCTCGACGAACTTGGGACGCAGGTTGCGGTAGTCGATGTAGTAGGCGTGTTCCCACACGTCGATGCACAGCAGGGCGGTGTCGCCGGTGGTCAGCGGGGTGCCGGCGGCGCCCATGTTGACGATGTCGACGGAGCCGTCAGCCTTCTTGACCAGCCAGGTCCAGCCGGAACCGAAGTTGCCGACGGCAGACGCCTGGAAGGCCTTCTTGAAGTCGTCGAAGGAGCCCCACTTGGCGTTGATGGCGTCGGCCAGGGCGCCGCTGGGAGCGCCGCCGCCATTCGGCTTCATGGAATTCCAGAAGAAGGTGTGGTTCCAGACCTGCGCGGAGTTGTTGTAGATGCCGCCGGCGGGGGCCTTCTTGACGATCTCTTCGAGGGACAGGGACTCGTACTCGGTGCCGGGAATCAGGTTGTTCAGGTTGGTGACGTAGGCCTGATGATGCTTGCCGTAGTGGAACTCCAGGGTTTCTTCAGAAATGGCCGGGGCAAGAGCGTTCTTGGCGTAGGGCAGTTCGGGCAGGGTGTGAGCCATGGGTCATTCTCCGGTGATTCTTGTAGGGGTGGGCAGAATTGCCCGACCATTCTAGTCGGGTTTGAGGCGGACTGACAATTGCTGCTGTGCGACAAATCGGTGTCAGCGCAGGCGCCGGGCCATGACGCGGGCGTCGGCCTCGCCGTCGTGGAACTCGACCCGAATGTCCTGACCGGGCACCGCATCGGCCGCGTTGCGCAGGACCCTGCCGCGGGCGTCGCGGGTGATGGTGTAGCCACGGGCGAGCACGCTGCGCGGGTCGAGGTGGGTAAGGTGTTCGGTGAGGGCGTCGACGCGGGCGCGGCGGCGTTCAAGCTGGATACGGAGCGCCCGCTGAAGTCTTCCGGCGAGACTCTCGAGGCGGTCGCGTGCCCGGCTTGCATCGGGGCGACGTGCGGACAGACGCAGGCGCAGGGCATCGAGTCGATTGCGCCCATGGGCCGGGGGCTCGTGTCCGGCGGTCTGCAGGCGACGGGCCAGGTGGTCGAGGCGCAGTGCCGCTTCGCGCAGGCGTTCACGGGGGTGGCGCAGACGCAGGGCCGTCCGGTCGAGCCGTTGGGCAGCGTGAGTCAGGCGGCGTTCCATGGCACGGTTCAGGCGACCGGCCAGCAGGCTCAGGCGTTCGTGCAGGGCGTGAAATCCGGCGCTGGCCAGTTCGGCCGCGGCGGTTGGCGTGGCGGCGCGCAGGTCGGCGGCAAAGTCCGCGATGGTGACGTCGGTCTCGTGGCCTACGCCGCACACCACCGGCAGCGGACAGTCACGGATGGCGCGGGCGACGGCCTCGTCGTTGAAGGCTGCCAGGTCTTCCAGACTGCCGCCGCCGCGCACGAGGAGGAGGACGTCGGTGCTGTCCTGCACAGCCCGCGTGCCGGCCAGCCGCAGGGCCGCAGCGATGCGCGCACCGGCGTCGCTGCCCTGGACGGCCGTCGGGTAGAGGCAGATCGGTACGTGAGGCGCGCGGCGGGCGAGGGCCGCCAGCACGTCCTGCCAGGCCGCCGCCTGGGGCGAGGTGACGACGGCGATGCCCCGCGGGTAGGTCGGCAGCGGACGCTTGCGTTCGGAGGCGAACAGTCCTTCGGCTTCCAGACGCGCCTTGAGACGCAGGAAGGCTTCGTAGAGATTGCCCTGGCCGGCGCGGCGTACGGTGTCCACGTTGAGCTGGAAGTCCCCGCGGGCTTCATACAGCGTGACCACCGCGCGGATTTCCACCTGCATGCCGTGTTCGAGCCGGAATGGCAGGAGCTGGGCACGATTGCGCCACAGCGTGCACCGCACCTGGGCTTCGTCGTCCTTGAGGGTGAAGTAGACGTGACCGGAGGCAGCGCGGGTCAGTGACGACACCTCACCGGCGATCCATTGCAAGGGGAACGTCCCCTCAAGCACCTCGCGGGCGCGCCGGTTCAGGTCGGCGACGGAAATCACGCGGCTGTCGGGTGTGGCAGGGTGATTTTCGGGGGGATTCATGGGCGCGGATTCTAGCGGAATCCACACCTGGAGCACGCCATAAAAAAATATTCTGGCCGCCGGGCTTGACTTCGCATGTTTTCCGTAAGTTATTGAAAAGTATGGATTGTGTTCGTCGCCCCATTTTTGATCCGAGCAGGAAAAGTCCTTATGGACTGGAGGGTTAGCGCCTTCACACGGTTTCTATCCACACATTTATCCACAGATTTTGTGGATTGTCGGCGGGCGCGGGATTCTTGCTCTTGTCAGAAGGGCAGGTTAAATTCCGAAGCTTGTTCCGCATCGCAGGAGTCCCCCGCGTGTTCGCCATTCTCCAGGCTGCCGGCTGGCCCATCTGGCCCTTGCTGTTTGCTTCCATCGTCGCCGTCGCCCTGATCATCGAGCGTCTCATCACGCTGCGCCGCAGCAAGATCATCCCCGACGGACTGCTCGACAAGGTTGTGGCCGAACTGCGCCAGACGGGCGCCACGCCCGAGATGATCAGCCGGGTCGCCCTGAGTTCGCCTCTGGGGCGCGTCTTCGCGGCCGGGCTGCGTAACGTGCGGAGCCCCCGCGAGGTGATGAAAGAGTCCATTGAGGAAGCCGGCCGGGCGGTCACCCACGACCTGGAACGCTTCCTGACCACCCTGGGTACGATTGCCTCGATCAGTCCGCTGATGGGCCTCTTCGGCACCGTAGTGGGGATGATCGAGATCTTCGGCTCCCAGGCGCCCAGCGGGTCCAACCCGCAGCAGCTGGCCCACGGGATCTCCATCGCCCTCTACAACACCGGCTTCGGCCTGGTCATTGCCATCCCGAGCATGATCTTCTGGCGTCACTTCCGCGCCACGGTGGACAGCCTGGTGATCGAGATGGAGCAGCAGGCGATTCGCCTGGTCGAAGTGGTGCACGGCGAGCGTCGCTGAGGTCCTGTCATGAACTTCCGCCGAGGCCAGTCCCGCGAGGAGCCGGAGATCAACCTGATCCCGATGATCGACGTGCTGCTGGTGATCATCATCTTCCTGATGCTGACCACCACGTATTCGCGTTTTGCCGGCCTGGAGATCAATCTGCCCACCGCCGACGCTCAGGCCAGTGCCGAAAAAACGGTGGAACTCAACGTGGCGGTCACCGCCACCGGCGACGTGGTGGTCAACAAGCGGGCGGTGTCCGGGACATCCGTCCAGGCCATCGCCGCGGCGCTGCAGGCGCTGGTGCCCCAGGGCGCCAAGGATCCGGTCGTGATCATCAATGCCGATGCCAAGGCGACCCACCAGCGCGTCATCGACGTCATGCAGGCGGCCCAGCAGGCCGGCCTCGTCCACATCTCCTTCGCGACCCAGGCCGCCCAGCGCTGAGCGGCGCGCGGGCCTGACCTGATCCGACGCCTCCATGCCCCGTCGTGCCCCCGCCTTCTGGTCCCGGCGGGGCGCCGTCGCCTGGGCCCTGATGCCGCTGTCGCTGCTGTTCGGTGCCGTCGCCGGTCTTCGCCGCGGGCTGTTCCGTAACGGCTGGCTGCGTACCGAGCGCCTTCCCGCACCGGTGATCGTGGTGGGCAACATTGCGGTCGGGGGGAGTGGCAAGACCCCGGTGACGCTCTGGCTGGTCGAGCACCTGAAGGCTGCGGGTCGTCGGCCGGGCATCGTCAGCCGCGGGTATGGCGGGCACGTCGAGGGTGTGGCCGAAGTGCCGCCGGACGGCGATCCCTCACACTTTGGCGATGAGCCCGTGCTGATGGCACACCTCGCGGGTGTTCCGGTATGGGTGGGGCGGGATCGCCCGGCGGCGGGCAGGGCCTTGCTCGCCGCGCACCCGGAGGTGGATGTGCTTGTCTGTGACGACGGTCTGCAGCATTACCGCCTCGAGCGGGATGTGGAGGTCGTGGTTGTCGATCAGGCCACCCTGGGCAACGGCCTGCGCCTGCCAGCCGGTCCGCTGCGTGAAGGTGTGACGCGCCTGGCCCGGGCTGATCTGGTGCTGGCCCATGGTGCGCTGGCGCCGTCCGTGCGTCGCGCCTGTGGGACCACGCCGGTGTTCGAATTCCATCTGGCGGGCGCAGCCTTCGAGCGTCTGTCCGACCGCGGAGAGCGCCGTCCGCCGTCCGCGCTGATGGGGCGGCGTCTGCGGGCGCTGGCCGGGATCGGCCGTCCGGAGCGCTTCTTCGCCCAGCTGGAGGCGATGGGGCTTGCGGTGGAGCGTTGTCCGCTGCCCGATCATCACGTGTTCACGCCCGCCGATGTGGCCCTGGAGGGCGTCGATGCCTTGGTGATGACCGAGAAGGATGCGGTAAAATGCGCGCCTTTCGCCCCGCATGAAAGCTGGGTGTGGCCCGTCCGGGCGCATGTGCCGTCCCGTGCGGCCGAACTGATTCTGGAGAAGATCGATGGATCCCCGTCTGCTTGAAATCCTGGTGTGCCCGATCACCAAGGGGCCGCTCGACTACCGCAAGGACAAGCAGGAGCTGTGGAGCGTGAGCGCTCGCCTGGCCTACCCGATTCGCGATGGCATTCCGGTGATGCTGGAAGAGGAGGCCCGCCCCCTGACCGACGACGAAGTCGCGCAGGTGCGCTGAGGCATGGGCTTTCGCATCGTCATCCCGGCCCGCTACGCCTCAAGTCGTTTGCCGGGCAAGCCGTTGCTGGATATCGCCGGCCGGCCCATGATCCTGCGCGTGCTCGATCAGGCCCGTCTGGCTGGCGCCGACGAGGTGTGGGTGGCGACGGATCATGCGGACATCGCCGAGCGCGTCGAGGCGGCGGGTGGGCAGGTCATCCTGACCGGCCGCGAACTTCCGTCCGGTACCGATCGTCTCGCCGAGGTCGCCACTCGGCTCGGCTGGGACGACGATACGGTGGTCGTCAATGTGCAGGGTGATGAGCCGCTGATTCCACCCTCACTCATCGCCGATGCGGCCGCCACGCTGTCCGCCGATGCCGAAGCGGCGATCGCCACGGCCTGCCATCCGCTCGCGTCCGCGGAGGAATTCTTCAACCCGAACGTCGTCAAGCTGGTCCTGGATGCTCGCGGTCGCGCCCTGTATTTTTCGCGGGCACCGATTCCCTGGGCACGGGATGCCTTCGCCCAGCAGCGGGACGCGTTGCCGGCGGGGTTTCCGGCCTATCGTCATGTGGGCCTGTACGCCTACCGGGCTGGTTTCCTGAAGCGCTACGCGGCCCTCGCCCCATCGCCGCTGGAGCAGTGGGAAGCACTGGAGCAACTGCGTGCGATGGCCCACGGCTTCCCCATTCGCGTGATGGTGCTCGATCACGCACCGCCGGGCGGTGTGGATACGGCCGAAGATCTCGAGCGAGTGCGCCGCGTGTTTGACGTAGCGTCAGTTTCGCGTTAGTTTCACCACCCCATGTCGCAGCGACAATAACCAGAGGAGGGTAAGGCATGCGTCTGATTCTGTTGGGACCGCCGGGCGCCGGCAAAGGCACCCAGGCCAACTACATCAAGGAAAAATTCGGGATTCCCCAGATCTCCACCGGCGACATGCTGCGTGCGGCGGTCAAGGCGGGCACCCCGCTGGGCATCGAGGCCAAGAAGGTCATGGATGCGGGCGGGCTCGTGTCTGACGACATCATCATCGGCCTGGTCAAGGACCGCCTGAAGGAAGCCGACTGCCAGGCCGGCTACATGTTCGACGGTTTCCCCCGCACCATTCCCCAGGCCGAAGCCATGAAGGCCGCCGGCGTGCCCATCGACTTCGTGCTCGAGATCGATGTGCCGGACGAGGAAATCATCGGCCGCATGTCCGGTCGCCGTGTGCACGTGGCATCCGGCCGGACCTATCACGTCATGTTCAATCCGCCCAAGGTGGACGGCAAGGACGACGAAACCGGCGAAGCGCTGATCCAGCGGGACGACGACAAGGAAGAAACCGTCCGCAAGCGTCTGGATGTGTATCACTCCCAGACCAAGCCGCTGGTGGCCTACTACTCCGAGTGGGCGGCTTCTGGTGACGCCGCGGCCCCCCAGTATCGCAAGATCGGTGGTCTGGGCAAGGTTGAAGAGATCCGTGACCGGGCGTTTGGCGCGCTGAAGTAAGCGTCGCTTGTCCTGTCAAGAAGGCCGGCCTGAGGGCCGGCTTTTTCTTGGGTGCTGGCCCGCGTGGTGGCGTGTCTGCGTGCTGAATGCAAAGCAGGTGATCGGCTGCGATCACGGTGAATCCGCACGGTCTGCGGGTGTCGCGGGCGGGGACGTGACCTGCATGATGGACGAGGCGAGCATCCGCGTTGGAATTGTTTCTCGCGATCGTGGTCTTTTGCTGAGGCAAGACCCGCATCCCGTGGTCCTGTCCCATAACCTGGGAGCCAGTGTGTTGTGAACGGAAATCTCCTGTATGCCCAGTCCGGCGGCGTGACTGCGGTGATCAACGCCTCCGCGGCCGGGGTCATCACGGCGGCGCGGCGCGTGCCGCAGCAAATCGCCCGGGTGCTGGCCGCCCGGCATGGGATCATGGGTGTGCTGCAGGAGCGTCTGGTGGATACGAGCGCCTTGACGGACGCCGATCTGGCCTGTCTTGGACGGACGCCAGGCGGCGCATTCGGATCCTGCCGGCTGGATCTGGATCCGGTCGAACGCAATCCGGCCCAATATGATCGGTTGTTTGCGGTGCTGGCCGCGCACGACGTGAGAGCCTTGCTCTACAACGGCGGCAACGGCTCAATGGAAACCTGCCGGCAGATCGCCGCTGCGGCCGAGGAGCGGCGCTTTCCCCTCACGGTGGTGGGCGTGCCCAAGACCGTCGACAATGACATCCTGCTGACCGACTGCTGCCCTGGTTTTGGCTCGGCCGCCAAGTACCTGGCCACGTCGGTACGGGAGGTCGGGCTCGATCTGGCGGCCATGACCACCGGCGGTGGGCGTGCCTTCGTGCTCGAGGTGATGGGGCGCAACGCAGGCTGGCTTGCGGCGGCCTGTGCGCTGGCGTCCGATGGAGAGGGCGCCGCGCCGCATGTCATCCTGCTGCCTGAAGTTCCTTTTGACGAAGAGGCCTTTCTCGCGAAGGTCGCAGAGGTCGTTGCCCGCCATGGCGCATGTGCTGTCGTCGTCGCTGAGGGCTTGCACGATGCTGCCGGCGAACCGATTGCCATGCAGGAACGCTCTGCCAAAGGCTATGTTCAGCTCGGAGGTGCAGGGGAGGCCATTGCGGAGCGTATTCACCGTCGTCTCGGCTGCAAGGTGCATTTCGCGGTGGCGGACTATCTGCAGCGGGCGGCGCGGCATCTGGCCTCGGCAACCGATGCGACGCAGGCCGGCGCGGTTGGCGAGGCGGCCGTGGCGGCGGCGCTGCGTGGCGAAGGCGGCATGGTGGCCATCGAGCGTCTGGGCGATGTGCCTTACCGCTGGCGTACCCGGATCGTGCCCTTTGATGCGGTGGCGAACCTGGAGCGCCGCCTGCCGCCGGAGTTCATCCGACCCGATGGATTCGGCGTGACGTCTGCGTTCCGGAGCTGGTGCCGGCCGCTGATCGAAGGGGAGGACTGGCCTGCATTCCGAGACGGCTTGCCGGAGTATTTTCATCTGCGCCTTCCCCTGCTCACGCAGCGCCTGCCGATCTGGGCAGCGTGACAAGGGTGCGGGCGGAACGTCAGGCCGACATGATCACGCGGGGATGGTGGGGTTCAGGCTGTATGTCACGGTCAGGCTGGCCTGGGCGAGGATGTGGCCGTGCATCGCATTGCGTACGTCCTGCCCCGTGAAGGCGCCAGTCACGGTCAGGCGGTGCACGTCCAGCGCGTAGACCGTGAATACATAGCGGTGGCGGATGGAATCGTTCCACGGCGGGCAGGGACCGTCGTAGCCGAAATACTGGCCCTTCATCTGCGCGTCCCCGGCAAACCACCCGGTGTAGTCGTTCAGTCCGTGACGGCTGCCGTCGGGGCGATCCGGCCCGGGCTTGCCGTTCGGAGTCACTTCGCTCGAATGACTGCCTTCGGCGATCTCCATCTGGGTTTCGGGCAGATCCACGAGCACCCAGTGGAAGAAATCCACGCGGGGAAGATCCGCAGGAACCAGGCGGCCTTCCTGATTCACGTCGTCACCGCGGCTCGGTACGTCCGGATCGTGACAGAGCACGACGAAGGAGCGGGTACCGGCAGGGGCTTCGCGCCACGCAAGATGCGGGTTGCGATTGGCGCCCAGGCAGACATGGCCTTCGGCAGCGGGAACGCAGAACGTATGGACGCCGGAAATCACGGCGCCGTCGGCAAAACTGGAGCTGCGCAGATGCATGATGTGGTCTCCCCCGAATGATTCGCGAGATTCTACACAGCGGGTGGTGAGTGCGGGGCTCAGGTCGCGCCGCGGCGATGGAAATCGCTGACGCGAAAGCCCAACGCAAAGAGGGTGGCGAAATAGATGATGATCCCGCCGATCACCAGTGCCGTCAGCCGGGTCACCCGGTCGAGGCCGCTGGCTGTCAGCCACAGTTCGTCGGCGCCCATGGTCAGCCACAGGCCGCCGCCGAGTACTGTCAGGGCGGCGAGCAGCTTGAGGAAGAAGGCACGCCAGCCCGGTTGCGGCAGATAGATACCGCGGAGCCTCAGGCCTCGAAAGAGCAGACCGGCATTGATGCACGACGCCAGTCCGATTGACAGGGCGAGGCCGGCGTGGCGGAAGACGCCCACGAACGCAAGGTTCATCAGCTGCGTCGCGGCCAGGGTGATGAGGGCGATGCGCACCGGTGTGCGGATGTCCTGCCGGGCGTAGAAGGCCGGTGCAAGGACCTTTACCAGGATCAGTCCGGCCAGCCCGGCACTGTAGGCCATCAGGGCGCTGCGGGTGGCATACACGTCGGCGACCTTGAAGGCGCCGTGGAAGAACAGGGTGGTGACGAGGGGAACCGCCAGCAGCGCGAGGGCCAGCGCCGAGGGCAGGGTCAGCATGAGTGTCAGGCGCAGTCCCCAGTCGAGCAGGGCTGAAAATTCGGATCGATTGTCGTCGGCGTGCATCTTGGAGAGACTGGGCAGGAGGATGGTCCCGAGGGCCACGCCCAGCAGGCCTGCCGGAAACTCCATCAGGCGATCAGCGTAGTACAGCCATGACACGCTGCCGCTGGGTAGAAAGGATGCGAAGACGGTGTTGATGAGCAGTGAGATCTGGCTGACCGACACCCCCAGGATGGCCGGTGCCATCAGCTTCAGGATGCGCCGTACGCCTGGATCGGCAAAGCTCAGGGAAAAGCGCGGAAGCATGCCGATGCGAGCCAGCGGGCGGATCTGCAGCAGCACCTGGGCGAGCCCTCCGATGAACACCGCCCAGCCCAGCGCCACGACGGGCGGGTCAAAGTAAGGCGCGGCAAACAAGGCCATGCCGATGAACGACAGGTTGAGGAGCACCGGCGTGAAGGCCGGGATGGCGAAGCGGCTCCAGGTATTGAGGATGCCGCCGGATAGGGCCACCAGGGCCATGAAGAAGATGTAGGGAAAGGTGATGCGGGTGAGCTGGACCGTCAGGTCAAATTTTTCAGCGTCCGATGAAAAACCCGGCGCGGTGGCGTAGATGATGGCAGGCGCGCCGAGAGCGCCCAGAATGGAGACGATCAGCACCACGACGCCGAGGGCGCTGGCGACGTGATCGACGAGGGTGCGAGTCTCGTCAGGTCCGCGCCGGTTTTTGTATTCGGCGAGGATTGGCACGAAGGCCTGCGAAAACGCGCCTTCGGCGAACATCCGGCGCAGCAGATTCGGCAGGCGGAACGCGACAAAGAAGGCATCGGTTGCGAGTCCCGCACCAAAGGCCCGCGCGACCACAAAATCCCGGATGAAGCCGAGAATCCGTGAAAGCAGGGTCATACCGCTGACAGTGGCAAGGGCGCGAAGGAGATTCATGGCGGGCCAGCGATGGGAAAAGTGCCCATGGTAGCGACTGCCGGTCGGGATCGGCAATGCAATCGGGAATAAAAGCTTGCATTGCTAGAATGCTTCCTCTAAAATCGAACGCTTTATTGGATTCTGTTGGGACCATAAACATGGCCAATTCGGCACAAGCACGCAAGCGCGCCCGTCAAGCGATCAAGGCCCGCGCCCACAACATGAGCCTGCGTTCCCGTCTGCGCACCGCCATCAAGGCAGTCCGTAAGGCGATCGACGGCGGTGACAAGTCTGCTGCGCAACAGGTTTTCGTTGCGTCCCAGCGGACCATCGACAGCGTTGCAGACAAGAAGATCATCCACAAGAACAAGGCCGCTCGTCACAAGAGCCGCCTGTCTGCTGCCGTCAAGGCGATGGCTGCTGCCTGATCCTCGCGCAAGCTTCGGTTTTCGGAATGGCACAAGCGGAAGCTTGTGCCATTTTGTTTTGTGGTCCCGGTGCGGATGCATCCGTGAGGTCAGATCCGGTGGATCGGCGCTGGCGGAAGTCACGTGCTGCCGGGTCACTCCCTTCGGCCGGCCCGTGCCCGGTCTGTCGCGTGGCGCGGCGGGGCCCGGCGTGTCGGGGGGGCGATCGGTCACTCGGGGTGACGAAGCAAATCCGTATTGGGGCCGGGTTCGGTGCAGAAATTAACAATACCTACTGCGGGTCTTGTCCGTTTTTCGTGCAATTCAAGCGCGCGTGCGCCGTCGTGCCTTGACACGACGTTTTTTCGCGCGCTATAAAACTCGCAAGATCCAATTAGGGCAATTCGTCACGTCGCTCGCCCTGCTTCGCCAGATTTCGGTTTTTTCGTTCGCACGATCCACATCAAAAGGGGACTGAAGTGAATAAATCCGAACTGATCGATCAGGTTTCCGCGGAAGCCGATATTTCCAAGGCTGCGGTGGGGCGTGTGCTGGATGCGACCTTTGCAGCCGTCAAACTGGCGCTCAAAAAAGGTGGCTCGGTGACGCTGGTGGGCTTCGGTACGTTTCATGTAGGCAAGCGCGCAGCTCGGACCGGCCGAAATCCGCGTACCGGGGCGGCCATCAAGATCAAGTCCGCCAAGATCCCAAAATTCAGGCCTGGCAAAGCGCTCAAGGATGCATTAAACTGATGGGCTGTAGTGCGGGCGATAGTCCGTGTGCAGCGGGTGCTTAGCTCAGTTGGTAGAGCGTCGCCCTTACAAGGCGAATGTCGGCGGTTCGACCCCGTCAGCACCCACCAGCCAGGATTCGAAGTTTGTAGTTAGAAGTACAAGGAGTGGTAGTTCAGTCGGTTAGAATACCGGCCTGTCACGCCGGGGGTCGCGGGTTCGAGTCCCGTCCACTCCGCCATGATGCCCAAGTGAGTTGTTTCCGGTCGTTTCCTGAACACCGTTGCGCAAAAGGCTGCTCCCTGCAGCCTTTGTCGTTTCGGGGGCTTCGGATCGCCGATGGCGGGGTGTTGGTACGTGCGTCCGGGCTTGCTCTTCCCGACGGGCGCTTGCTATATTCGACGGGCTTTTCGTCCGACGGTCCGGGGTCTTGACCAAGGCTCAGACCCGTTCATGTGTTGCGCACGTGATGGAGCTTGCTCAGGGTGATGAACCGGATCCTTCGTTCAGATTGAGGCGAACGCAAGTTCGCCTTTTTTGCATTTTCAGCCACCCGATGCGCCTGCTCACCGCAGCCAAGAGGATTCTTCAGCATGTTCGACGCGGTACGCAACAACAAGAAGGTCGTCCAGATCTTCCTGCTCCTCATCACGCTTCCCTTTGCGTTCTGGGGCGTGGATTCCTATGTCCGGAACATGGGCAAGGGGGATGAACTCGCCTCCGTGGGCGGGCACGCAATTACTCAGGCTGAATTCCAGCAGGCCATGCGCAGCCAGCAGGACCGTCTGCGGGCCTCGTTGGGCGATCAGTTCAATCCGGCGATGCTGGACAGTCCGGAAGCCCGTCGCGCGGTGCTGGAAAACATGATCAACCAACGCCTGCTCGGTCTGGATGCGGGCAAGCACCGTCTTCTGGTGAGCGACGCGCAGATGCGGGATACCATTCTGGCCGTGCCGGGTTTCCAGGAAAACGGCCAGTTCTCCCAGGTCCGCTACGAAGCGCTCCTGAAAGCCCAGGGCATGAATCAGGCGATCTTCGAATCGCGCCTGCGTCAGGATCTGGCGCTCCAGCAGATCATTATTCCGTTGACCCAGGGCATCCTGTCCGGAGCGTCCGCCGAACGGGTTCTGGGAACCCAGATTGAAGAGCGTACGGTGAGCGAGGCGGTTCTGGCGCCGCCGCAGTTCATGGCCTCCGTCAAACTGGGCGAAGACGCGGCGAAGAATTTCTACGAGGCGAACAGGCAGCGTTTCGAGGTGCCGGCCCAGGTCCGCGCCGAATACGTGGCCCTCGACCAGGATGCCGTCGCTAGCCAGGTGAGCGTCAGCGACGCCGAGGTCCGCAAGGCCTATGAGACGGCCGCGGACCGTTACCGTCAGGGCGAAGAGCGGCGGGCCAGCCACATCCTGATCCAGGCCGACAAGGCGGCCGGCGAGGCCGTCATCAAGGCGGCACGCGAGAAGGCCGAGGGGATCCTCAAGCAGGTCAAGGCTGCGCCCGGGGAGTTTGCCAAGCTCGCCAAGGCCAATTCCCAGGATCCCGGTTCTGCGGACAAGGGGGGCGATCTGGGCTACTTCGGCCACGGCATGATGGTCAAACCCTTCGAGGACGCGGTGTTCGCCCTGGCCAAGGAGGGCGATACGACGGATCTGGTCCAGTCGGATTTCGGCTTCCACATCATCCGGCTGACGGGCATCAAGGCCGCCAAGGTGCGTCCGCTTGAAGAGGTGAAGGGCGAAATTGCGGCTGAGCTGCGCAAGAAGGCCGCCTCCGGCAAGCTGGCTGAAATGGCTGAAGGTTTCAGCAACACGGTGTATGAACAGTCCGACAGCCTCAAGCCGGCAGCCGAGAAGTACAAGCTGAATGTCCAGACCAGCGACTGGATCGTCCGGGCAGCCAAGCTGCCACCGCCGTTCGACAACGAACGTCTGGTGTCCGCCTTGTTCTCGGACGATGCCGTCAAGAACAAGCGCAATACGGATGCGATCGACGTGGGCGGTGGGGTGCTGGTTTCGGCGCGTGTCGTGGAGTACAAACCGGCGAGTCTGCGTCCGTTCGAGGACGTGAAGCCGCTCATCGAGAAGCGTCTGGCGGCCGATGAGGCCTCCCGGCTGGCCGTCAAGGAGGGCGAGGCCCGTCTCGGCAAGCTGCAGAAGGGTGAGGCCGTGGAGCTCAGCTGGGGCGCGCCGCGCGTGCTGCAGCGCGGTGCGCAGGATCTTCCGCCTGCCGCGGCCGCGGCAGTGTTCCGGGTGGCGTCCGACAAGCTGCCGGGCTACACGGGTGTCGAAGTGCCAGGTGCAGGCTATGTCCTGTATCGCGTCGAGAAGGTGGTGCGCCCGGAGGCCGCTGCCAGTGATCCGCGCCTGCAGGTGGTACGCCAGCAATACGGGCGGGTGCTGGCCGAGATGGATTTTGCGGCCTACATCGCGGCCCTGCGTCAGCGTTACGACGTGAAGATCAATATGGCGGCGCTGGAAGGCAACAAGGAGAAGTGAGTCGGCTTCATTGTGGCGCGCGTTCGTTCCGGGCGCCGCCACGGAGGCATGCCTGAAATGAGAAAGGCCCGCAGCAGTGCGGGCCTTTCGTCCTGATGCGGTGCGGTGGGTTCAGGCCATGGGCTGGGCGTTGCCGAGGGCGGTGGTATTGAAGCCGCCATCCACGTACATGATCTCACCGGTGATGCCGCTCGCCAGGTCGGAACACATGAAGGCCGCGGCATTGCCCACTTCCTCGATGGTCACATTGCGGCGCAGCGGGGCGTTGTGCTCGTTGAAGGCCAGCAGCTTGCCAAAGCTGCCGATGCCGGAGGCCGCCAGGGTCTTGATCGGGCCGGCGGAGATGCCATTGACCCGCGTGCCTTCAGGGCCCATGGATACCGCCATGTAGCGCACCGAGGCTTCCAGGCTGGCCTTGGCGAGGCCCATGATGTTGTAGTTGGGCATGGTGCGCACGGCGCCCAGGTAAGACAGGGTCAGCAGCGACCCCTTGCGGCCCTTCATCATCGGCCGCGCAGCCTTGGCGAGGGCGGGGAAGCTGTAGGCGCTCACTTCATGGGCGACGCGGTAGGCTTCGCGGGTCAGACCGTCGAGGAAATCACCTTCCAGGGCTTCACCGGGCGCAAAAGCGATGGAGTGGACGAGTCCGTCCAGTCCGTCCCATTGGGTGCCGAGTTGCTCGAAGAGGCTGGCGATTTCGGCATCGTTCTGCACATCGCACGGAAAAATCAGCGTGCTGTCGAATTCGGCGGCCAACTTGGCGACACGCTCCTTGAAGCGCTCGTTCTGGTACGTGAAGGCAAGCTCGGCTCCTTCACGGCGCATGGCCTTGGCGATCCCGTAGGAGATCGAGCGATTGGACAGCAGCCCGGTGATGAGAATGCGCTTGCCGGCAAGAAAGCCCATGAAAGGTGTCTCCGATGAAAATCCGGCGCCGATTATAACGGATGCTTGCGCCCTCGCGTGGCTGCCGCGGAGTGCGGACCTTCCGGTACACTCGCGGCCATGCATCGCATGATCGTCCTTTTTGTTTCGGCCCTGCTGGGTCTTGCCGTTGCTGGCTGCGACGGGGTCTGGAACGATCCGTATCCAGTGGCCGAGCGAGGGCAGAACATCCTGTATTCGGCCTTCACCCAGCGCCCGAAACATCTGGACCCGGTCCAGTCCTACAGTGAGGACGAGGCGACCTTCCTGTATCAGATCTACGAACCGCCCCTCCAGTACCATTACCTCAAGCGCCCCTACCAGCTTGAACCGGCCACGGCCGCGACGCTTCCTGTCCTGCGTCAGTATGATCGGGCGGGGCACGAACTGCCGCCCGATGCCGATCCGGCACGGGTCGCCCGCAGCACCTACGAGATCAGGATTCGTCCCGGCGTCCGTTATCAGCCTCATCCGGCGTTTGCCGTCGATGCTGCGGGGCAGGCCCGCTATGTGGCCCTGTCGCGCAGCGACATCGCGCAGCGCCGCCGCCCGTCCGATTTTCCAGAATCCGGCACGCGGGAGCTGACCGCCGACGATTTCGTCTATCAGATCAAGCGTCTGGCCCATCCGCGTCTGCATTCCCCGGTGCTCGAGCTGATGGGAGACTACATCGTCGGGCTGAAGGACCTGAATGCGCGTCTGGTGGCCGAGGAGCGGGGGCGCGCCGACAAGGGCGCCTGGATCGATCTGCGCCGCTACGACCTGCCCGGCGTCGAGGTGGTGGACCGCTACACCTACCGGGTGCATCTGCAGGGCACCTATCCCCAGTTTCCTTACTGGCTGGCCATGCCCTTCTTCGCGCCGGTGCCTTTCGAGGCGGACCGCTTCTTTGCCCAGCCGGGCATGGCAGACAACAACCTGACCCTCGACAGCTGGCCGGTGGGCACCGGACCGTACATGCTGGTCGAGAACAATCCCAATGCCCGCATGGTGCTGGCCCGCAACCCGAATTTCCGTGGTGAACGCTATCCGTGCGAGGGTGAACCGGATGATCGTGCGGCAGGCTTTCTCGAGGATTGCGGCAAGGTGATCCCCTTCGTCGACACGGTGGTCTTCACCCGGGAGAAGGAAAGCATTCCGTACTGGAACAAGTTCCTGCAGGGCTATTACGACGCTTCAGGCGTGTCCTCCGACAACTTCGATCAGGCCGTGCAGATGGGTGCCCAGGGCGATGTGGCCCTCAGCGACGAGATGGCCAGGAAGGGCATCCGTCTGCTGACTTCGGTGGCGCCGACGGTGATGTACATGGGCTTCAACATGCTCGACCCGCTGGTGGGCGGCGATTCGGAGCGGGCACGCAAGCTGCGGCTGGCGATTTCCATTGCCATTGACCAGGAGGAGTTCATCTCGGTCTTCCAGAATGGCCGCGGTGTACCCGCGATGCACCCGATCCCGCCGGGCATCACGGGCTACCGGGTGGATCAGGCGGGCATCAATCCCTACGTGTACGACTGGGTCGACGGCAAGGCGCGGCGCAAATCGGTAGACGACGCCCGGCGTCTGCTTGCTGAGGCGGGCTACCCCAATGGGCGCGACGCAAAGACCGGCGAGCCACTGGTGGTGAATCTGGATACCACCGGGTCGGGCATGGGCGACAAATCCACGGTGGACTGGCTGACCAAGCAGCTGAACAAGCTCGATGTGCAGCTCGTGGTGCGGGCCACCGACTACAACCGTTTCCAGGACAAGATCCGCAAGGGCAACGCGCAGCTCTTCTACTGGGGCTGGAACGCGGATTACCCCGATCCGGAGAACTTCCTGTTCCTGCTCTATGGCCCCCAGAGCAAGGTGAAGAACCAGGGCGAGAACGCGGCCAACTACGCCAATCCGGAATACGACCGCCTGTTCGAGCGCATGAAGGCCATGCCCGACAGCCCGGAACGGCTGGCCCTCATCGCGCGCATGCTGGCGATCCTGCAGCACGACGCGCCGTGGGTGTGGGGCTTCTACGAAAAGGCCTACACGCTCCAGCACGGCTGGGTGAGCAACCGCAAGCCGGGCAAGATTGTGCGCAGCACGCTCAAGTACCAGCGCATTGACGTGACCACGCGATCAGCGATGCGGGCGGAATGGAACCGACCCGTGGTCTGGCCGCTGGCCGTGCTGCTCATCCTGCTGGTAGTCCTTGCGTTGCCGGCGGTGGCGCATTATCGCCGCCGGGAACAGGGCAATGAATGACAATCGGGTGGCGATTCGACGGGCAAGGGGCTAATATATGACGCAGGCGTCGCATCGTTGCGGGTGCGATCAGCCTGTCTCCTTGCTTTGCGGTGACAGGGGGTGCGGTCCTGAAGAAGGCCGCTCCCCCTTTTTTTGTCGTCGGCCCTGCATCCAGACATGGCTGGCCAGGGCCAGGGGCATCGCCAGTCCTGCGCTCACGTGCAGCGTGTCGGCAGCATCCCGCCAGGATTCCTCCGCCAGGTAATACAGGCCATAGCCGCTGACGGCCAGGGCCAGCCAGATTCCGAGCAGAGGCAGTCCGGTCGCGCGCTTTTCGCCCGCCCGCCAGGCCGGCAGCACGTGATGGCTCCATAAGGCCCCCAGTACGGCCATGCCCAGCAGCGTTGCGGCGCCGTGGATCCGCATGGCCCAGGGTTCGGCCGGATGGCGCGCAGCATCATCCGGGAGCGGCAGCGCGTAATGGGCGACGAGCCACACCAGACCACTGACCATCAGGACGGCCGCGACGGCATACAGGCTGTGGCGTTGCCGCCGGCCCGGGCGGACCGCCTTGTGGCGGGGGCGGTGGGGAAACTCATGCATGGCTGGACTGTTCCTCAGGGGTGGCATGCCCGAGGCGTTCCATGAAGCCCGGCATGGCGCGCAGCGTACCATGCGCATCGAGGAGGGCTGCAGTGGCGTTGAACATGCGCAGCACCGGGCTGGAGGCGCTCTCCATCAGGCTTACCACCTTGGTCAGGGCATCGGCGCACCAGCATTCATCCGCGACCACCACCACGGCGGTGCGACCAGCGGGACGGAGGCCTCGGCCCGGCGCGACGATGGGGGAGGCCTGTTCCGCCGGCATCGCGGCAAAGTAGTCGCCGGAGCCGGCCACCGCACCCTGGGCGAGGCTGCCGAGGGGCAGGGTCTGGGACGGCTGGGCGGGGTGGCGGACGGCCACCGGGACGCGCGTGCGATGCCGTCCGAACACGCGCAGGTCGCCGCCCGCATTGACGAGACCGCTGTCGGCACCGTACTCGCACAGGATGTGTACGGCCCGGTCCACCGCGTAGCCTTTTGCGATGCCGCCCAGATCCAGCCACAGGGGGCGACGGAAGGCGATCTGCTGGCCATCGAGCAGTTCGACGTCGGCCCAGGTGGCGGTCGGGTCCGGACGCGGACCGGTGGGGGCCGGCAAGGCACCGCTGGCCACCAGGGCAGGCGCGACGGTGGGGTCGAAGACGCCGTCGCTGGCGGCGGCGACGGTCTGGGCGTGGAGGATGACCTGCCAGGTGTGGGGCGAGACGGTCACGGGCTGGCGCCAGGCGTCGGCGTGCAGGTTGGCCAGATCACTGTCCTGGGCGTGGAAGCTCATGAGGCGGTGAACGTCGGCGACAGCGTCGAAGGCGGCTGCAACCGCCGCGTCGGCGACACGCTGCTCGGCGGCTGTCGCTTCCATGACGACATAGGTTCCGAGCCAGGCCTGGGCCCGGCGTGCGGTCGGGCCGTCGCTCATCGTTCGGCGCTGGCCAACTGGGCGTGCAGCTTGAGCAGGCGCTGCACACCCGCGGTGAGGTGGGCGCAGGACAGGGTGGCACCGCTGATGTTCTTGATGTCGTCGCCGAAATGCAGCGGCGTGTCGCTGCGGTGCCCGACGAACTGCTTGCGCCAGGACGCGGTGCGCACTTCGAAACCGTGGGTCTCGCGATATTCGAGGATGTCCAGACTGCGCACGCTGCCGTCCGGATTGATGGCCAGAGCGTAGGTGATCCACTCCACCTTGCCGATGACATCGTCCACGTACAGCGTGCCCAGCAGGCGGGGACCGGCGTAGGCGAGGATCTGGCGCAATTCACCGCGTTGGCGGACCGGGGCCACGCCGTCGAGGGTGCGCAGCTGCTCCGGGGTGAGGCGCAGCGGGCGTACGTCGAAGCGGTCGGCGTCGGGGAAGGCCGTCTTCTGGGCCTGTTCCGCGCTCATGTACTGGGCGGCGATGGCGTGGGGGGCCTGGAAGGTGGCGAGCGCACCGGCGGCGATCAGTAGGGACGCCGGGACGACCGGCCACTCATGTCGGGAATGTTTCATCGGTTCAAGCCCTTGGGTGAACGTGACGGCGCCCGGGCGCCGCCGAAGCGGCGTCCGGGCGTCCGGGGGTGCCGGCAGGCCAGGTCAGAACTGGTAGCCAAGGCCCAGGTTGAGGCGGTCGCGGCTGCGATCGACGACGAAGCGCTGGACGTCGGCCTTGAGGACCACATTGCCACCCACCTGGAAGTTGGCGCCGGCTGTGAGGACCTTCTCGGTGCGCAGCGGGTCGATCTCCAGGCCGGCGGGCATCGCTGCGTAGGTGGCGCCGGTGTTGAAGCGTTCGTGACGGACGAAGGGACTCAGCTTGTATTCGCCGTTTTCCCACAGGCGATAGGCGGCCTGGGTGTACCAGCCGAAGAAGGACTTGGGCACGGGGGTGCCGCCGGCGAGCTGGACGTTGAGCTGATCGGTGTCGCTGATGCTGCCGCGGGCATAGAGGGCGGCCAGATCCCACTTGCCGGGCGTCCAGCGGGCGTGGGTGTCCCACAGGGTTACACGGGCACCAGGGGCGTATACACCGGCGTTGGCGGTGGAGGGGTCGTTGACCTTGTGGGAGGCTTTGCCGCTGAAGACGCCGCCGCCGACGGCCAGGCCGGGCGTGCCGCGCCAGTCGAGGGCAGCGTACACGGAGAGGTCATGGCCTCGGGCCTGGGAGCCTTCCTGGTGGATGGCCGCCAGGGGGCCTTCGGTGCGGCCTTCGTCACTGGTCTTGTCCCACTTGTTCAGGTCAAAGCCGCTGGTGAGGCCCACGTCCCAGCGCAGGCCTTCGTCGGTGACGCCGAAGGTGGAGAGGCCGACTTCGCGCCAGGTGGTGGGGATGATGGCGGTCTCGACAAAGTTGCGTTCCACACCGTAGTAGGACAGGGGCTCGTGGCTCAGGTTGAGGGTGCCCAGGGGGATCAGGAAGAGGCCGCCCTTGAGGCCCACGTTGTCGTTGAGGCGGTGTTCCACGTAGAGCTGCTCGACTTCCACCTCGCCGGAATCGGTTGCCGAGGCGACGGCGTGCTCAAACTCGAATTCGCCGACGATGCGGGTGCGTTCGGAGGCCTGGTGGGTGACACCGATGACGGCGCGGCGCACGTCCATGCGGGTGTCGCTGCTGTTGCGGAAGGGGCGATTGTAATTGACCTCGCCATAGCCGAAGAGGCTGGTCGGGTTGGCGCCGCTGGCGCTGGCGGTCTGGGCGTACGCACCGGGAGCCGCGGGGACCGGCACAGTGGCGGCTGGGGTGGTGGCCGCTGTCGTGGTGATGGGCGCAGGCGGGGTGGCCTGGGCCTTGACGCTGCGCAGTTCGGCCTTGACGGCCTCCAGTTCGGCGGCGAGGCGGTCGATGCGGGCGAGGAGTTCGGCGTCGGTGGCGGCCTGAGCGCCGCTGCTGAGGAAGCAGGCGGCGAGCGCGAGGCTGAGCGGTGTGGTCTTCATGGGAGGATCTCCGGGATGCAGGGAAGCGATGCGGCGGCTCAGGGCGTGTAGCCGTCGGTGAGGGTGTTGAGGAAGGCCACCAGGTCGGCGATCTCGCTGGCGTCGAGGGCGGGACTGTCGCCGGGCTTGCGGTTGTAGGGCACTTCGGTGGTGTTCACGTTGCGGCGGTAAGCCTCGGGCAGGTCGTTGAACTTCTGGACGACGCCGGCGCTGTCGGTGGGGTACCACTCCTCGGGATTCGTGTCGCGGCGGACATAGAAGCGCACCACGTCGGTGAGGGTCTTGAGGCTGCCGTTGTGAAAGTAGGGGGCGGTGGCGGCCACGTTGCGCAGGCTGGGGACGCGGAAGGCGCCGCACAGGTCGGTGCGGGCAGCCAGGTCGCTGCGGCTCGGGCCGCACAGGCCCAGGTCGTAGTAGGCCGGATCCGCGTTGGCGGCGATGTCCATGTTGCGGGGGGCGCCGAGGGTGTCGTAGGTGAAGTCGGTAAACAGGGCCGGGACGCCGTTCTGGCCGGTGCTGATGTGGCAGGCGGCGCAATTGCCCTTGACCGGGTTGTTGAAGAGGGCCCAGCCACGCAGCTCCTGAGCAGTGAGCTGGGCCTTGCCGGCTTGCCAGAAGTCGAACTTGCTGGTGAAGGGCGCGAAGTCCGGGTCTTCGGTCTGGTATTGCTGAAGGGCGAGGAGGAGGCGGGCGAAGGCGTCGTCGGGGCGGTCGAGGATGTCGCTGCCGAAGAGGCGGATGAACTCGGCGGCATTGGGCGAGCGGCGGATCTTGTTCACCACGTCGGC
>DAOQMM010000062.1:5615-21207 GCA_035335645.1 Rhodocyclaceae bacterium | reverse complement strand
CCGGCGTGGTGGGGCCGCGCCGCAGCAGGTGGGTCATGCCCAGGATGGCGTTCATCGGCGTGCGGATCTCGTGGCTCATGTTGGCCAGGAAGGCGCTCTTGGCCTGGTTGGCCACTTCGGCCGCGTGGCGGGCCTCTTCGAGCTGGGCGGTGCGCTGGTGGACGAGCTCTTCCAGATGGTGGCGGTGGCGGTCGAGCTCCTCGCCGATGCGCTTCTGGGCGGTGATGTTCTCCTTGACCCACACGTAGTGGGTGATGCGTCCGTCCGCCTGACGCATGGGGGCGATCTGGGCGTATTCGTAGAAGATGTCGCCGTTCTTGTGGCGGTTGATGAACTGGCCGCCCCAGATGCGGCCTTCCCGCAGGGCGCTCCACATGCTGGTGCGCACATCCTTGAGGGGAATGGCGTCCTGGAGCTGCTGGACGTCGCAGCCGAGGGCCTCGTCGCGGCTGTAGCCGGCGTTGCGGACGAAGGCCTCGTTGACGTATTCGATGCGCCCGGCCAGGTCGGTGATGACGATGCTGGTGGGACTCTGTTCGACCGCGAGGGACAGCTTGCGCAATTGGTCCTCGGCCTGCCGCCGCCCGGTGATGTCGTTGGCCTGGACGAGGAGGGCAACGAGGCTGCCGTGGGCGTTGCGGATCGCGGTGGTGGCGGTATCCGCGTGACGGAAGCTGCCATCGGCCGCCTGGAAGACGTCCTCGGTGAGGAGCGGACCTTCCTCGCCATGCTGGAAGCGGGCCAGGCGTTCGGGCCAGATGCTGTGCCACTCGGGTAGCTGCCGCCAGGCCGGCGCGCTCCAGAAGGGCTTGCCCAGGTAGCTGGCGCGGGTGCCGCCGAGCACGTGCAGGATAAGTTCGTTGACCTCCAGCACCGTGCCGTCCGGGGCGAGCAGGGCCATGAGCTGGAACTGCTGGTTGAAGGCGGCGCGGAAGCGGCTTTCGCTGTCGCGCAGGGCCTGCTCACCGGCGCGCAGGTCTTCCACCAGGCTGAGGAGGACGCTGCGGGACTGCTCGGCTTCGAGAAGATGGCGCTGGGCGGCCTGGCGGGCTTCCTCCAGGTGGCGCTCGGCCTTTTTGCGTTCGGTGACGTCTCGGGCCACGCCGAGGACGCCGATGAGGCTGCCGTCGGCGGCGAACATGGGCGTGCGGGTGATCTCGTGGGCGACCTGCGCGCCGGTGGCCCGGTGAATGCTCCAGCGCTCGGTGGCGGTCGGGGTGCCGGCGGCGACGGCCGCGGCGTCGTCGTCGCGGACGCGGGCGGCATGTTCGGCGCCGACGAAATCGGCGTCGCTGCGACCAAGGATGTCGGCTTCGGGAGCGTTGAAGTAGGTCTGGAACGCCCGGTTGCAGGCCAGGTAGATGCCATCCGGATCCTTCAGCCAGACCAGATCGGGAATGGTGTGCAGGAGCGTCTGCAGGCGCAGGGATTCGGCGTCCGTGGAGGTCCGGGCGTCTGCATCAGCGTTGCCGTGCCGGCGCCGCAGCGCGACGGTCGCGGCGACTGCGCCCAGGGCGCCGACGGCGATCCAGGCCAGGGCCGACAGTGCGGGTGCGGACGATGCGGCGTCCATCGCGGGGGCTGCGAGGGGCCAGGCAGCCAGCAGAACGGCGAGCGGCCGCCGCGGCAAGCGCAGGCGCGTCACGCCGGGCGCCCCTCGGACGGCTGATCGGCGCTGGGGTAGCGGATCGGCTGACCGGTGGCGCGCAGCAGGGCGTTCACTTCGCGCTTGAGCTCGAGCACGCGGCCTTCGCGGCCGAGCATGGCGTCGTACCAGCGGTTGAGTTCGGCGAGGCGCAGGGACAGCTGCTCCTGCACGGACTTGCGTTCGGTGACGTCCACGAAGGTGGCGAGGAAGTCGTCGCCGAGCACGATGCCCGAGGCGTCCACGATGCGCACCGAGCCATCCTTGCAGACGACGCGAAATTCCTGCGGGGCGATGGCCTGGCCGTGGCGTCGGGCGGTCAGGAAGGCCTCGCGCCAGGCGGCGTCGGCGCGGGCACGCAGGTCCCGGTCGGGGAAGGCCCGCTGGCGCCAGGCGTCGCTGTGGGGGAGGTCGTCGATGGTGTAGCCGAAGATCTGCTGGAAGTGGTCGTTGAGGAACAGGCAGCGTCCGCCCCGGGCGATGTGCATGACGGGGATCGGCAAGCGCTCCATGAGCCGCCGGAAGCGGTGCTCGGATTCGGTGGCGCGGCTGGTGGCGGCCTTTTCGCCCGAGATGTCGATGGTGATGCCCGCCGCGCCGAGCGCCAGTCCGTCGTCGTCCCGGTCCACATTGCGGCCGATCGTGCGCAGCCACAGCCAGCTGCCGTCGGGCCGCAGCACCCGGTACTCGTACGAGAAGGGCTCGTCATTGCCGTTGCGCTGCTCGCGGGCGGCCTCGATGATGGTGCGCAGGCGTGGGAGGTCGTCGGGGTGAACGCGGGCAAAGGCCGCATCCAGGGTTTCGTCACGGCCGGAGGGCGCGTCCACGCCCAGCAGCTTCCACAGGGCGGCGTTGCGGGTGAGGCGTCCGGCGGCGTAGTCGTATTCCCACGTGCCGACGCCGGTGGCGTCGAGGATCACGTCCAGGCGATCCTGCAGGCGGGAACGCATCTCGTCCAGGAGGGTCGCGCCGAGGCGTTCCAGCATGCGGTGCTGGCTGACCACGCCGGCCAGGCGATCCTGTTCGTCGAGGGCCACCATGTGCCGGATGCCCGCGGCATCCATGCGGTCGGTGGCGGTGGCCAGGGTGTCGTGGGTGCGGATGGACTGCACCGGCGAGGACATGACCTGATCGAGCGCGGTGGTGGACGGGTTCACGCCGCGCAGCATGAGGCGCGGCACGTCGCGTTCGGTGAGGATGCCGACGGGGCTGCCCTGGCGGGTGACGACCACGTGGTCGCAGCGGCCCGTGCTCATGCAGTCGAGGGCGCGTTGCAGCGGGGCGTCGGGTGGCAGGGTGGTGAACTCCGGGTCCATCACCGATTCGATGCTGCGGATGCGCGAGAAGAGGTCCCGGTTCAGGTGGGCCCGGAAGTCGCTCTCGGTGACGATTCCCCACAGCTGGCCCGCGTCGTCGGTGACCACGAGGTGACGGATGCCCTGGCGCGCGAGGAGATTCTGCGCGGCCGGAAAGTCCAGGTCCATGCGGGCCGTGAGCAGCGGCTGGCTCATGACGTCGCCGATCGCCGTGGCGGGCCGGAGGCCGTTGCTCATGACGCGCACGATGTCCCGTTCCGTGAGGATGCCGACCGGGCGGAGACCTTCGGTGACGACCACGCAGGAGACGTGCTGCTGGGCCATCAGGGCGATGGCGTCGCGTAGAGGGCTGTCCGGAAGAACGGTGCGAACCGACGTGGTGGCGATGTCGCTGAGGCGCAGGTAGCGGTGACGCTGCATGGCGGACGGGAGCGGGAAAAGGGCCAGAGTGCGGAGTGTACCCCCGAGGCGCGGCGGCGTCTCGTCTGTGGGCGCGGGGTGACGATCCGTCACCGTACAATGGCGCCTTCATGCCTGCCGGTCCTCCTGTCTCCGTGTCCTCGTCCGTCCTGACCCTGCCCAGTCCCTTCTGCCCCAGCGACCGGATCGGCCTGCTGGAGTCACCGGAGTGCGACCGGTCCGCCGTATTGCGACGGGTCGAGACGGGGGACTACGACAAGCCCTTCGTCCTCGACGACGGCACGACCCGCAGCCTGCATTTCTCGCTGGCCCTGATCCAGAGCACCATGAGCCTGAAGGATCCCTTTGCGCTTGAGCTGGACTACACGCGGGCGATGATGAGTTTCCTGCTCTTCCTGCCACGTCCGCGGCATTTGCTGATGCTGGGGCTGGGGGGCGGCTCGCTGGTCAAGTACTGCCATCGCCATCTGGGGTCGGCGCGGCTCACGGTGGTGGAGATCGACCCCCATGTGATCGCATTCCGGGACGAATTCGAAGTGCCGCCGGACGATGGGCGCCTGCAGGTGATCCAGGGCGACGGGGCGGCCTGGGTGGCGGACTGTTCCGAGCGGCCGGACGTGATCCTGCTGGACGCCTTCGACCGGGACGGGCTGTCCGGCTCGGTGAGCAACGAGACGTTCTACGGGCAGGTCTGCGCGGCCCTCGCCGGGCGTGGCTGGCTGGTGGCCAACCTGGCGGGCGACAAGGCGGAGCGGGTCGCCCACCGGGACATGATCGCGGCGGCCTTCGGCGAGCGGGTGTGGTCACTGACGGTGCCCGACGGGGGCAACGACATCGTGCTCGCCGCGCGGGCCGAGGGCTTCGCGCCGCGCTGGCGCGAGCTGGCCAATCAGGCCAGGGCGCTACGTGCCCGTCTGGGACTGGATTTTCCGGACTTCGTGCGGCGTCTGGAGCGCAGCCAGCGCCTGCGCTGGACCTAGACCGGTTCAGGCGTCGGCGAGCAATCCGTCCGGGTGGGTGTAGATCACCAGGCGACGGTCGCGGGCAAAGCCGGCGAGGGTCACGCCCGCGGCGTCGGCCAGGCGGATCGCTAGGGCGGTGGGCGCGGAGACCGCTACGAGGCTCCCGATGCCCACTGTGGCCACCTTCTGCACCATCTCGTAGCTGGCGCGACTGGAGACGAGCACCCAGCCGGCGTGCGGGTCGGTAGCGCTGCGGGCCAGATGACCCAGCAGCTTGTCGAGGGCGTTGTGTCGGCCCACGTCTTCCCGCAGGGCGAGGAGCGTGCCCCGGCGGTCGATCCAGGCGGCGGCATGCACGGCGCCGGTGGTGGCGCGCAGGGGCTGATGGGCCGGCAGCGCGGCCAGGGCGGCGGCGATGGCGGAGGCGGGTATCGGCGCGCCGCGCGTCACCGGGCCCGGTGCGCGGGCGAGGGCGGCCAGGCTCTCGACCCCGCACAGCCCGCAGCCCGTGCGCCCCGCCAGACTGCGGCGACGGGCCTTGAGGTCGGCAAAACATCCGGCGGCGACATGCAGGCGCAGTTCGAGCCCGTGCGGCGTGGCGACGGTCTCGCTGTCGAAAAGCTCCGTCGGCGTGGCGAGGATGCCCTCGGAGAGGCTGAAGCCCAGGGCCAGATCCTCCAGATCGGCCGGCGTGGCGAGGAGCACGGCGTGGGAGATGCCGTTGTAGACCAGCGCCACCGGCACCTCTTCGGCGACGGTGTCCTCTGTGGCCCGCAGCTGCGGGCCGTCGAGACGCCGAACGGTCAGCGTGGTGGTGGCCTGCGGCGCGGGCGGCTCGTCAGGCGGGCATTCGTCGGGCGGGAGAGGCGGCATGGCGGGCGGCGCAGAGGAGGGTGGCGCCGATTGTAGCCGCAGCGCCAGACCGTCGCGGCGGTCGGGGCGTCGTCCGGCGGGGATGTTCGCCGTGCCGGTGCCTGGCACCCTTGGCGAGGCGCGCTCACCGTGGGGAGCAGGGCCTCCGGATGCTGTCCGCGGGCCCGGGGCGCTGGCGGGCAGGATGCCGCGTCAGCACAGGCCTGCGGCAGAGGGTGCGGCAGGCCCATGAAAACGGGGCACCCCGCAGGGTGCCCCGTCCATGTGCCGGGAGGCGTGATGCGATCAGAAGCGGTAGCCGACGCCGACGCCCCAGGTGACGGGGTTCAGGTCGAGCTTGCCAATCTTGCTGCCGCCCAGCTTCACGTCGGTGTCCATCTGGATGTACTTGGCGTCCACGTTGAGGGACCAGTTCTTGTCCAGCTTGTAGTCGGCGCCCACCTGGGCGGCGAAGCCGAAGCTGGCGCGATCCACGGACACGGTGCCGAGGGCGGTGTCAAAGCTCTTCTTGGTGAAGATGGTGTAGTTCACGCCGAGGCCGACGTAGGGCTTGAAGGCGCCCAGTTCGGTGAAGTGGTACTGCACCAGCAGGGACGGCGGCAGGGCCTGGACCTTGCCGATCTTGCCCAGGGCGGAGGTCTGGATGTCCACGTCCTGCGGGTAGGTGAGGACCAGTTCGGCGGCGATGTTCGGGGTGAAGAAGTAGCTGATGTCCACTTCCGGGATCCAGCGCTTCTTGGCGCTCACGTCGCCCACGCCGGCGTTCTGCAGGTTGTCGGCGTTCTTGTTGTCCCAGTCGAGATTGACCGCGCGGGCGCGGACCATCCACGGGCTTTCGGCATGAGCGACCCCGGCGGACAGGGCGGCAATGGCGGCGATGGCGGAAACAACGATCTTCTTGTGCATGGGTGACTCCGCCTCTTCCTGAATGTGACGGAAAGATTACAGCCGGGCCGATCCTACGCCTCGGTGCCTGGCGGATCTTGACGGAGGTCAAGGGATATCCATTTTTGCAGTGTGGTCTTTGGTTCGGGGTGCTGCCGTGTGTCCGCATCAAAAAAAACGGCGACCGGATCGCTCCGGTCGCCGTCAAGGCAACGTGGGGCAGAGCCCCGTCCTGGTGAAACCCGGTGCTTACGGAATCATTCCGGTGAACAGATAGGCCTGGGCGGTGGTGATGATGCCCACCATCGTGGCGAACAGCAGGCTGTGCTTGACCGTGAAGCGGAACAGGTCCGATTCCTTGCCCACCAGACCCACGGCGGCGCAGGCCACGGCGATGGACTGGGGCGAGATCATCTTGCCGGTGACGCCGCCGGTGGTGTTGGCCGCCACCAGCAGGGTGTCGGACACGCCGACCTGGTGGGCGGTGGTGGCCTGCAGGGAGCAGAACAGGGCGTTGGACGAGGTGTCCGACCCGGTCAGGAACACGCCGAGCCAGCCCAGGAACGGCGAGAAGAACGGGAACAGCTTGCCGGTGCCGGCCAGCAGCAGGGCCAGGGTGGCGGACAGGCCGGAGTAGTTGGCCACGAAGGCGAAGGCCAGCACCATGCCGATGGAGTAGATCGGGCGCTTGAGCTCCAGCACCGTCTCCTTGAAGGTCTTGACCGCCTCGCCGCCGCGCAGGCCCAGCACGAGCATGCTGATCAGCGCCGACAGGAAGATGGCGGTGCCGGTGGCGGAGAGCAGGTCCAGCTTGTACACCGCCGCATAGGGCGTGGCCTTGGCGACGATGGGTTCCATCTTGATGACCAGCTTGTCGAGCATGGGCACGGGCCACTGGAGCACCAGGCTGTACAGGGGGCCGTCCTTGGCGAAGAGGGCCTTGAAGGGCTTGAGGCTCCAGATCGTCACCATCACGGTGAGGATCACGAAGGGCGACCAGGCCTTGGCGATCTGGCCGAGGCTGTAGTGCTGGTCCTCGCCCAGTTCGGCGTGGTGCTGGGTGTCGAAGCGGAAGATGTTCTTAGGCTTCCAGTTCTTCAGGAAGACGGTCAGGCTCACCAGGCTCACCAGGGCGGAGGTGATGTCCGGCAGTTCCGGTCCGATGTAGTTGGCGGTGAAGAACTGGGTGACGGCGAAGGTGCCGCCGGCCACGAGGATGGCGGGCCAGGTCTCCTTGATGCCGCGCCAGCCGTCCATCATCGCCACCAGCCAGAAAGGCACGATGACCGACAGCAGCGGCAGCTGGCGGCCGGCCATCTGGCCGATCTTGAAGGGGTCGATGCCGGTCACCTGGCCACCCACGATGATGGGGATGCCCATGGCGCCGAAGGCCACCGGCGCGGTGTTGGCGATCAGGCACAGACCGGCGGCGTAGAGGGGGTTGAAGCCCAGGCCGACGAGCAGCGCAGCGGTGATCGCCACCGGCGCACCGAAGCCCGCCGCGCCTTCCAGGAAGGCGCCGAAGGAGAAGCCCACCAGCAGCATCTGCAGGCGCTGGTCATCGGTGATGGAGATGACCGAGGCGCGGATGATGTCGAACTGGCCGGTCTTGACGGTGATCTTGTAGAGGAACACCGCCGCGATGATGATCCACGCAATGGGCCACAGGCCGTACAGGAAGCCGTAGCCGGCGGAGGCGAAAGCCATCTCCACAGGCATGTTGTAGAAGAAGATGGCCACCGCGAGGGCGATGCCGACGGTGATCGTGCCGGCGATGTGGCCCTTCAGGCGCAGCACCGCGAGGGCGATGAAGAAGAAGATGATCGGCAGTGCGGCGACCAGGGCCGACAACCAGAGGTTGCCGGCTGGATCGTAGATCTGCATCCAGGTTTGCATGGTGTGTTTCCTCCTTGGGTGAATGCGGGTCGAAAGTCGGGTCGGGGGCGGGCGGGGTTCAGCAGGTGGCGATACGGGCCGCCTCGGCGCTGCATTCGTCCAGCAGATGGACGATGGAGCGGTAGGGCAGGCCGGTGGTGTCGGTGAGGCCGATCTCGCAGGTGGCGTTGCTGGAGTAGCCGCCGCAGCAGCCGGCCGGCACCTCCAGCTTGCGCAGGGCATGGGCGTTGAGTTCCGGCACGACGAAGCCCCGGTCGCCGCCGAAGCCGCAGCACTTCACCTCGGGCGGCAGCACGGGCTGCTCCGCGCAGGCGGCGGCGAGGGCCTTGAGTTGGGTCTCGAAGCCCATGCGCCGGGCCGAGCAGTTGAGGTGGATCAGCACCGGGTCGGCCTTGCGTTGCAGCATCAGGCGCGGCAGCAGCGCGTCATGGGCGAACTCCACCAGATCCAGGACCGGCAGCCGCCCGGCGAGGAAGGTCTTCATGCGCAGGGAGCAGGCGCTGGCGTCGAGGACGATGGGGATCGCGCCGTCGCGGCTGGCGGCACGCAGCACGGCTTCCAGCTCGGCAGACTTGCGGTCGGCCTCGTCGGCGAGGCCGCGGCTGGCGAAGGACTGGCCACAGCACAGGGCATCGACGCCGTCCGGCACGATGGGGGCGTAGCCAGCCCGCTCCATTACTCGGATGACGGTGGCGGAGAGAGTCTGCTCCGGCGCGTCGGCGCCGAAGATGCGGCCTGCACAGGTGGGGAAATAAACCACCGGGTCGCCCGCCGAGCGGGACGCGCGGGGGGCGGGCTGGGGATGGGGCATGCCGCGCTTCCAGGCGCCGCCGCTGAGACGCGCGAGGGCGCGGGTGCCGATCACGGATTCCGCCAGATGACCGGCCTTGAGGGCGGTGCGGGCGAGGGCCTGGGTGGCGCCGAAGTGTTCCGCCGCCAGGCGCCCCAGGCGCCGGGCCACGCCGGAGAGCCGCTCGCCACGGACCGCGCGGGTCAGGGCGCCGGTCTCGATGCCCACCGGGCAGGCGGTGGAACACAGGCCGCAGGCGGCGCAGGTGTCCAGGCCCATGTAGGTGTAATCCGCGTCGAGGGTGTCCGGCGCCTCGCCGGCGGCTGCGCGCCGGGACAGCTCGCGCCAGGCGACGATGCGCTGACGCGGCGACAGGGTCAGGCCGTGGGACGGGCACTGGGGCTCGCAGAAGCCGCACTCGATGCAGCGGTCCACCGGCGCGTAGAGCTGGCCGGCGGCGGGCATGGGCTTGAGGTGCTTGAGGTGGGCCTCGGCGTCGTCGTTGATGATCACGCCGGGGTTGAGCAGGCCTTGCGGGTCGAAGAGCTGCTTGATGGCCTTCATCAGGGCGTAGGCTTCGCTGCCCCATTCCAGCTCGACGAAGGGCGCCATGTTGCGTCCGGTGCCGTGCTCGGCCTTGAGGGAGGCGTCGTACTTCAGCACGAGCACGGTGCACAGCTCGTCCATGAAGGCGGCGTAGCGGGCCACTTCGGATTCGATGCCGAAGTCCTGGGTGAACACGAAGTGGACGTTCCCCTCGAGGGCGTGGCCGAAGATGATGGCTTCGTGGTAGCCATGGGCGGCGAACAGGCGCTGCAGGTCGAGGCAGCAGGCCGCCAGATCCTCCACGGCGACGGCCACGTCTTCGATGATGACGGTGGTGCCCGGCTTGCGGACGGCGCCGACCGCCGGGAAGGTGCCCTTGCGCACGTTCCACAGGCGCTCGATCTCGGCCGGCGCGGTGGTGAAGACGGCAGGCTCGGTGAGCGGGTGGCGGGCCAGTTCGGCCAGTACGGCGGCGATGCGGGCGTCGAGGGTGACGGCATCGGGGGCGCGGGTTTCGATGAGGAGGGCGGTGGCGCCGTCGGCGAGGGTCTGGAGCAGGGGCGGCATGCCGGGTTTGTCGGCGACCGCCCGCAGGGAGGCCCGGTCGAGGAGCTCCACCGCGTCCACCGGCTGCTGCCTGAGACCGACCACCGCCCGGCAGGCGCTCTCCATGTCCGGGAAGAACACCAGGGCGCTGGCCTTGTGGGCGTACTCGGGCACGGTGTGGTAGCGGACTTCGGAGAGGAAGCCGAGGGTGCCTTCCGAGCCGATCATGAGGTGGGCGAGGATGTCGATCGGATCGGCGAAATCCACCAGGGCGTTGAGGCTGTAGCCGGTGGTGTTCTTGATCTTGTACTTGGCGCGGATGCGCGTGGCGAGGGCGGCGTCGCCCTGTACCGCGGTGGCCAGCTCGGCGAGGCCTTGCAGCAGGGCGCCGTGGCTCTTCTGGAAGGCGGCCCGGCTGGCGCTGTCGCCGGTGTCCAGCACGCTGCCGTCGGCGAACATCACGCGCAGGCTGGCGAGGGTGCGGTAGCTGTTCTGGGCGGTGCCGCAGCACATGCCGGAACTGTTGTTGGCGGCAATCCCGCCGATCTTGGCGGCATTGATGGAGGCTGGGTCGGGGCCGATCTTGCGGCCGAAGGGGGCGAGGCGGCGGTTGACCTCGGCGCCGACGATGGCGGGTCCGACGGCCACGTGGGCGCCGTCGTCGGCGATGCGGCAGGCGGCGAAGCCTTCGCCCAGCAGCACCAGCACGCCATCGGTGACGGCCTGGCCGCACAGGCTGGTGCCGGCGGCGCGGAAGGTGACGCTGCGGCCGTGCTGGCGGGCGAGGTCGAGCACGTCGCGGACTTCGGCTTCGTCGTGCACGACGGTGACGACTTCGGGAATCAGGCGGTAGAAGCTGCCGTCGGTGCCATAGGCCAGGCGGCGCAGTTCGTCGGTGATCACGCGGCTGGCGGGCAGTCGCTGGCGCAGGGCATCGATGAGCGCGGACACGGTGGTTCCTCCCGTGAGGGATGAGGTGGATTCGGTAGGGTGGCGGGGGCGGTCGTCGGACGCGCCGGGGCGGGGCCGCAGGCGGCCCCGACGGGCTGTCCGCTATCTGCGGTCGCGCAGCATGTCCCGGAGCCTTCGTGGAGCGGGTTGCAGGGGCAGCCGGGCAGCGGTCCAGCCCGCCTGGCGGGTCGGCGTCAGGGCGCGGAAGCGGCTCGCCAGCCAGCTGAAGGTCCGGTAGCCCAGCGGGCTGGCGTACACCCGTGCCCAGGCGCGCCAGGCGAAGCTGACGAGGCGGTCGTGGCCGGCACCCTGGCCCGCCATCACGGGGTTTGCCTGCGGTGCGGACTGGGCCTCGCCCCGCAGGCGAATGAGCAGCTCGGGGATGGGGATCTTCACCGGGCAGACTTCGCCGCAGGCGCCGCACAGGCTGGAGAGGCTGGGCATCAGATGGGTCTGTTGGAGCCCCATCATGTGGGGCGAGACGATCTTGCCGATGGGACCGGGGTAGGTGGTGCCATAGGCGTGACCGCCGATCCGGGTGTAGACCGGGCAGTGGTTCATGCAGGCGCCGCAGCGGATGCACTGGAGGGTCTTGCGCAGCTGGGCGTCGGCGTAGGCCTGGGAGCGGCCGTTGTCGAGGAGGACCAGGTGCACCTCTTCGGGGCCGTCCCGTTCGTCGGGCTTGCGCGGGCCGGAGATCAGGTTGAAATAGGTGGAGACGGACTGGCCGGTGGCGGAGCGGGTCAGGATCGAAAACAGCGGCGCCACGTGCTCCAGCTTCTCGACGACCTTCTCGATGCCGGTGATGGCCACATGCACCCGCGGCACGGTGGTGCACATGCGCCCGTTGCCTTCGTTCTCCACGAGGCACAGGGTGCCGGTCTCGGCCACCGCGAAATTGACGCCGGAGAGGCCGATGTCGGCAGTCTCGAACTTCTCCCGCAGCACCCGGCGGCCGATCTGGATGAGGGCGTCCACGTTGTCGGTGTAATCGACGCCGGGGATCTTGTCGGCGAACAGGCGGGCGATCTGCTGCTTGGTCTGGTGGATCGCCGGCATGATGATGTGGGAGGGCTTCTCGCCGGCCAGCTGGACGATGTATTCGCCCATGTCCGATTCCAGCGCGTCGATGCCGGCGGCGTGCATGGCGTGGTTGAACTCGATCTCCTCGCTCACCATGGACTTGCCCTTGACGATCAGCTGCGCGGCATGGCGCCGGGCGATGTCGAGGAGAATGGCGTTGGCCTCGTCGGGCGTTTCGGCCCAATGGACGTGCACGCCATTGGCGGTGAGGCGCGCTTCGAGCTGTTCCAGCAGGTCGGGCAGCCTGGACAGGCTGTACTGGCGGATGGACTCGGACAGGCTGCGCAGGGAGGCCAGCTCGTCGGCGTCCGGGAACTGGGCGGCGCGCTTGGCCATGAGGAAATCCATGGCGCCGCGGAAGCTGCTGCGCAGGTGGGGATCGTTCACCGCGCCGTGGATGCGCTGGCGCAGGGCTTCGGCCGAGACGATGGCGATCGGGCGGGCGTCGCCGGCAGGACGGGGCGCTGTCATGCTGAGGCTCCTTCGGCGTGGGTGAGGATCACCACCAGCTCCTTCGGGCCGTGGGCGCCGTAGGCGAGGGTCTGCTGGATGTCGGCGGTCTTGGACGGGCCGGAGATCAGCAGGGCGTTGGTGGGCAGGCGGTCTGACCACTGCTCGGCGCGCAGGGCATCGAAGAAGGTGGCGTGGATGCTGCGGGCATCGAGCAGCACGAAGTGCACCGGCGGGACCAGGGACAGGGTGCGGGGTTCGGCCGTCGAGGGCCACAGGATCAGGCTGCCGGTCTCGGCGATGGCGCCGCGGGCGGTGGTGAAGCCGGCGTCGATGCGGTGGAAGAGGTCGGCCTTGAGCTCTTCGAAGCGGCCCTGCCAGGGACGTATCTGCGTGGCGCCAAAGGGTGTCGCGTCGATGCGTTCACCGGCGGGCGTGTTGCGGCCGTAGAGCAGCGTGCCGATGCCCTTGGCCGCGCACAGGCGGGCGAGCAGCTCCGGCCAGTCGGCGTCGGCGCAGACATGCACCTCGGCGTGGAAGGCCTCGATGCCGGAGCGGAACCGGGATGCCCGCTGGGCGACGGTTTCGTGGCGTGCACGCGGGGCAAAGTGGGCGTCCAGGTCGGGCAGGGGATCGGCGGCGGCCGGCCGGGTGGCGCGCAGGCGGGCGAGGATGCTGTTGCGGGCGCTCATGCGGGCTTGCCTCCGGTGCGGCGCAGCAGAAAGCTGGCCAGGTGTTCGGCCGGCAGGGATGCGCCGACGCGGCCGGCATCCCGGTCTTCTTTCGCCGCGCGGCGGCTGATGTTGAGCATGCAGCCGCAGTCGGCCGTGACCATCTGGGCGGCGCCGGTGGCGCGCAGGGCGTTGACCTTGTCGCCGACCATGGCGGTCGAGACATCCGGATGCTTCAGGGAGAACGTGCCGCCGAAGCCGCAGCATTCGGATTCGTGATCGTGCACCGCAAGCGTCACCTGCCCCAGGCGGGCGAGGAGTTCCCGTCCGACCAGCAGGGTGCCCATCTCCCGACGCGCGGAGCAGGAGGTGTGCAGGGTGACGGTGGTGGGCGCGCCGGTGTCGGGGCGGCGGAAATCGAGCACGTGCACCAGGAATTCAGCCAGCTCGAAGGTGCGCTCGGCCAGCGCCGCGGCGCGGGCGGCGAGGGCCGGGTCATCGCCGACCACGCCACGCCAGTGCCAGCGCATCATGCCGGCGCAGGAGCCGGACGGCACGACGATGGGGTAGTCCTCGGGGAACAGGTCCAGTTGGGAGGCCACCACCTGACGGGCCTCGTCCGGGAACCCGCTGGTGTAGGCGGGTTGGCCGCAGCAGGTCTGGTTCTCCGGAAAGATCACGCGGAGGCCTTCCCGTTCCAACAGGGTGACGGCGTCCAGGCCGGCTTCCGGCACGAAGAGGTCAACCAGGCAGGTCGCATAGAGGTAAACCGCGGCCGGTCTGGACGGGTAGCGGCGGGGCGTCGGCCCGCCGCCGGGAAGGGTGTCGCTCATGGTCTCCTCCTTGTCCTGCTGCGAAGCCGGCATTGTGGGCCGTTCCCGCGGCGGTGGGGCTCAAGGCCCCGGGGTGTATTCACTGGTAAACTGGTAAGACCAGTTATTCGGTGGAGTGGAAATCTAAACGGCGCGCTCCCGGAAGTCAATCCCCGAAAGCGTGCAAACCCCTGATTTTTGAGTGATATAAGGGTAAACACCGAGACCCGCGGCGGGGCCCTGCCTTGAGGAACGGGGGATGGCTGTGTAGTATTCTGGTCAGACCAATTTTTTGAGCATGACATGAGCAGCAGCAAGATCGCGGTCCAGCGCCTTTCCGACACCATCGCCCACGAACTCGAGCGGCGCATTCTGGAAGGCTCGCTCAAGCCTGGCGACCGTCTGCAGGCGGAGCGGGAGCTGGCGGCCGAGCTGGGCGTGTCGCGACCGTCCCTGCGGGAGGCGATCCAGAAACTCGTGTCGAAAGGGCTGCTGCACAGCCGTCAGGGCGGCGGTACCTTCGTGACGGACCGCCTTGAAGCCGGCTTCACCGATCCCTGGAGCGAGATGCTGCGCCAGCATCCGGACATCCAGTCCGACCTGCTGGAATTCCGCCGCATGCTCGAGACGGAGTCCGCCGGCCTGGCCGCGCGGCGCGCCACCGACGGGGATCTGCAACGGATCGGCGACGCGTATGCGCGGGTCGAAGGCCTGTTCGCCCAAGGGCCGTCGGCGGAGGTCTTCGCCGAGCAGGTGCGCGCCGATCTGGCCTTCCATCAGGCGATTGCCGAGGCCTCCCACAACGTGATGATCGGTCATCTGACGGCCAGCCTGTTCCGTGTCACGCACGACAATATCGACCGCAACCTGCGCCACCTGCGCCGGCTTGAGGACGATTGGCAGGAGTTGCGCCGCCAGCACGCGGCGATCTGGGAAGGACTGCGCACCCGCAATGCGGGCGCCGCCCAGGCTGCCGTCGAGCGGCACATTGCCTTCGTGGAGGAGAGCATGGCGGCGACCGCGCGTCAGGCGGAGCGGGAGCGGCGGGCGCAGACGGTGCGGATTCGGTCGCCGGAGTAGGACTGCGGCCTGCACGCCGGATCAGATGGCAGGCACCAGATCCGGCGCGGCGCCCGCATGCATGCACCAGGCCGCGCGGCGCTTGCCGCATGCCGGGACCTCCATGCCCTTGAGTTTTACAGACACCCCTCCAGCGTTGCGCCTGCGCGAGAAATGTTTCCGTGCAACAGGGGTTCTGATCGGAGCATGTGGATGGCACAAGCTCCGCACCGTTTACGAGGTCAGGAGGCGTCAGGCGCCCCCGGAATGTCCGTGGGGTGTCCTCGAGCCTGCGCCGGCGCCTTGACGCCTATGACGCGCGTGCCGGCTGCCAGGGCCGCCCGAATGCTTCACGCCTCGCATTCGCCGGCCATGCGTCCGCCGTCGGTGCGGCCGGCATGAGGGCGCGGCGCTAACGCCCGCGATACTGACCGCTCCGGCCACGACTGCCCTCAAGTCCGACCGGGCGCGGCAGACCTGTCCCGGCGCGCTGCTAAGTCCTTTCAGGCGCGTGCCGCACGACGATCTACCGGGGGCGAGGGGAATTGACCGGTTCGCGTCCGGTCATCGCGGCCCGGGAAGGGCTGGGGCTCCGGAAAGGATGCTGTGCCGTCGGTCTCTCGCCCACGCGCCTGGCGGCGGGCGTCGTGTGGCGGATCCGGGCGACGTCATGCGGTGGCGAGCGCT
>DAOQMM010000062.1:0-5515 GCA_035335645.1 Rhodocyclaceae bacterium | reverse complement strand
CTGGCGGCGGGCGTCGTGTGGCGGATCCGGGCGACGTCATGCGGTGGCGAGCGCTCACGGAAGGGGGGGCGGACGGCGCGCACGCCCATCGCCGGGCATCGACCAGCGGGCGGGTGTCGGAAAATCTTACACTTTTTGGCAGGTCGGCCCGCCTCCGGGATGAGATCGGTTGTGATGCAAACCTCATTATTTCAATGGGATGGCGGGATGGGGGCTGCTCCGGTGCCGGTCGGGACGTCGCGCGGCCAGGCCGGATGCCGCACTTTTGCGCTCTGGGCGACCTGAATTGCCGCCAATCTGTCATGAAATTTTACGTTTTTTGCCGAACCCGTCTGGCGCAGCCGGCAAATCCCATTGGAATGAGTGCCTTGGTGAAGTGGTATGAATAATGCATTGGCGGTCCCGCCCATACCATCAACCAGGGACGTTTTTATGCAAAATTCATCCAGCGTGAACTTTGGCGCGCCGCTGCGTGCCAAGCTTGAGAGCTACGAAGCCATCAGCCGTGTCGAGGCCCGATCCGGCAAGTCCGCCCGGGAAATTGCCGGCTACGCCGCAGCCGCCGGCGCGGCGCTCGCCATGGCGGGCAATGCGGACGCGACCGTGATCTACAGCGGTGTTCAGAATCTCGTCGCCCAGATCGATCCGGCGCATCAGTTCGGCGTTTCTTACGTGAACGGCCATGCCGGCTACAGCGTGAATTTCCAGAACTTCTCCGTCAATGGCGTGCCGTTCATGGCTGGCGCGGTCATTGCCGCTGAACTGGGAACCAACATCAACAACAATGCGGGGCTGGCCGCGAAGTACATCGGCGCGGCGGTCGTTCAGGGGTCCGGCGTCCAGTTCGTTGCCGGCAGCTCGTCCCCGCTGGGCCTTGCCACGCCGGTTGCGCCGGGCGCGGCGATCGGTGCCGGTTCGAACCAGTTCGGCGGTGCGGCCGGTGCGGTGCGCATGGGCGTCGGCTACGTGAACGGCAAGACCGTGCAGTACGGCAACCTCTTGCTGGGTGACAACCTCTTCGGCTTTGCGCTGCCGAATGGCAATTTTGGCTGGATCCGCCTGAACATCGAAGATCTGGGCCTGAATCAGCCGTTCTCGGACATCCTGCAAAACGCGGGCGGCATCAGCCCCCTGTTCAACGGTCAGGGTTTCCCCGACCGCATCACGGTGGTGGATTGGGCGTATGACGATCAGGGGCGCACGATCTTTGCCGGTACGCTGAACGTGCCCGAGCCCGGTGCGCTGAGCCTGCTGGCGGCCGGGGCTGCCGGCATCGCCACGATGCGTCGTCGCAAGCTGCACTGATGTCTGCTGCACCGGGGGCCGATGTGGCGCCCCGGTGCCTGTGACTGCCATGCATAGACATGTTGATTCATCGCGCTTCGGTGCCTATCGGATCGAGAACGTCCACCTCCACACGAGCTCGGAGCAGCGCCAGGAGATCGTGCAGTTCTGGCTGCGCGAACGGGCCATCCCGACCCTGCCGGAAGCCGTGCGGCGGGCCCACGAGGTCTGCCTGCTGGTACGTCGCGACGACGGCACAGGCGCCCTCGCAGGCGTGTCGACCGTCGGACGCATGCGGACCCGCAGCGGACTGATCTACTGGGTTTTCCGCATGTTCCTGCGCAAGCCGGATCGCGTACCGCGCCTGAGCCTGGCGGTGGCCAACGCCACCTGTGCGCACCTGCGCCTGCGGGCCCGGCGCGAGGGCGACGCGGCCGGCATGCTGATCGTCACCGAGAACGTCAAGCTCATGCGGCCCGGCGCCCGGATGCTCTTCCAGCGCCAGGGCTGCCGCTATGTGGGACGCAACGCCCGCGGCCAGGACGTGTGGGTCGTGGATTTCCCGGCACACGCGACGGCAGCGGCCTGATCGATGGTCGGGGCCTTCGCGTCCCCGCGCCGGCTGGACGTCCTTCCGCAACCCCTTTCCCCGAGAATTCTCAACGCATGAACGCTTCCCGCAAGGTGCTCCTGGTCGGCTGGGATGCCGCCGACTGGAAAATCATCAATGGCCTCGTCGACAGGGGGTTGATGCCCCACACCGCGTCCCTGATCGAACGGGGTGTGATGGGCAATCTGGCCACGCTGCATCCGGTGCTGTCGCCGATGCTGTGGACCACCATTGCCACCGGCAAGCGCCCCTTCAAGCACGGCGTTCTGGGCTTCACCGAGCCCAGCCCCGACGGTTCGGGCGTGCAGCCGGTGAGCCAGTGGTCGCGCAAGACCAAGGCGCTCTGGAACATCCTCAACCAGAGCGGCCTGAAGAGCCACGTGATCGGCTGGTGGCCGAGTCATCCGGTGGAGCCCATCAACGGGGTCATGGTGTCCAACCATTACCACACGGCCCTCGGACCGCCGGACCAGCCCTGGCCGCTGGCGCCGGGCATGGTCCATCCCCCTCGGGCGCAGCAGGCGCTGGCCGACGTGCGGCTCAATCCCAATGAGCTGCTGCCTGAGCAGGTCTGCTTCTTCGTGCCGCGGGCGGCGGAGATCGACCAGGACAAGGACCGCCGCCTGGCGTCCGTGATGAAGACCCTCGCCGAATGCACCAGCGTCCATGCCGCCGCGACGTGGGCCATGGCGAACGAGCCGTGGGACTTCATGGGCGTGTATTACGACGCCATCGACCACTTCTCCCATGGCTTCATGCGCTATCACCCGCCGCGGCGTCCGTTTGTTCCCGAGCGGGACTTCGAGCTGTACCGCCATGTCGTCGAGGCGGCCTACCAGTTCCACGACCTGATGCTGGGCACCCTGCTTCAGCTGGCGCCGCCGGACACCACCGTGATCATCTGCTCGGATCACGGCTTCCATTCCGATCACCGCCGTCCCGCGCAGATTCCCAACGAGCCGGCCGGTCCCGCGGTGGAGCACCGCGACCTGGGCATGTTCCTGATCGCCGGACCAGGCATCCGCAGGGATCACCTGATCCACGGCGCCAGCGTGCTGGACGTGACGCCCACCGTGCTGACCCTCTTCGGCCTGCCGGTTGGCGAGGACATGGATGGCAAGGTGCTGCTGGATGTCTTCGACCGGACCCCCGAGGTGGCCCACGTGCCCAGCTGGGACGCGGTACCCGGTGACGATGCGCGCCTTTCCGGCGAGCAGCAGTTCGACCCCCTGGCCGCGAAGGAGGTGATGGATCAGCTGGTGGCCCTCGGTTACATCGAAAAGCTCGACGACAACCGCGAACAGGCCGTGGCCCAGACGGTGCGTGAACTGCGTTACAACCTCGCGCGGAGCTATATGGACGCCGGGCGCATGCTCGACGCGGCGCCCCTGCTCCAGGAACTCTATGCCGCCGAGCCGGACCAGTATCGCTTCGGCGTGCATCTCGCCCTGTGTTACCGGGCCCTCAACCGGGTGGCCGAACTGCGCCCGCTGGTGGAGCGCATGACCCGCGACCGTCAGGAAGCCGCGCAGACGGCCCGCGCGGCCCTGCAGGCGCTCTGCGACACGGTGCGCCAGCGTCAGCAGGCTGTGGCGACGACGACCGCCGTCCGCGCGCAGGACGATCCGCCGTCCGCCGCCGATGCGCTGGCGTCCATCGACCTGAGCCAGCTCACCGAGGACGAGCGCAGCCAGGTGGACGAGCTGCGATTCAAGGCATGGTTCTCCACCTCCGACCTGGACTATCTGATGGGCTGGGTGCTGGGCGCCGAGGGGCGTCATGATGAAGCGCTGGCGCACCTGCTCAAGGCAGAGCGGGCGGATCCGGGCCGCCCGGGCCTGCTGGTGCAGATCGGCGAAGCCCATCTTGCGGTCCACCGCTGGGACGAGGCGGAAGCCGCCTTCCGCCGGGCCCTGGCGGCCGATGCGCTCAGTCCCTATGCCCATCTCGGTGTGGCGCGCGCCTTGCTGCCGCGCCGCGCGCGCGCCGAGGAGGCCGTGGAGGCCGCCCTCGATTCCATCCGGCTGCTGTACCAGAACCCCCTGGCCCATTACGTCCTGGGCCTGGGGTTGCTGCGCCTGCGGCAGTTCTTCATGGCGGCCGATGCCATGCGTACTGCGCTCGCCCTCAATCCCAACTTCGTGCGTGCCCACCGGGTGCTGGCCCGCTTCTACCGTCTGGGAACCGGCGAGCATGACAAGGCGCGGGCCCATCTCGAGGCCATCCAGCACATCCGTCTCGGCAAGCGTGCAGCGTCCATGACCGGTCAGCCCGGTCTCGGCGAGGCCGAATCCCTTGCCCATGAGGTGGACGACGAGGCCGGCCGGCCCGGACTGCATGCCGACGCCGTGTTCGCCGTGCGCAAGACGCCGGACGACCCGGCCGAATTCGTCACTGTGGTCGCCGGTCTGCCCCGTTCGGGCACATCGATGATGATGCAGATGCTCGCCGCGGGAGGACTGCCGATCCTCACGGACAACAAACGTGAAGCCGACCTCGACAATCCGCGTGGCTATTTCGAGCTGGAAGCCGCCACCCGCCTGCGGACCGACCGGACATGGTTCCGCGAAGGACGGGGCCAGGCGGTCAAGATCGTGGCCCAGTTGCTGCCCTACCTGCCCGGCGACGTGCCCTGTCGCGTGATCTTCATGGAGCGCGATCTCGACGAGGTGCTCAAGTCCCAGACCGTCATGCTCGACAACCTGGGCCGGGAAGGGGCGCGACTCAGCGATGCGCAGGTGCAGGCCAGCTACCGCCAGCAGCTGCGCAGGGTGAAGCTGTGGCTGGCGCGTCAGTCCCAGGTGGATGTGCTGTTCGTGCGCCACCGGGACGCCCTCGCCGACCCGGCGGCCGTTGCGGAACAGGTGAATGCCTTCCTCGGCGGACGTCTGGACTGCTTGGCCATGGCGACCTGCGTGGATGCCAGCCTGTACCGCCAGCGGGCCACGGCATGACGACGGACACGCAGCGGCCCACGGTGATCTGGCATCCGGGCGATGTGACACCCGCGATGCGCGAACGCCTGAACGGGCATCGCGGGCGGGTGCTGTGGTTCACCGGCCTCTCAGGGGCCGGCAAGTCCACGCTGGCCCACGCGGTGGAGGCCTGCCTGCACGAGCAGGGCCGGCGGGCCTTTGTTCTGGATGGCGACCACCTGCGGCACGGGCTGTGTGCCGGACTGGGCTTCTCGTCGGCGGACCGCAGCGAGAACCTGCGCCGGGCGGCCGAGGTGGCGCGGCTGTTTGCGGATGCGGGGACCGTCACCCTGGCGGCCTTCATCTCGCCCTTGCGCGAGGACCGGGAGCGCGTGCGGGCCATCGTCGGCGCGGATCGCTTTGTGGAAGTGTACGTGGCCTGCCCGCTGGCCGAGTGCGAGTCGCGTGACGTCAAGGGCTTGTACAAGCGCGCCCGCGCCGCGGAAATCCCTCACTTCACGGGCATCTCGGCCCCCTACGAAGCCCCCGAGCATCCAGACCTCGTGCTCGATACCAGCCGAACGCCCATCGAGGCGTGCGTGGCACAGGTGCTGGCATGCGTCGACCGGATCGTGTCCCTCGAGGCGGACACCTTCACCGACATCGGGGAGTCGATGCATCCGGCCCCGACCGACCGGGCACCGCT
>DAOQMM010000061.1:0-21239 GCA_035335645.1 Rhodocyclaceae bacterium | reverse complement strand
GTTCCAAGGGTGTGGTGTGGGGTCCGATCAAGGACATGATCCACATCTCCCACGGTCCCGTCGGCTGTGGCCAGTATTCCCGCGCCGGTCGCCGCAACTACTACGTGGGCACCACCGGTGTCGACACCTTCGGCACGATGAACTTCACCTCCGACTTCCAGGAGAAGGACATCGTCTTCGGCGGCGACAAGAAGCTCGCCAAGCTGATCGAAGAAATCGAAACCCTGTTCCCGCTGCACAAGGGCATCTCCGTGCAGTCCGAATGCCCGATCGGCCTGATCGGTGACGACATCGAGTCCGTCTCCAAGAAGGCGGCCGTGGCCATCGAAAAGCCCGTCGTGCCGGTGCGCTGCGAAGGCTTCCGCGGCGTCTCCCAGTCCCTCGGCCACCACATCGCCAACGACGCGATCCGTGACTGGGTCCTCGACAAGCGCGACGGCCAGGCCTACGACAGCACCCCCTACGATGTGGCCATCATCGGCGACTACAACATCGGCGGCGATGCCTGGGCCACCCGCATCATCCTCGAAGAAATGGGCCTGCGTGTCGTGGCCCAGTGGTCCGGCGACGGCACCATCGCCGAGATGATGAACACCCCGAAGGTCAAGCTGAACCTGCTGCACTGCTACCGTTCGATGAACTACATCTCCCGTCACATGGAAGAGAAGTACGGTATTCCCTACATGGAATACAACTTCTTCGGCCCGACGAAGATTGTCGAATCCTGCCGCAAGATCGCTGCCTTCTTCGATGACTCGGTCAAGGAAAAGACCGAAGCCATGATCGCCCGCTACCAGGTGATGATGGACGAGATCATCGCCAAGTACAAACCGCGCCTGCAAGGCAAGAAGGTCATGCTGTACGTGGGCGGCCTGCGCCCCCGTCACGTGATCGGTGCCTACGAAGATCTGGGCATGGAAGTCATCGGCACGGGCTACGAATTCGCCCACAACGACGACTACGACCGCACCATCAAGGAAATGGGCGACGCCACCCTGCTGTACGACGACGTCACCGGCTTCGAGCTGGAAGAGTTCGTCAAGCGTCTCAAGCCCGACATGGTCGGCTCCGGCATCAAGGAAAAGTACATCTTCCAGAAGATGGGCATTCCCCTGCGCCAGATGCACTCCTGGGACTACTCCGGTCCGTACCACGGCTACGACGGCTTCGCCATCTTCGCCCGTGACATGGACATCGCCCTGTCCAACCCGACCTTCAAGAACCTCACCCCGCCCTGGAAGAAGGCTGCGGAAGAGGACGTCAAGAAGGCCGCCTGAGCCCAGGAATCGGACGACGGCGCCCTGCGCCGGTGATTGCGGACCGAGCGTCCTTCACCGGCCGGGGCCCGGCACACCGGATCTTCAACCTTGCGCCCGGCACTGCAGATGAGCGGTACGGGCAAGGAGAAAGCAATGCAAACTGCTGACAAAATCAAGCCGTGCTACCCGCTGTTCCGTGATGACGACTACAAGAAGAACCTCGCCGAGAAGCGCGAGCAATTCGAAGAGCGTCATGAGCCGAGCAAGGTCTGGGAAACCTTCCTCTGGACCACCACCAAGGAATACCAGGACCTCAACTTCCAGCGCGAAGCCCTGACCGTCGATCCGGCCAAGGCCTGCCAGCCCCTCGGCGCCGTGCTGTGTGCCTCCGGCTTCCACAAGACCCTGCCCTACGTGCATGGTTCGCAAGGCTGCGTCGCCTACTTCCGCACCTACTTCAACCGTCACTTCAAGGAACCGTGCTCCTGCGTGTCCGACTCCATGACGGAAGATGCCGCGGTGTTCGGCGGCCAGAAGAACATGTTCGACGGCCTGGAAAACGCCAAGGCCATCTACAAGCCGGACATGATCGCCGTCTCCACCACCTGCATGGCCGAAGTCATCGGTGACGACCTGAACGCCTTCATCAACAACGCCAAGAAGGCCGGCCACGTGCCCCAGGAGTACCCGGTCCCCTTCGCCCACACCCCGTCCTTCGTCGGTTCGCACACCACCGGCTGGGACAACATGGAAGAAGGCATCCTGCGCTACTTCACCCTCAACAACATGGAGGGCAAGAAGGCCGGCACCAAGCAGACCATCAACCTGGTGCCGGGTTTCGAGACCTACCTGGGCAACTACCGCGTCGTGAAGCGCATGCTCACCGAAATGGGCGTCGGCTACACCATGCTGTCCGATCCGACCGACGTGTTCGACACCCCGGCCGACGGTGAATTCCGCATGTACGCGGGCGGCACCACCATGGACGAGGTCAAGGACGCGCCGAACGCGATCACCACCGTCCTGCTCCAGCCCTGGCAGCTCGAAAAGACCAAGAAGTTCGTCGAAACCACCTGGGCCCACGACGTGCCCAAGCTCAACATCCCCATGGGTGTCGAGTGGACCGACGAGTTCCTGATGAAGGTCTCCGAGCTGACCGGCCAGGCCATCCCCGCCTCGCTGGAACTGGAACGCGGCCGCTGCATGGACCTGATCTCCGACAGCCACGCCTGGCTGCACGGCAAGAAGTTCGCCCTCTACGGCGACCCGGACTTCGTCATGGGCATGGTCAAGATCCTGCTGGAAGTGGGTGCCGAACCGACCCACATCCTGTCCCACAACGCCAACAAGCGCTGGGGCAAGGCCGTGCAGAAGCTGCTGGACGCCAGCCCCTTCGGCAAGCTCGGCAAGGTCTACGTCGGCAACGACCTGTGGCACATGCGCAGCCTGTGCTTCACCGACAAGCCCGACTTCCTGATCGGCAACTCCTACGGCAAGTACATCCAGCGCGACACCCGTCACAAGGGTGAAGAGTTTGAAGTGCCGCTGATCCGGATCGGCTTCCCGATCTTCGACCGTCACCACATGCACCGGGCCACCACCCTGGGCTACGAAGGCATGATGTCCGTGGTCACCCAGCTCACCAATGCGGTCCTTGAGCAGCTCGACAAGGAAACCATCGGCATGGGCACCACCGACTACAACTTCGACCTGGTCCGCTAATCACGGCCAGACCGGCGGGGCCGCAAGGCCCCGCCGTTTCCGCAGGAGCGTTCGTAAATGGCCAACATCATGATCCGTCAGGGCGAGAAGGGGCTCACCTTCTATCTCCCGAAGCGCGACCTGGAAGCCTCCATCGAGTCCATCGAATTCGACAGCCCGGAAAAATGGGGTGGCGAACTGAAGCTGGACAATGGCGGCTCGTACTACATCGACCCCATCGCCAAACCCGCGCGCCTGCCCATCTCCCTGCGTGCCAAACGTCTCGGCGCCGCCGAGGACTGATCTGGAGGACTTCATCATGGCAATGAAAATCGATCCCGACATGTGTACCGCCTGCGGCGACTGCAAGCCCGTCTGCCCGACCAAGTCGATCAGCTCGGGCAAGATCTTTTACAAGATCGACGCCAGCACCTGTACCGAGTGTGACGGCCACAACGACTCGCCCCTGTGCGTAGACGTCTGCCCGTCCGGCTGCATCAGCCCGGCCTGAGGCAAGCCCAGTGCCGAGCGCCGGCCCCGGCCGGCGTTCCACTCTGGACTTTCCTGGAGCCCTGTCATGTCTGACTCCCCCATCGCCTCCCGCGAGGCCGCCCTGCGCATCGCCCTGGCGGCCCGCTGTCTGGCCGGCCTTGATGTACGCGCCTTCGTGGGCGCCCTCATCGACAAGCTCGAAGCCCCCCTCACCGAAGCCAAGCTCGGCACCCTCACCGTCGAGGACCTGCGGGCGCTCCTGGCAGGCGATTTCGCCGAACAGGGCTGCCACGTAGGCGTGGATGCCGACACCCTCAAGGAGGCGATCCGCCTCCTGTGGGGCCAGGGCGTGGGCGCCGGCGACTTTCCCGAGGTCGAAGCCTATTCCGACGGTGACATGCCCGGCTCCATCCGGGTAGCCATCGCCGCCAACCGGGGCGAGAATCTGGACGGACACTTTGGCTCCTGCGAGCGCTTCCTGATCTACCAGGTCGGCCTCGATGCGATCCGCCTCGTCGGCGTGCGCAGCACCGTCGAGGCCGATGCGGCCGAGGACCGCAACGCCGCCCGCTCCGAACTCATCAACGACTGTCAGATCGTGTACGTCCAGTCCATCGGTGGTCCCGCCGCCGCCAAGGTCGTGCGGGCCGGTGTCCACCCAGTCAAGAAGCCTACCGGCGGCCCGGCGCGGGAGATCCTGACCGAACTGCAGGGACGTCTCAGCAGCCCGCCGCCTTGGCTGGCCCAGATCATGGGCGTGCCGGCCGCGTCGCTGGCACGTTTCGAAGAGGAACTCGAAGCGGAGGACTGATCGTGATCACCCCGGAGCAACTCACCCTGGTGGCCGACGCCGTGCGCGCCGACGCCGCCATCGCCAGCCTGCGTGCCCGTTTTCCCGACCTGCATTTCACCGAATGCAGCGAGGACGACGTGTCGCCCCGCTACCGCGCTGCCCTCGAAACCGACGGCCACGCCCTCTACTACATCTCCGGCGCTACCGGACACTGCCTCGAAGTGACCAATGATGCCGCCCTTGCCACCGGCATCCTGGTTGCCGCCAAGGCCGATGAAGCGTGAGGACAAGGGCGCGGCCGACGCCGGCATCGGTCGCCTGGGCCTGTGTTCGGGCTGCAGCTACTTCCCGGACTTCCTGAATGCCGGCCGTTGCGTGCCGGGGGACGCCTGCATCCGCGCCCACAGCGGCCGCCAGATCGACCGCTTCCTGCGGGCCAACCCGGAGCTCTCCGGCGCCTACCTGGCCGACCTGTTCTGGGAACGGCGCGCCATCGCCGCGCGCTACGCACCGGTCGAGGCCATCCGCGGCCTGCGCAGCGACCCGGACGAAGTCGTCCGCCGCGTCGTGGCCACGCGCATTCCCGCCGACGAACTGGACTCGATGCTGGGCGACCCGGACCGGGAAGTCCGCCTGTCGGTCGCCTCGCGCCTCCCCGAGCCGCTCCTGACCCGCATGGTCCAGGACCCGGACTACCTCATCCGCGCCACCGTCGCCCGCCGCCTGCCCCACGGCCAGCTCTCCAGGCTGGCCAAGGACGCCGAGCGGGAGGTCCGCAAGGTGGTTGCATCGCGCCTGCCGCCCTTCGCCCTGCACATGCTCGCCGACGATCCCGAGCCGGAAGTCCGCGCCATCGTCGCCGAACGTGCGCTGCCCGGCCTCGCGGCCGCCCTGCTGCAGGACAGCGAATGGTGGGTTCGTCTGGCCGCCGTGGGTAATGCGCCCCTCGAATTTCTGCCGCCGCTCACTTCGGATCCCGAACTGGAGGTCCGGGAAGCGGCTCTTGCCCGTTTGGCGGATTCCCAAGCCGCCTGATCCCTCGAGGAAATTGCCATGAAAGACCCCCAGGCCTGGCCCGAGTACTGCAAGTCCCTCGCCCCCGCCATCGTCGAAACCTGCACCCACACGGCCGTCAACACCGGTCCGGCGGGCCTCGTCGCCGCCCTTGGCAGCGTCGTTCCCGAATGGAAGTTCCGTCACGCCTTCTCGCGCGGCGGCTGGTATCGCCTGGGGGGCGTCTACGATGGCGCCGGCGAGCGCGTGAGCGATTCGCTGGAAGCCTGGGTCGATGCGGAACTGGACGCCCGCGGTGGCGAGCTTGAGGCCCTCCTCGACGACTACGCTGGCCAGGCCCATTACGCATCGCGCCTGGTCGGTCAGACCCACTACCTCGTGGCCCCCTCCGGCGAAGGCGCCGGAGACTTTATTCAGCTCGAGATCGAATGCCTGCAGGAGGTCCGCGCCCACGCGCTCTTCGCCACCACGCCGGACAGCGTCGAGGACCTGGTCGACCCGCCCCGCGCCGCGGGCAGCGCCGCCTTGCCGCCCATCGGGCTGCCCACCTATACCTTCCGCCGGCTCCAGCACGTAGGTGACTTCCTGCGCCGCATGCTTGTCCAGAAGCCCGAACCGGCACCGATCCATCGACTGCTGACCGACTGGGACCGGAGCAGCGCCGGCATCGCCAGCGCTTTCAGCAACCACTGGGTGATCCTCACCCAGGAACACCAGGACCGTTACCAGCAGCCGGTCCTGCACGCCCGGCCCCTCGCCACCCTGGCCGGCCACCCGCCGGAGTTCAGCGCCGGCGAGAGCACCCGCGGCATCGCCCTGGGGGACGCCCTGATCCGCTTCAACCGCGCCGTCGGCTATCCCATGGCCTGGTACTTCCACATGCTCACCACCAAGGCCGTCCCCTACTGGGTTGCCCAGGCGGTGGTGGAGGACGCCCTCGCCGGCTTCGCCTATCTGCCCGAAAAGGACGTGGCCGTCGTCCGGGACTGGCTGCATCGGCCCTATTCGGTCTGAACCCGCGCCGGCATCGGCCGGCCACCCTGGGTGCCGTAACGCCCGACGGCACCCAGGGCGGCCCTGCGGGTGTCTGAGGGGCGGAGCACGGCCCCCCGCACCGGGATGAGCGCCCATCCCGTTCCACAGTACGTCCGCCTCACCGCGCAGGCCCCTGCCCCGGATTCCTAGCGCCCACCGCACCGGGTACGCCCATCGGACAGCCATCCACAACCGTGTCACGCCGGTGGGGCCCCTTGCGGGCACCGGACCGTCTGTCTGCCCTGCAGGCAAGACGCCCCTACGGTGTTCGAGCGCCATTGTCGGGTTCTCGACATTGAACCCCACAGCCCGCCACACATTTCCGCATTTTTTCAGTGAATCAAGCACTTGAAAGCTGGCACCGTCCTTGCTGAAGCCATGGCAAGGAGATTGCCATGCCCCAGACTTCCTTCGTCACGATCAACGACACCACCCTGCGCGACGGCGAGCAGTCGGCCGGGGTCGCGTTCTCGCTGGACGAGAAGCTGGAAATCGCCCGCCAGCTGGCCGCCGTCGGCGTGCCCGAACTGGAAGTCGGCATCCCCGCCATGGGCGCCGAGGAGCGCGACTCCATCCGCGCCGTCGCTGCCCTGGATCTGGCACCGCGCCTGATGGTGTGGAGCCGCATGCACCCGGACGACATCGCCGCCTGCGCCGACCTGGGCGCCCATCTGGTGGACATCTCCGTACCCGCCTCCGACCAGCATCTGGCCTACAAGCTCAAGCAGGACCGGGCCTGGCTGCTGCGGGAGCTGCCCCGCTACATCGGCGCCGCCCTGAGCCTCGGCCTGGAAGTGGGCGTCGGCTGCGAGGACGCCTCCCGCGCCGACCTGGATTTCCTCTGTGCCCTGGCCGAGACGGCCGAACGGGCCGGCGCCCGCCGCCTGCGCTTTGCCGACACCCTGGGTATCCTCGACCCCTTCGGCACCTATGAGCGCATCTCCACCCTGCGCCGGGCCACCGATCTGGAGATCGAGATCCACGCCCACGACGACCTGGGTCTCGCCACCGCCAACACCCTCGCCGCCTGCCTGGCCGGCGCCACCCACGCCAACACCACGGTGAACGGCCTCGGCGAGCGCGCCGGCAACGCCCCGCTGGAGGAAGTGGTGCTGGGCCTGCGCAAGCTCCACAACATCGAGACCGGCATCGACCTCAAAGGCTTCCCCGCCCTCTCCGCCCAGGTGGCCAGTGCCTCCGGCCGCGCCGTACCCTGGCAGAAGAGCGTGGTGGGACCCGGCGCCTTCTGCCACGAGGCCGGCATCCACGTGGATGGCCTGCTCAAGCATCCGGACAACTACCAGGGCTTCGACCCCCGCGAGGTGGGCCGCTCCCACCGCATCGTCCTCGGCAAGCACTCTGGCTCGCGCGCCGTGCAGGTGGTCTTTGCCGAGCTGGGCATCCCCCTGGACGAGCGCGAAGCCCAGGCCCTGCTCACCCGCGTGCGGGCCTTCGTGGCCGATCACAAGCACCCCCCCGAAGCGGCCGACCTGCGCCGCCTGCTGGCCTCCGAAAGGAGTCACTTCCATGCCTGACGCCATGACCATCATCGCTCCGACGCCGGCCCAGCCGGGCCTCCTGGATCTCCTGAAGGAAGACCTGGCCTGCGTCTTCCAGCGCGATCCGGCCGCCCGCTCCACGCTGGAAGTGCTCACCACCTACCCCGGCGTGCACGCCATCCTGCTGCACCGCGTGTCGCACCGCCTGTGGCGTGCCGGCTGGCGCTACCCGGCGCGCTTCCTGTCCTTTCTCAGCCGTACGCTGACGAACGTGGACATCCACCCCGGCGCCACCATTGGCCACCGCTTCTTCATCGACCACGGCGCCTGCGTGGTGATCGGCGAGACCGCCGAGGTGGGCGACGACGTCACCCTGTACCACGGCGTGACCCTGGGCGGCACCTCATGGAACAAGGGCAAGCGTCACCCCACCCTGGCCAGCGGCGTGGTGGTGGGGGCCGGCGCCAAGATCCTCGGCCCCATCGTCATCGGCGAACGCGTGCGCGTCGGCGCCAACTCGGTGGTGGTGAAGGACGTCCCGGCCGACCGCACCGTGGTGGGCGTCCCCGGCCGCATCGTCGATACCCGCCATGCCCGCAGCGAGGACGGCGTGGATCTGAATCACAACGTGCTGCCCGATCCGGTGGCCAAGTCCATCGCCTGCCTGATCGAACGCATCGAAACCCTGGAGAAGGAACTGGCCGAACTGCGCCACGAGGCGCCTCCCCCCGATCACAGCGGACAGTGCCAGACCTGTTCCGCCGGCGACTTGTGCTGCGAGCACGAGTCCATGCACTGAGGTCTCCATGGATCTGCTCGACTTTTCCGAGTGCAAGCTCTACTTCGAGGAGGATCTGCCTCCCGAAGCCGAAGAGATGCTCGCCCAGGCCTCCCGCGAATACGGCCAGCCCGACGCGGAGATTGCCCTGCTGCGGGCCAACCTGATGGTGCCGGACAACCTGACCGTCCTTGTCGGCCTGTACCGCTTCTACTTCTACCAGCACCGCCTGGAGGAAGCCCTGCGGGTCGCCGAGCGGGCCATGTACCTCTCGGGCCGTCAGCTCAGCCTGCCGGACTGGGAATCCCTCGACGAATCCTCGCTGGCCATCGCCGCGGCGATCTCCTTCGGCCTGCTGCGCTTCTACCTGCTGGCCCTCAAGGCCGCCAGCGTGGTGCTGCTGCGCCTGGGACGCATCGAGGAATCCCGCGCCCGCCTGCACGTACTGGCCGCGGTGGATAGCCGCGACCAGCTCGGCGCCAGCAAGCTGCTGGAAGTCATTGCAACGTTCGAAAACCCCGACGAATCCGATCTATCCCTTGTCGCAGCCTGAGGAGGCCCCCATGGACGATACCCTGACCCTCGACGAAGCCATGGAAGAACTGGTGTCCGCCGAAGATTTCCTGAACTACTTCGGCGTGCCCTACGACCAGTCCGTCGTGCATGTGAACCGCCTGCACATCCTGCAGCGCTTCCACGACTACCTGGCCAAGCAGGCCAAGGAGATGCCCGAAGACGAGGCCGCCCGTACCGACATCTATCGCCAGTGGCTGACCCGCGCCTACACCGACTTCGTGAACTCCGACGCCCTCACCGAGAAGGTCTTCGCGGTGTTCCAGAACACCAGCACGCCGGAAGGCGGCATGACCTCCTTCGTATCCATCGACAAGGTCTTCCAGTCATGATGGACGCCCGCTGGGAGTACGGCGAAGCCGTCCGCCTGACCCGCAACGTGCGCAACGACGGCACCTATCCGGGCCTCGACCCCGGCGCCTTCCTGGTGCGCCGGGGCAGCATCGGCTACGTGGTGGACGTGGGCACCTTCCTCCAGGACCAGGTCATCTACTCGGTGAACTTCCTGGACGAAGGCAAGATCGTCGGCTGCCGCGAGGAAGAGCTCATCGGCGCCGACGAGCCCTGGACCCCGTCGCGCTTCGAGTTCCGCGACAAGGTCCGGGCGGTCAAGGGCCTCTCCGTCGGCGGCGAGATGCTCATCACGGCCGGCGCCACCGGCGAAGTGATCAAGGTGATCCGTGACGCCCCCGGCGGCGTGGCCTACCACATCCACTTCGACAGCCTGCCCGGCCGCATCCTGCAGATTCCCGAATCCCTGCTCGAATCCGCAACGGCGGAGGCCCCCGCGGAGGAATGAACCCCATGCTGCACGGCTATCTCGAACTGAAACTCGCCTGGGAGATGTTCCAGAAGGCGCCCGACGCCCTGTCCGAGCCCGAGCGGATCCGCGTCGGCGACATCGCCCGCAAGCAGGACCGCATCGAGCTGCGCATCCTCGCCAGTGCCGAAGCGGCTCAGGTCGCCATCCCGGCAGCCACCCTGCGCCAGCGCGTGGACGAGATCAGAGGCCGCTATCCCAGCGAGGACGACCTCATCCGCGATCTGGAGCGCATCGGCCTCTCCGAGGGTGAACTGGACAAGGCCGTCGAGCGTGACCTGCGGGTGGAAGGTGTCCTCGAGAAGGTGGCCTCCGCCGCCGAGCCGGTCAGCGCGGTGGATGCCGAAATCTACTACCGCCTCCACCCCGAAGCCTTCGATCGACCCGAGGCACGCCGCCTGCGCCACATCCTCATCACTTTCAACGGCGGTAACGAGAAGGCCCGCGCCCACAAGACCCTGGACGGCCTGCGCGGCCTGGGCAGCGCCGAAGCCTTTGCCAAGGCGGCCCTGCGCCACTCCCAGTGCCCCACCGCCATGGACGGCGGACTGCTCGGCGTGGTCAAGCGCAAGCAGCTCTACCCGGAGCTCGAACCCGCCGCCTTCGCCCTCGCCCTCGGCGCCGTGTCGGAGGTGCTCGAATCCCCCATCGGCCTGCACATCCTGCGCTGCGACGAGATCTTCCCGAGCGGCCTCATGCCCTTCGAAGAGGTCTGCCCGCGGATCATCGAGCGCCTCGCCGACAAGCGTCGCCAGGAAGCCCAGCGCGCCTGGATCAAGTCCCTGCCCGCGGCCTGACCCCGCGGCGGCGCAAACCGCCCGTCCGTCGCCGCGGGTGGCCCATTGTTCACGAACATGAAAGAATGCTCCACGACGGCCGATAAAGCGGTCTGATGACGCGCACCCGTTGACGCCGACATCGCCCCACAGGCCGACGAGCAGGAGATTTGTGTGAACAAGAAGTTGACCTGGAGCCTGGCGGCGATCGCCTTCGCCACTGCCGCGGCCGCCCTTGAAACGGCGACGCCGCCCAACCGCCTCGCGCCGACCCAGGACCACGCCCAGACCGCCTACCTGAGCTCCCAGCTCCTCGCCCGCTACCATTACAAGGCGGTTCCCCTCGACGACGCCCTGTCGGAAAAGATCTTCGAGCGCTACTTCAAGTCCCTCGACCCGGAGCGCCTGTTCTTCACCCAGGCCGACATCGACGCCTTCGCCGACGCCCGCACCACGCTGGACGACGCCATCCTGCAGGGCAACCTGGGCGTCCCCTTCGCCATCTTCCAGCGCTTCGAGCAGCGCGTCCTCGAGCGCCTCACCCAGGCGCGGGAAGTGCTCGCCGGCAGCTTCGACTTCAATGTGAAGGAGAGCTACGGCTACAGCCGCGACAAGGCGCCCTGGCCCAAGGACGACGCCGAGGCCCGCGACCTCTGGCGCAAGCGCGTCAAGAACGACTGGCTGCGCCTGCGTCTGGCCGGCAAGGATGACAAGGCCATCCGCGAGACCCTCGAGAAGCGCTACGACAACTCCCTTGCCCGTGCCGGTCGCAACAAGGCCGATGACGTCTTCCAGATCTTCATGAACGCCTACGCCATGTCGATCGAGCCGCACACCAACTACCTGGGTCGCGCCGCCTCGGAAGACTTCGACATCGGCATGCGCCTGTCCCTGATGGGCATCGGCGCCATGCTCCAGGAGCGGGACGAGTACATCACCATCCGTGAGCTGGTCCCCGGCGGCCCCGCCGCCCGCTCCGGCCAGCTCGCCCCCGGCGACCGCATTGTCGGCGTCGGCCAGGGCGAATCCGGCGCACTCGTGGACCTGCTGGGCACCCGCGTGGACGAGGCCGTCAAGCTGATCCGCGGCGAGAAGGACACCAAGGTCCGTCTCGACATCCTGCCCGCCGACGCCGGCCCGGATGGTCGCCACAAGCAGGTCGTGCTGGTGCGCGACAAGATCAAGCTCGAAGAACAGGCCGCCAAGAAATCCATCCTCAAAGTCGGCGAAGGTGCCGGTGCGCGCAAGGTCGGCGTCATCACCCTGCCCGCCTTCTATGAGGACTTCGAGGGCCGCCGCCGCGGCGACAAGGACTACCGCAGCGCCAGCCGCGACGTGGCCCGCCTCCTCGACGAACTGCGCAAGGACAAGGTGGATGGCGTGCTCGTCGACCTGCGCAACAACGGCGGCGGCTCCCTGCGGGAAGCCGTTGAACTGACCGGCCTGTTCATCGACAAGGGCCCCGTGGTGCAGCAGCGTCGCGCCGACGGACGCATCGGCGTGGAAAGCGATGAGCGCGCCGGCGTGGCCTGGGACGGCCCCATGGGTGTGCTCATCAACCGCGGCTCGGCCTCGGCCTCCGAGATCTTCGCCGCCGCCCTGCAGGACTACGGCCGCGCCGCCATCCTCGGTGAGCCCAGCTTCGGCAAGGGCACGGTGCAGACCCTGGTCAACCTCGACGAGGTGGTCCGCAACGACAAGCCCCGCTTCGGCGAGCTGAAGATGACCGTCGCCCAGTTCTTCCGCGTGAACGGCGGAACCACCCAGTTGCGCGGCGTCACGCCGGACATCCGCCTGCCGTCCGTCAGCGACGACGAGAGCTATGGCGAATCCAGCTTCGACAATGCCCTGCCGTGGGTCAAGATCGACGCCGCCCCGTTCACGCCGGCCGGCAATGTGGTGCCCCTGGTGCCCGATCTGCAGCGCCGCCATCAGGCCCGCGTGGCCCGCGACAAGGATTTTCAATATCTCCTGGAAGACGTGGCCGAGTTCCGCCGGCTCCGGGACAGCAAACAGATCTCCCTCAACGAGGCCGAGCGGCGCAAAGAGCGGGACACCCAGGAGGCCCGCCTCAAGGCCCGCGAAAAGACCGGCACAAAGGACAAGCTGGCCAATTTGCGGGACGACGGACTGCAGGCCGGCGAGCGCAGCCTCGCCGCGGACCTCGCGGCCGAGAAGGCGCGCAAGGAGCGCAAGGACGTCCTGCTCCAGGAAGCAGCCAGCATCGTCGGGGACGAGGTCGACCTGCAGGCATCTGCCACGCCCCGCCTCGCGCTGAAGGAACGCCGCCCCGGACAGCCGGTGATTCGCTGAGCCAGGCGCAGGTCCGCACCGGACCCCGTCGACCGCGCGGCGCGCCCACCGACCCGCGGTCGGCCCCCCATCTACAGGTCAGCGTGATCGGTGTCCCGCCCTGTAGCAAATGGCACCCTTGTGGTCAGGGACTCCGTGCGCGAGAGTGAAATCACTGCACACTCGACACCGGAGACCGACATGATCACTGGCAAGGGCGCCTTTTGCGCGCTGATGTTCTCGGCAGGCATCCTGTCTGCCCCTGCAGCGACGGCCGACGAGGGCCCTCGTCTGAGCGGCTCGCCCAAGGTGGAATTCACCGACAGCACCGCCGAGCGCATCGGCCAGACCAGGCGGGTGGCGATCACCAACGTAATCCTGGAATTCCAGACCAAGGTCTTCGCCGAACACATCACCGGGCGCCTGTCCAAGATGTACCTCAAGCGCGGAGACTCCTTTTCGGACAACGAACTTGCGGGCTTTGACCCACGACAACTCGAACAAGCGGCCAATCAGGTTTACAAAAAGCTCGTCACCGATCTCACCGCGGCCGGATTCGAGGTCGTGCCGGAAGCGCAGGTCCTCGCCCAGCCGGCCTATCAGAAATTGCGCGAGACCATGGGCTGGCCGCAGGGCTACCACTTTGGCAACAAGGAAGGCCACAGCCTGATCGTCGGCCCGACGGCGCTCAAACCCTATGTTCCGCCCCTGTCCGAACAGGGCACCTTCGCCAACACTCGCCAGGAAAAGGGCGAACTGCAGGCACCCGCCCTCGGGTGGAGCGACCGCGCCAGATTTGCAGGAAACAGCAGCTACGCGGCCGGGCTGGAAGTACAGCTTGCCAAGGCGCTCAACGCCCATGTCGTGAAGGTCTGGTACCTCATCGGCTTCGGCAACGCCACCGCCTCCACCGACTGGGACGCCATCAGCACGGCCCACTTCTCGACAACGGCCACCTCCCGTACGGGCGCCACCGCCCAGATGTACCTGCGCGACGAGGAGACGCGCCTGGCCGTGCGGCTGCCCGACGGTGATGCCGGCTATGCCCGCGAATCGAAGCGCATCAACGCCATCACCGGCGGCTACCGCCCCTACGACGGCGACGTGGTCGTACGGCTCGACGAGACGATTCCCGGCGAAGCCGACTTCCTGGCGGGCGGCGGCGTTCAGAATGCCACCACAGAGCGGGACGCCAAGGCAGGCATCGGAGGACTCTTGGGCAGCATGGCCAAGAGCCTCACCGGCACCATCGCCGACAACAGCTATAAAACCACCGTCGACCCGACCCGCTTTGCCGCGGCCGCCGCCGACATGGCCGGTCAGCTTCAGCCCTTCCTGATCGCCCGGATCAAGCGCTGAGACCTTGCACCTCATCCCGCGGGACGCAAAGTCCTGCGGCCACATCTGGGCGCGCGGCCCCGTCCAGGATACGTCGCTGCAACGCACAAATTCACACTTCATCGGTCAAGAATCTCTGCGCCGAGCCGTAAGAAATCCAGGTTACCGAGCCCCAGGGTCAGGCAGCGTCCCCCCTGTCCAGCCCGGGCATTCCACAACAACAAAAATCTGGAGTTTCCCCGTGCTGCACCTCCGGCAACTTGCGCGCGCCACGGCTTTAGGCGTCCTGAGCCTCCCCCTCCCGGCCCTGGCCCTCGAAGCCGGCGGCCTCGACTTCACCGGCACCGGCTTCATGACCCTCGCGGCCGGCCGCGTCCTCAGTGGCACCCACGACGCCTCGGTCGATCAGGGCTTCCGCTGCCCCTGCTTCATCTCCGACTACGCCCAGCGCGGCGTCTACGAATCCGGGCAGTGGCGGGCGGGACCGGATTCGCGACTGGGCCTGCAGGGCACGGTCAGTGCCGCCCAGGGGCGCTTTGCCCTGACCGGCCAGGCCGTCGCCCGCGGTGCGGCCAATGGCGCTGCCGACCTGGAATGGCTCTATGCCACGGCGGAGCTGAGTGGCAACCTCACCGCCCAGATCGGCCGAAAGCGCCTGCCCCTGTTCAGCTATTCCGAAGCCCAGGATGTGGGCTTCGCGCTGCCCTGGGTGCATCTCCCACCGCAGCTGTACGGCTGGGAGATCGTCAACTATGACGGCGCCAGCCTGGTCTGGCGCGAGCAGTGGGGCGCCTGGGGCAGCGCGGTTCAGGTGTTCGGCGGCAACGAGACGCGCCACGACAGCGGCTACTGGCAGATCTACAACGGCAAGTTCTCGCGCACCGACGTGCGCTGGTCCGACATCCTCGGCACCGAAGTCACCCTCAGCCGCGACTGGCTGACGCTGCGGGCGGTGCGCATCCAGTCCTACACCCAGAACAAGGTGGTGTCCCTGGGCGAGACGGCCTTTTCAGACCGCAAGCGACAGGTCATCCAGGGCCTGTCCATGGGCGTCGACAGCGGCAACTGGTTTGCCCGGGGCGAATTCCTGTACATCAACCGCACGCAGGATTACGGCAAGGATTACGCCAACCTCATCGCCGTCGGCTACCGTCATGGCCCGTGGCAACCGCTGCTGTCCCGATCGGACTACCGCCAGCAGCTCGACACGGCGGGCGTGCCAGAGCGGCATGGCACCTGGTCGGCGGTGCTGCGGTACGACCTGACCGAAGAGAGCGCCCTCAAGGTCCAGGCAGACGTCTGGACCGACAAGACCGAACCGGGTTTCGGCAGCCTCCACGGCGACGCCCGACTCCTCACCATCAGCTACGACAGGGTGTTCTGATGTCCCTCCCGTTCTCCTCCTCGCGCGTCCGGCAGTCCCTTTGCCGCGCCGCCACCCTTCTGGTCCTGCTCGGCGCCCCCTTCAGCGTCCGGAGCGCCGACGAGATGGTTGTCATCATCAACCCGGAGAATCCGAACGTCATCGACCGCGCCTACGTCGTCAAGGTGTATACCGGCGCGGTCAAGGGCTGGCCGGACGGATCGCCGATCTTCCTGCTCGATTACGGCCAGGACAGTGAACTGCGCAAGACCTTCTACACCGCGGTGATCGGCAAGAGCCCGGCCGCGATGCGCGCGATCTGGTCTCAGAACATCTTCACCGGCAAAGCCATGCCGCCCCGCGTCACCCAGGAAGACAGCGAGATGAAGCACATCGTCGCCAGCAACCGCAACGCCATTGGCTACATCCGCGCCTCCCAGGTGGACAAGACCGTCAAGGTGATCGAACGGTAACACCCGATGAATACCGCAGGCCCCGCCAGGACCCGGGTCTGGCAGAACGAAGCCCGGCTCGTCCCGGTCATCACCTGGATCGCCACCGTCACCGCGCTGTTGGTCGCCATTGCCGCGCCGACCGGATACTTCCTGCTTGCCCGCGAGGCCGAACTGCGCGATGCGGCCATGGCCGCTCGGCTGCACGCCGCCTTCGTCACCCAGCTGATCGCGGCCAGCCCCGACGCATGGCACCAGGAAGTCGGCGGCCTGCTGGACACCGACCTCGCCCCCAGCGATGTCCCGGAGCAGCGCCGCATCGTGGATGCAGCCCAGCAGCCGATCGCCACCACCGGCGCGCCCCTCGGCAGACTGGTCGTCGAGCGGGCGGCGGCGCTGCGGGGCCCCGACGGAGCGGTCGGCGAGGTGATCATCACCCGCTCCCTCCGCCCCACGCTGGTCCGCACCGGTCTTGTCGCCCTGCTGGGCGTGGCCCTGGGCTTCACCATCTACGGCTCCCTGCGCGTTTTGCCCCTGCGGGCCCTGCGTCGCGCCGTCGCCGCCCTGCAGCGGGAAGAGAGCAAGGCGCGCGAAGAGGCCGAGGAACAGCTGCGCGTCGTCTTTCAGAACGCGGTGGAAGGGATCGCCCTGTTCACGCCGGACAGGCGCATCACCTCCTGCAACCCGGCCGTGGCGCGCATGTTCGGCCGGCCCCTCGAGCACCTGCCGGGCATGTTCATCACCGATCTGCTGCGCCCGTTCAGCGGCGAGGAGCAGGGTACCGCCTTCACCACGGGGCAAGGGGAGACCACGGCGTTCCGCGCCTCGGGCGAAGCCTTCCCGGTGGAGATGAGCGTCAATGAGGCCCGTCTGGCGGACCGCCCCCACTTCATCGCCATCCTGCGCGACATCACCGAACGCAAGCAGGCCGAGCGGCGCCTGTCCTACCTGGCCAACTACGACAGCCTGACCGGCCTGCCCAATCGCAGCCTGTTCCGCGAGCGCCTGGAACGGGCCATGGGCCGTACCCGGCGCAATGGCCGTCAGCTGGCCCTGATGTTCCTCGACCTGGACCGCTTCAAGAACATCAACGACACCCTCGGCCACGAGGCAGGCGATCAGCTCCTCAGGCACGTGGCCAACGCCCTCATCGCCAACCTGCGCAGCACCGACACCGTCAGCCGCGCCACGCTGGACGAATCCACCGAAAGCATCACCGTGTCACGCCTGGGGGGCGACGAATTCACGGTGCTGGTGGAGGACATCACCAGCCCCGCCGCCGCCGCCCAGGTCGCCACCCGCATCCTGGCCGCCATCGCCCAGCCCTTCGAGATCCATGGCGAGCGCCTGTACATCTCCACCAGCATCGGCGTCACCCTCTATCCCCACGAAGCCGAAGATCTCGACGGGCTCGTCAAGCAGGCTGACATGGCCATGTACCGGGCCAAGGAACTGGGGCGCAACACCTATTTCTTCTACAACGACGAACTCAATACCGAGATGGCCGAGCGCCATGCCCTGGAGGCCAGCCTGCGGCACGCCCTGGAGCGGCGCGAGTTCCACCTCCATTACCAGCCCAAGGCCTGCCTGCGCAGTGGCCGCGTCACCGGCGTGGAGGCCTTGCTGCGATGGACACCGTCCTCGGGACAGCGCATCGGGCCGGACCGCTTCATTCCGATTCTCGAGGACATCGGGCTGATCAACCAGGTCGGCACCTGGGTGCTGCGCACCGCCTGTGCCCAGATCGCAGCCTGGAAGACTGCCGGGCTGCCGCCTCTGCGCCTCGCCGTGAATGTGTCGGCCCGCCAGTTCCGTCAGCCCAACCTGCCCGAACAGATCGCCGGCCTGCTTGCCGAACACGGCCTCGCGCCGGCCGACCTGGAGGTGGAGCTGACCGAGAGCATGCTGATGGAGGACAGCGAGCAGAGCCGCGACATCCTCTCGCGCCTGGGTACCATGGGCATCCAGCTGGCCATCGACGACTTCGGCACCGGCCACTCGTCCCTCGCCTATCTCAAGCGCTTCAACGTTCACGCCCTCAAGATCGACCGCTCCTTCGTCAAGGACACGCCGGAGGATCCCGAGGACAGTGCCATCGCCACCGCCATCATCGGCCTGTCGGCCAACCTGAAGATCCGCGTCGTCGCAGAAGGCGTGGAGACCCAGGCCCAGGCCGACTTCCTGCAGCAGCAGGGGTGCGACGAGATGCAGGGCTATCTGCTCAGCGCGCCCCTCCCTCCGCGGGAATTTGCCATCTGGCTGCGCCAGCGCACGGCGGCCGGGGCCGTCGATCCGGTCACCTGAACGTCGCCCCCATGACGCGGGCGCAAATCCGCGGCATCATGGCCCCTCCGCCCCCAGGAGCGCGCCATGGAAAACCCGCAATCCCTTGTCCACTTCTGGTTCGGAACCGATCCGGACGATGCCGTCACCGCCGCCCGCCAGGCCGGCCTGTGGTGGGGCAAGGACGGCGCCGTCGATGCGGAGATGGCCCGTCGCTACGGTCACCTGCCGGACGATGCCCTGGCGGGGCGCCTGGACGGGTGGGCGGCCACACCGGCCGGCCGTCTGGCGCTGATCCTCGTCACCGACCAGTTCCCGCGCAACATCTTCCGCGGCACGGCGCAGGCATTCGCGTTCGATGCGACGGCCCGCCGCCTGTGCCGCGAAGGACTCGCCCACGGCCAAGACCGGGCCCTGCGCCCCATCGAGCGGGTGTTCTTCTACCTGCCTCTGGAACACTCTGAAGACGCGGACGACCAGGCCCTGTCGGTCACCCTGTTCGAAGCGCTCGCGGCCGAGGTGGCCGTGCCGCTCCAGCCGATCTTCGACGGGTACGCCGACTATGCCCGCCGCCATCGGGACATTGTGGCCCGCTGGGGCCGCTTTCCGCATCGCAATGCGGTGCTGGGGCGGGCCTCGACCGCGGCCGAAGACGCCTTTCTGCAGGAACCCGGCTCGTCGTTCTAGAAGGACGCGTCCCAGTCCGGCGCGGGGAGCTCCTCGAAGGCGTTGCGCAGGCACTCGCCCCAACGGTTCCGCAGGTCGTTGAAATACGCGTTCTGCGCAGTGATCGTCACCTGCTTGCCAACCTTCAGCGCATCCCGTTCATAGATCAGCATGTCGAGCGGGAGCCCCACCGTCAGGTTGGACTTGATGGTGGAATCCATCGAGATCAGCGCGCACTTGGCCGCCTGGTCGATGGGCGTTTCGCTGGTGATGACCCGGTCCAGGATCGGCTTGCCGTATTTCGACTCGCCGATCTGGAAGTAAGGCGTCTCGCGGGTCGCCTCGATGAAATTCCCCACCGCGTAGATCTGGAACAGGCGCGGCTCCTCGCCGGCGATCTGGCCGCCGAGAATCAGCGAGGCGTTGAAGTCGATGCCGAAGTCCCGCAGCGCCTGCGCGTCGCGGGCGTGGATCTCGCGCAGGCAGTCGCCCACGTGGCGGGCGGCCTCGAACATGTTCTTGACCGTGTGGAGGTTCGGCCCCCGCGACTGCTCCAGCCGCTCCCGCAGCAGGTTGACCACCGACTGGCTGATGGACAGGTTGCCCGCGGACAGCAGGACCAGCATCCGCTCCCCGGGCTTTTCGAAGACCTGCATCTTGCGGAAGGTGTTGATCTGGTCCACCCCCGCATTGGTCCGCGAATCCGACAGGAAGACCAGCCCTGCGTCCAGACGCATGGCCACGCAGTAGGTCATTGCAGACCCTCGACGGGCGCCAGGAAGTCGCGGTTGATCCCTGCGCCGATTTCGTAGATGCGATCCATGAAGTCGGACAGGAACTCGTGCAGGCCGCCTGCCAGGAAGTCCTCCACACACCCGTACCGCAGCCGCGCGTAGAGCATGCCCGCACGCCGCTGGGTCTCGCCGGAATGGCTGTTGGCGAGGAGATCCAGGTTCTTGACCACGCCGCGCAGGCAGAAGTGCAGCGAACGGGGCATGTCCGGGTGCAGGACCAGCAGCTCGGCCACCCGTTCCGGCGTGATCACGTCGCGATAGACCTTGCGATAGACCTCGAAGCCGGACACCGAACGCAGCAGGGCACCCCACTGGTAGAAGTCGGTGATGGCGTCCTCGCTGTCGTGGTTGACGGGCAGCAGTACGTGGAACTTCACGTCAAGGATGCGCGCCGTGTTGTCGGCCCGCTCCAGCAGGGTGCCGAGGCGGATGAAGTTGTAGGCCTCATCCTGCAGCATGGTGCCGGACGTGGTGCCGCGGTTGAGGGAGGCCCGCATCTTGACCCAGTCGAAGAACTCGCCCGGACCGTTGGCCATGCGCTGCTCGTGGGACTGGCCACGCAGTTCGATCCAGGTGGCGTTGAGGGTCTCCCACATCTCGGACGTGATGGTGCCGCGCACCGCGTGGGCATTCTCACGGGCCGCCCGCAGGCAGCAGAAGATGGACGCCGGATTGGCCGGGTCGCTCACCATGAAGTGCAGCACCTTGTCGGCGGTGGTCTCGTTGCCATGTTTGGCGGAGTAGGCCGTCTCCAGACTGTTCAGGGCGATCACCGCGCGCCAGTTCTCGGACGCGGCGGCCGGCGCCTGGGGCACCAGGGAATTCTGCCAGGTCACGTCGAGCAGGCGGGCCAGGTTCTCTGCCCGCTCAATGTAGCGGGCCATCCAGAAGAGGTGATCGGCGGTTCTTGAGAGCATGTTCTTATTCCTCCAGCACCCAGGTGTCCTTGGTACCGCCACCCTGGGATGAATTCACGACGAGGGAACCTTCGGTCAGCGCCACGCGGGTCAGGCCGCCCGGCACCATGTCCACATCCTTGCCGGAGAGCACGAAGGGGCGCAGGTCCAGATGGCGCGGGGCCACACCGCTTTCGACGAAGGTCGGGCAGTTGGACAGGGCCAGTGTGGGCTGCGCAATGTAACGCGCCGGATGCGCCGTCAACAGGCCGCGGAAGCGTTCGATCTCCGCCGTGCTGGCGGCCGGGCCGACCAGCATGCCGTAGCCCCCGGCGCCATGGACTTCCTTCACCACCAGCTCGGGCAGGTGCGCCAGGGTATAGGCCAGATCCTCCGGCTTGCGGCACTGGTAGGT
>DAOQMM010000060.1:0-21278 GCA_035335645.1 Rhodocyclaceae bacterium | reverse complement strand
GCGGCTTGGGGCAGGTGTCGGTGAGGGGGCGCATGCGTTCGCCGCGGCCGGCGGCGAGGATCATCGCTTTCATGGTTCAGAAGGAATAGCCGGTCTCGGTGACGAGGGGATCGATCTGCTCCAGCAGGCGCAGCAGGGGCCGGAGCTCGCCGTAGCGTTCGCAGGCCTTGCGCAGGTAGTGCATGACGAGGGGCATGTCCTTCAGGTAGCCATCCTTGCCGTCCCGGTGATAGAGGCGGGCGAAGATGCCGAGGACCTTGATGTGGCGCTGCACGCCCATCCATTCGAAGTCCCGGTGGAATTCTGCGAAATCGGCGCGCACGGGCAGGCCCAGGTCGCGGGCGGTTTCCCAGTAGCGGGCGAGCATGTCGAGGACGAAATCCTCCTCCCAGTGAATGTAGGCGTCCTTGAAGAGGGACACCAGGTCGTAGCTGAGGGGGCCATAGACGGCGTCCTGGAAATCCAGCACGCCGGGGTTGGGCGTGGACACCATCAGGTTGCGGCTGTGGAAGTCCCGATGCACGAAGACCTTGGGTTCGGCCAGGTTGACGTCGGCGATGCGGTCGAAGACGTCGTAGAGGGCCTGGGACTGCTCATCGCTGAGGGTGACGCCCTTGTGGCGGCCCACGTACCAGACGGGGAAGAGTTCCATCTCGCGCAGCAGCAGCGCCCGGTCGTAGTCGGGCAGCACGCCGGGGCGGCTGGCGTGCTGGATGCAGATCAGCGCGCCGAGGGCGTCGGCGTAGAGGTGGGCGGCGTTGTCGGCGGTGAGGGCGTCCAGGTAGGTGGTGGCGCCCAGGTCGGAGAGCAGCAGGAAGCCTTCTTCGAGGTTCTGCTTGTGCACAGTGGGCACATGGGCGCCGGCACCGCCGAAGAGCTCGGCGACGCGCAGGTAGGGACGGCAGTCTTCGTGGCTGGGGGGCGCGTCCATGACGATCACGGGCTGCGGATCGTCGGCGAAGGTGACGCGGAAATAGCGCCGGAAGCTGGCGTCGGCACTGGCCGGGGCGAGATCGAAGGCGCGGCCGGGGAATTCGGCGGCAAGCCAGGACTGGAGTTGTTGGCGTCGTTCCACGGGAGTCAGGGTATCGTTCGTGTAAAATTGGCAAGTTTATCAAACCGCGCGACCGGCTCGATGCCGCTCGCCGTCACCGTGCCAGCCTCCGGATGAAGCCACGTTTCCAGTTGCGTTTCCTGTCCGTCGCCCTGTTCGCCCTGGGAGGGCGCGCAGGAGCCGAAAGCCTCCCCCCCTTCGAGGTGCCGGCCGCCCTGCTGGGCAAGCCGGAGGCGATCCGTTCCCGCAAGGCGGCGCCAGTCCCCGAACCCGCCGTCGCGGCGCCGCCGGTGATCGCCGCGCCGTCCGCGCGGTCGGAGGCGCCCGGTGCCGCGTCTGCGGCCGCGGCAGTCGTGACCGCACCCGTCCCGGCGGCGGGACCCTCCGCGCCGCCGCAACCGGTGGCCGCTGCGGTGGCGACCCGCTCCGGCCCTGCGCCGGCCCCGGTCAAGAATGGCGAATCCGTGATCACCGCCGACAAGGTGTTTGGGCGCCAGGATTTTGACGTCACCGCCGAAGGGCGCGCCGTGCTGCTGCGGGACGGTACCCGTGTGGAAGGCGACCGGCTCCAGTACTTCGAGCTCACCGACGAGGTGGAGGCGACGGGCAACGTCCGCATGACCCGCGGTGACGATGTGATGACCGGGCCCCACGCGCGCTTCAAGGTGCAGGAACAGGTCGGAACCTTCGATACCCCCAGCTACGAGATCTTCCGCCCGCCCCGCCCGCCCAGGCCCGGTCAGCAGTTCGACACGACCCAGCAGGGGCGGCGCCAGCCCATCTCCGGGCATGGATCCGCGGAGTCCCTCGAGCTGGAAGGCGAAAATCAGTTCCGCTTCCTCAATGGCACCTGGAGCAGTTGCAAGCCGGACCGTCCGGACTGGTACCTGCGCGCCCGGGAACTCCAGCTCGACTTCGACCGGGAGGTGGGCGAGGCCAACAATGGCACGCTGTACTTCAAGGATGTGCCGGTCGTCTACCTGCCCTGGGCCGATTTTCCGCTGGGTGACCAGCGCCAGTCCGGCCTGCTGGCGCCCAGTTTCGGCACGTCCAACAAGGTGGGCTTCGACCTGGCGGTGCCGTATTACTGGAACATCGCCCCGAACTACGATTCCACCATCACGCCCCGCCTGATGGGGCGCCGCGGACTGCAGATCCGCGACGAAGTGCGCTACATGACGCCCACCGCGAAGGGCATGTCCTTCGTCGAATGGATGCCCAACGATCAGGTCGAGAACCGCAGCCGCCTCGCCGGGCAGATCCGTCACAACGAGACGACGCCCACCGGCTGGGTGACTGCCGTGGACGTGAGTGGCGTGTCCGATCCGCGCTACTTCATCGATCTCAGCTCCCGGCTGTCCCTCACCTCCCAGGTCAACCTGCTGCGTCAGGGCAGCGTGGGGTATTACGGTGGCGGCTGGTGGAACGCCACCGGCATGCTGCAGGCCTGGCAGACCCTGCAGGATCCCAACGGGGCCGCCGTCTCCGTGCCCTACAAGCGCCTGCCCCAGCTGACCCTCACGGCCAACCGGCCCGAGCTGCCGGGGGGCACCGCCTTCCTGTTCAACAGCGAATTCGTGGCCTTCAGCCATCCGACACAGGACGAGGGCCGGCGTCTGACGCTGTACCCGCAGCTGTCCCTGCCGCTGGTCACGTCCGCGTTCTATGTCACACCCAAGGTCGGCGTGCATGCCACCGAATACAACCTGGATCGGCGCACCAGTACCGGGCCGGATTCCATCCAGCGCAGCCTGCCCATCCTGTCGGTGGACAGCGGCGTGAATTTCGAGCGGGACACACAGATTGCGGGGCGCGAATTTACCCAGACCCTCGAGCCGCGCATCTATTACCTCTACGTGCCCTACCGCGACCAGTCCAACATCCCCAACTTCGACTCCGGGGTGTACGACTTCAACTTCGCGCAGATCTTCGCGGAGAACTACTACACCGGCGGTGATCGCATCTCCAACGCCAACCAGATCACCACCGCGGTGCAGAGCCGGCTGATCAACCCCAACACCGGCGCCGAGGTCATCCGGGCCGCCTTCGGGCAGCGCTATTATCTGGAAGAGCAGCGCGTCACCCTGCCCGGCGTGGCTGCCCGCACCGGCGGGCAGGCCGACTTCCTCGCCGCCTTTGGCGGGCAGATCGCGCCGCGCACCCAGCTGGACACGGGCTGGCAGTACAACCCGCGGGACCACTGGACCGAGCGCTTCAATGCCGGCGTGCGCTACCAGCCGGGCTTTGCCCGCGCCCTCAACGCCAGCTGGCGTTATCGCCGCAACTATTCCACCGTGGCCGCCACCCCCGACGGTTTCCGCGACCTGGACCTCACCGGGCAGTGGCCCCTGGCCGGCAACTGGTACGCCGTGGGGCGCTACAACCGCAACCTGCGGGACCACCGCCTCACCGAAGGCATCGCCGGCTTCGAGTACAACGGTGGCTGCTGGGTGGCGCGCACCGTCGTGCAGCATCTGACCACCTCCGCCACCGACACCACCCGCGCTTTCTTCGTGCAGATCGAGTTCAGCGGGCTCGCCAGCCTGGGCTCCAACCCCATCAACATGCTCCGCCGCAGCGTGCCGGGTTATGGCAAGATCAGCGACCCCGGCTCCAGCCCCTTCTTCACCAACGATGACTATTGATCAATCGGGCCGTCTCATGATGCGTCTCCTTGCCCTGCTTGCCACGCTCGTCTTCACCCATGCCGCCTGGGCGGCCGGACCGGTTGAGGTGGACCGCATCGTGGCGGTGGTCAACAGTGACGTGGTCACCCGCTCCGACCTGCGCCTCAAGGTCGAGCAGATCAGCCGCCAGCTCACCCGCCAGGGCACGCCCCTGCCGGCCGACGACGTGCTGGAGCGTCAGGTGCTCGAACGCCTGATCATGGAAAAGCTGCAGATCCAGCTGGCCAACGAGACCTCCCTGAGGGTGGACGATCTGGCCCTCGACCGGGCCCTCGGGCGCATCGCCGACAACAACAAGCTGTCCATGACGGAATTCCGTCAGGCGCTGGAGAAGGATGGCATCACCTGGGACCGCTTCCGCGAGGAGATCCGCACCGAGATGCTCCTCAGCCGCCTGCGCGAGCGGGAGGTGGAGTCGCGCATCGTCGTCTCCGATGCCGAGGTGAGCAATTTCCTCGCTCATCCCGAAAACACCCAGAGCCAGGAAGAATTCAACCTCGCCCACATCCTGCTGCGCGCGCCGGAAGGCGCCACCCCCGAGCAACTCGCCCGCCTGCGTGCCCGTGCCGAGGATGTGGCGGCCCGGGTGGCCCGCGGCGAGCCCTTCGACAAGCTGGCCGCCAGCTATTCCGATGCGCCCGACGCCCTGTCCGGCGGCAACCTGGGCTGGCGCAGCGCCGAGCGCCTGCCCGGCCTGTTTGCCGATGCGGTTACCCGGATGAAGCCCGGCGAAACCTCGCCCATCCTGCGCAGTGCTGCCGGCTTCCACATCGTCCGCCTGATCGACCGTCGCGGCGGCGGCGATGCCCTCGGCGCCACCCAGGTGCAGCAGACCCATGCCCGCCACATCCTCATCAAGACCAGCGAAGTGGTGTCGGATGGCGATGCCCGCCGCCGCCTGCTGGATCTGCGCGAGCGCATCGTTCAGGGGGGCGCCAGTTTCGCCGAACTGGCCCGCGCCCATTCCGCCGACCTGTCCGCCTCCAAGGGGGGCGACCTGGGCTGGATCTATCCCGGCGACACGGTGCCCGAATTCGAACAGGCCATGGACGCCCTCAAGCCCGGCGAGATCTCCCAACCGGTCCAGTCGCCCTTTGGCTGGCACCTGATCCAGGTGGAGGAGCGGCGTGTGCAGGATGTCTCCGACGAGCGCAAGCGCAACGCCGCCCGCAATGCCCTGCGTGAGCGCAAGCTCGACGAAGCCTACCAGGACTGGCTGCGCCAGCTGCGCGACCGGGCCTACGTGGATATCCGCCTCGAGGACAAGTGATCCGGCGGGAACGCGGAGGCCGGATCACAGTCTCACAGCTCGCTTGAGTCATTTCCGTCGTGATCCTTCCGCCCGCCTTTCCGGCGGGCAATTTTCTTGAAGCCCCATGTCTGATTCCCTCCCCGTCCTTGCCATCACCAGCGGCGATCCCGCCGGGGTCGGGCCGGACCTGTGTGTCGCCCTGCCGTCCCGGCCCTGGGCGGCCCGTCCGGTCGTCCTCGGTGATCACGAGCTGCTCGCCGCGCGGGCGCAGATGCTGGCGCCGGATCTTGCCGTCGTCCCCTATGACCCGTCCGCAGCCCCCCGTGACGGCACCCTGGAAGTCCTCCACGTGCCCCTGGCAGTCCCCGCAGAGGCGGGCCGTCTGGACGCCGCCAACGGCCGCTACGTGCTGGATATCCTCGACCGGGCCATCGCGGGCTGCCGCAGCGGCGAGTTCGCCGGAATGGTCACCGCCCCCGTGCACAAGGGCATCATCTGCGAGGCAGGCGTGCCTTTCTCGGGGCACACCGAATACCTGGCCGAAGCCACCGGCACGCCCCTGGTCGTCATGATGCTGGTGGGTGGCGGCCTGCGGGTGGCGCTGGTCACCACCCACCTGCCCCTCAAGGACGTGCCCGCCGCGATCACGCAGCCCCTCCTTGCCGAGGTGCTGCGCATCCTCCACGCCGACCTGCGAGAGCGCTTCGGACTGGCCGCGCCGCGCATCCTGGTGGCGGGCCTCAACCCCCACGCCGGGGAGGGTGGCCACATGGGCCGTGAGGAGATCGAGGTCATCGAGCCGGTCCTCGACGCCCTGCGCGCCGAGGGCATGGACCTCGTCGGTCCCCTGCCGGCCGACACCCTCTTCGTGCCCCACACCCTCGCCCGCGGCGACGCCGTGCTCGCCATGTACCACGACCAGGGCCTGCCGGTGCTCAAGCATGCCAGCTTCGGCGGCGGAGTGAATGTCACCCTCGGCCTGCCCATCGTGCGGACTTCGGTGGACCATGGCACGGCCCTGGATCTCGCCGGCACGGGGCGCGCCGATCCGGGCAGCCTGTTCGCCGCGGTCGAACTGGCCATCAGCCTGAGCCGCGGAGGCCGGCCATGAGGCGGCGCGCGCTGCTGCAGGCGGGTGCGGCGCTGCTGGCGGCCTCGGGTCTGTCAGCCTGCGGGGGGCTGGGGACCCGGCCGGACGCCACCGCGAAGGTGCCGGCGCCCGGTTTGCCCGCGACGCCCCGTCCCCGTGCGCGCATCGGCCTGGCCCTGGGCGGCGGTGCGGCCCGCGGCTTTGCCCACGTGGGGGTGATCAAGGCCCTCGAAACGAGCGGCATCCAGCCGGACCTGGTGGTGGGCACCAGCGCCGGTGCCGTGGTCGGCAGTCTCTACGCGGCGGGTCACGGGCCCTTCGAGTTGCAGAAGCTCGCCATCCAGCTCGACGAATCGGCGGTGACCGACTGGAGCTTCTTCGACCGCGGCTTCATCAAGGGCGAGGCGCTGGAACGCTTCATCAACACCCAGGCCGGCAACAAGCCCATCGAAGGGCTGCGCCGCCGCTTTGCGGCAGTGGCCACAGATCTGCAGAGCGGCGAGGTGATCGTCTTCCAGCGTGGCAACACGGGCATCGCCGTGCGCGCCTCGGCGGCGATTCCCGGCGTCTTCCCGCCCGTCGCGGTCAATGGCCGGGAATACGTGGATGGCGGGCTGGTGGCACCCATCCCGGTGCGTGAGGCGCGCAGCCTGGGTGCCGACCTGGTGATCGCCGTGGACATCTCCGGCCGGCCCAGCGGCAAGAAGAACCAGGGCAGCGTGGACGTGCTGCTGGACACCATTTCCATCATGGGCGGCGCCCTCGGCAAGGTCGAGCTGGCCGCGGCCGACGTGGTGATCCGTCCCAATCTGCAAGGCCTGCCGGCCACCAACTTTCAGCAGCGTCACGAGGCCATCCTGGAAGGGGAGCGGGCCGGCTTTGCCGCCGTGCCGCGCATCCGCGAGGCCCTGGCGGCCTGGGAAAGGAAGGCGGGATGAACGCACCCCATCTGGCGCGCAAGCGCTTCGGCCAGAACTTTCTGTCCGACCCCAACATCATCCGCAAGATCATCGAGGCGATCCGGCCCGCACCGGACGACCGCATGGTGGAGATCGGGCCGGGTCTGGGGGCCATGACCGAGCCCCTGATGGCGCGCCTCGACCATCTGCATGTGGTGGAGATCGACCGGGACCTGATCGCGCGCCTCAAGGCGGCCCACGCGCCCGACACCCTCACCATCCACGAGGGCGATGCGCTGAAGTTCGACTTCGCCGCCCTGGCGGCGGACGGCCGTCCCCTGCGGGTGGTGGGCAATCTGCCCTACAACATCTCCACGCCCCTGCTCTTTCATCTGGCCGACAGCGCCGAGCGGGTGAAAGACATGACCTTCATGCTGCAGAAGGAAGTCGTGATGCGCATGGTGGCTGCGCCAGGCACCGAGGACTATGGCCGACTGTCGGTGATGCTCCAGTACCGTTTTGCGATGGCCCGCCTGTTCGACGTGCCACCCGGCGCCTTCCGGCCCGCGCCCAAGGTGATGTCCAGCATCGTGCGCATGGTGCCGCGGCCGCTGGCGGAATGTACCGCCATCGACGAGGCCCTGCTCGGACGCATCGTCACCGCGGCTTTCGGCCAGCGCCGCAAGACCCTGCGCAACACGCTGCGGGACATCCTGTCCGATCCGGACTTCGTGGCCCTCGGCCTCGATCCGGGCCTGCGCGGCGAGGCGCTGGACGTGGCAGCCTTCGTGCGCATCGCCAATCACGTGGCGGCGCGTGACGCGCAGATCTGAACGCGTGCCGCCGCCGGAGCGGCCCGGCGGCAACCCGGAGCAGGGTCAGGCGGCTGCGGTGAGCTTTTCCAGCAGCAGTGGTTTGACCTGCGCCACCCACTGGGCGATGCGGTCGTCGGTGAACATGCCCTGGGTGCGCTGGTCGATCACCAGGCCCACGAACTGCCCGTCCACCACGGCGGCGGAGTGCTGGAAGGTGTAGCCCCCGGTGCTCCAGGCGCCGACGATCTCGGCGCCGTAGCCCTTGAAGACCTGGTAGAGGGCGAACAGGGAGCTGCAGAAGCGTTCCGAGTAGCGCTCCTGGGCGCCCAGGCCAAAGAGGGCCACCCGCTTGCCGCGAAGGTCGGCGTCGGCAGGCATTTTGGCGAGGAATTCTTCCCAGTTGGGCTCGAAGCAGCCGGCGCCGGCGCCGGGAATCTGGCCTTCGCCGTAGCTGGGCGTGCCCAGAATCAGCGCGTCGTAGCGCAGCAACTCGGCCGGCTCGATGCGGTTCACATTGACGGGTTTGTCGGCGATGTCGTCGCCAAGCTGCTTGTGCAGACGTTTGGCGACCAGGCGGGTGGTGCCGGTTTCGGTGCCGAAGAAGAGGCCGATCTTTGTCATGACTGCGACGAAACGGAAGGACGATGCACTGTCCATGCAAGTTTCGCGCCGTCGGACTGGGGGCTCGATGAGGCCCTCGGCGCCGGCTGTACCCACGCGCGGGGTGACTTCCGGAGCGCCCCCGCGCGATGGACCGAAAGGCGCCCAAGGGGCGCCCTGCAGGGGTCAGTCCTTCTTCATCGGGCAGGTGCTGAGACCGATCAGCGGGTACAGCGGGCAGAAGCCCACCAGGCCGGTGGCCAGGGGCACCACGCCGATCCAGGCCCATGCCGGCCCGCCGAGGGCCGCCCAGGCCACCAGGGCCACGCCGCCGCCAATACGCAGGATTTTGTCGATACCGCCCACATTGCTCTTCATGATGTCCTCCGGGGAAGGGTTGTCAGGTGAGCGTATTTCAGCAGGAGGCGGAAGCGCGGTCTGTAACCTCAGTTACAGAGGCGGCGGGTGCCGGTGGCAGTGCCGGTGATTGGTTTGAACGGACGGGCATGGACACGGCGCGCAGGGCAGCCGGGGGCGGGACATCGTCCGCTGCGGCGCCTGCAGGACGCCGGGCCGTCCGATGCATTCGGGCTGGGCGTCAGCCGGCGGCGACGCGGCGCAGGCCGGCAGCGTCGCGAATCTCGATCTGCTCCCGCGACAGCGCCACCAGGCCCTGTTCGGCGAAGCCCTTGAGCAGGCGGCTGACGATCTCGCGCACGCTGCCCAGTTCATCGGCGAGCTGTTGATGGGTGGTGTGCAGGCGCTGGCCCTTGCCCAGGAGCAGGGCGGCGAGGCGCTGGTCGAGCTTGCGGAAGGCCACTTCCTCGATGAGCTGCATCAGGTCGGCGATGCGCTCGGAGAAGAGCTGGAAGACGAAGTCGCGGAAGGCTGGTTCGGCGAGCAGGGACTGGAAGTCGGTGTCGGGCAGGAGCAGTAATGTGGTGTCGGTCTCGGTGACGCCGCGGGCATTGTAGGCGGCATGGCCGAGCAGGCAGGCCGAGGAGATGATGCAGGTCTCCCCTGGCGCCACCCGGTAGAGGGGAAGCTCGCGGCCGCTGGGCGCGGCCTTGATGACCCGGATGCTGCCGGCGAGGACGAAGGGGAAGCCCTGACAGGCCTGGCGCTCGTCGAAGAGGGCGGTACCTGCGGGCACCGTGATGCGGCGCGCGTGGTTGCCCAACCGGCGGCGGGCGGCATCCGGGAGACCGGCGAGGACGGGGTAGAGGGCGGCCAGTTCGTCGCCCGGCGTGAGGGTGCTCATGCGAATTCGACGACGACCGGGGCGTGGTCCGAGGGGCGCTCCAGCTTGCGCGGGGCCTTGTCCACGTAGCACGCACGGCACACGTCCTTCAGCGCGGGCGAGACCAGCAGGTGGTCGATGCGCAGGCCGAAGTTGCGACGGAAGGCGCCCATGCGGTAATCCCACCAGGAGAAGCTCTTGTCCGCCTGCTCGAACAGGCGGAAGGCGTCGCTCAGGCCCAGGTCGAGCAGGGTGCGGAAGGCCTCCCGCTCCGGGGCGGAGACGTGGATCTCGTCCTTCCAGTCCGGGTGGGCGTCCCGGTCTTCCGGGGCGATGTTGTAGTCGCCGGCCAGCACGAGGCGCGGTGACGTCTTCAGCTCGCCGCGCAGCCAGTCGGTGAGGGCCGCGAGCCAGGCCAGCTTGTAGGCGAACTTGTCGGAGCCGACGGCCTGACCGTTGGGAAAGTAGCCGCACACGACGCGCACGCCCTCGACGGTGGCGGCGATGATGCGCTTCTGCTCGTCTGCGAAGCCGGGGATGTCCAGGCTGACCTCTGCGGCCGGCGTGCGGCTGAGGATGGCGACACCGTTGTAGGTCTTCTGGCCGTTGAAGACGGCGTGGTAGCCCGCGGCCTCGATCTCGGAGAGGGGAAAGGCCTTGTTCTCGCATTTGAGTTCCTGCAGGCACAGAGCGTCCGGCTGCGCCGCGGCCAGCCAGTCGAGCACGTGGGGCAGGCGGACCTTGAGGGAATTGACGTTCCAGGTGGCGATTTTCATGGGGGCGGGGCGTCGGGCTGTGCGGACGAGCCGCGGAAAAATGGCGCCGCCGGGTTTCGGCGGACCGGGAATGGACGTGATTGTGCCAGCGGTACGTCGGCTTGAGGATACGGCAACGCGGTGGATGGCGAGGGGGCGTCGTCGGGCATGGCGTGACCGGTCGCGCTCGAGTCGCCCAGGGGCACAGACATCGGCAGGTGAAGGGCTCGCCGGGCGAGGGTGCGTCCGGTGTGGAGGCGCCTGAGGTCTGTTCGATGCCAGCCTGCTGACTGGGGGCGAGGGCGGACAGGGGCGCCAGGCGGGGCGATCGCAGGTGCGGCCATTCCGGGTGGTGTCGATGACGCGGGCAGGCCGGGATTCAGGGTAAAACGCCTTGAAGATGCGGGGGTTTCAGGATCGCGTCACGACAGGTCGGCGCGGGTGTCTGGGGCGTGGCGCCTCAGAATGCCACTGTCAGGCCGGCCCGTGCGCCAAGGCTGTGGGCGTCATTGAGATTGAACCGGTCGCTGCGGACTTCGGCGTAGAAGGGGCCCATGCGGACGCCCACGCCGGCGCTGCCGAAGCGGGTCTCGTAGGACAGCCGCACGCGGGGCCCTGCGGTGGCCTGCCAGCTCAGGCCGGCCTCGGGCAGCACCACGCCCTGGACCGTGGCGAGGCTGGCGTCTGCCTGCCAGCGCGGGCTGACCGACCATTCTGCGGCGGCAGCCACCTTGGGCTTGAGGTGCAGTGTGACGTCCCGGTAATGGTTGGCGCCCGTGATGCGGGCGGTGGCCTGGGGCTGGTTGAACTGAAGCGGCCAGGCGGTGCCGTTGAAGTCCTGGACCATTTCGGGCACGTCCTGCCAGTGCAGGCGGCCGAGGAGATCGTTGGTGGCGACGCTCAGGTGCAGGTCCGGACGGGGCTGCCACCGGGCATCCAGGTCCACGCTGACCCCCCAGCCTGCGCTCGGCGTACCGGTGGTGACGGGGGCGAAATCGTTGAGATGGGCCTGGGATGTCGGTGTCGGATCGAGGCCGGTGTACAGCAGACTCCGACGGCCATTGACGGTGGCCACGCCACCGGCGGTGGTGGCGATGCCAGTGGCCCGCTCCATGCGCAGGGCGCCGGCCTTGAGCAGGTTGAGGGACACCGCGTAACGGGCTTGATCGGGCGCGGGGGAGAAGTGCCGGGTCAGGCGCAAGCCGTCGGCCGAAAAGCCGGTGAAGCGGTAGTCGATGGCCAGGCGCTGGTCGCGGGCGAGCAGATCGTCCGGGTGGGCGAGGGCGTGGTAGAAGCGCACCGTATCGGGCGTACCGCTGCCCAGGGCATCGTAGCGACGGAAGACGGCGACGCTCCAGGTGCCGTGCGAGGCGGAGGTCTCGAGGCGGGCGAATCCGAGGGCCCGGTTGGGGCCGTCCCGTGGGGTGGGCGGCGCGTTCCAGGTCCTGGCGATGCTGTGGGCGGGCGTGAAGTCGTCGGCGGCGAAGCCCAGTGCGTCCACCCGCACGGCGGTGGCGGCATCGTTGCGCGTCGGCTGGACCAGGGCCAGAAGGTCGGCCGCGTCGGCCCGGGCGAGGCCGGGCAGCGCGGCAAGGATGATCAGGACGGGGACTGGGGAAGTGCGCACGGAGCGGGCGTCATGAGAGAAGGACGGAAAGCGGCCGGCGGGCGAAGGCGCCAGCCGGCCGGGAGGACGATGGGCTTACATCAGCGATTCGAAACTGCCGTCCACGAAGGTGACGCGCTGGCTGCTCAGGGTGCCCAGGTCGCTGCCATCGCCGGCCGTGACCTTGCCGGACCGGCTGCTCTGGGCGTAAGTCGCCTTGATGCCGTTCTCGTTGGCGAAGGTCCAGTTCCACAAGTCGTCGGGGCGTGCCGGCGTCTGGACGCCGGTGCCGGTCACGACGATGCCGCTGGCGCTGGTGAACTTGAGCGCGATCTTCTGGTCGTGGGGCCCTGCCTGGTTGTCGCCGCTGAAGGACAGGGTGATCCCCGCCGCACCCGGTCCCTTGTTGGCGACGCCGTCAAAGCTGAAGGCATAGCGGGCGAAGTTGCCGTCGGAGTTGGCCAGGCGGGGGTCGTAGCCGGTCCAGTCCTGGGACGCGGTGACGGTGCCGTCGAGGACCGTGTAGTGGCTGGCGGTGTCGGTGAAGGTGCCGACGAACTTGAGCGACTTGGGCTGGGCGATGCTGCCATCGGCCGAGGCCACCTGGCCGCTCAGGGTGAGTGCGCCGTCGAAGCGGTGACGGGGGCCGGTGAGGCTCAACACCATCTGGTTCACCTGACTGACCGGGTCCAGGTCGAGCTTGGTGAGATCCACCTGGAGGGTGCTGGTGCCGTCGGTCTTGACCGAATTGGCCGAGCCGGTGGCGCTGAATCGGATGGCGCCGGTGGTCCCTGTGGTAGTGAAGCCGAGGCTGATGTCGATGGCGCTGCGCTCGGCGTCGCCGGTCATGGGGATGAACTGCCCCTTGGCCGTGGCGGCATTGGCGGAGTACGTGAAGCTGCCGCTCATGCCGGAGGGCGCGGCGGTCTGGGTGCTCTGCCCGTTCTGGTAGCGGTACACCTGTGTGAAGGCCCACGAGGCCGTACCGGCGCCGGTCTTGGTCAGGCGGACTTGGTAGCTGGTGTAGACGCTGCCGTCGTCTACGCCCGAAACATGGCAGGTGGCTTGGGTCGTGGAGTCCTGGTAGCAGGTGCCGACCCAGCCGCTATGGGTGCTGCCGGGCCTGGAGGTGCCGGAATCGAAGAACTGGCTGGCGGATTCGAGCATGAATTTGACGCCGTCGATCAGCATGTCCACGCCGAGGCCGTGCTGGAAGTCGGCCTTGAGCAGTGCGTTTTCGGCGTCGAGGGTGCCGGTGCCGGCGCTGTTGCTGAGGGCGAGCACGCTGGTGCGCAGGTCGGCGAAGAGCTGCTTCGCCTGGGCGAGGGCCGGGCCGGCGGCGATGACCTTCTGCACGTCCGACTGCACATCGCGGGTGCTCACGATGAGGCTGGGGGTCTGGCTCAGGATGAGGAGGGAGGCCTGGGCCGACGGGGAGGCCAGCTTGGCGACGGTGGTCTGCGCGGCGACCTGGTATTCGCTGGCGCCAAAGGTGTCGAGGGTGCCGTCGGCGAGGTCGGTGGCCAGCGTGGCGGCGAGGGTGGCGACGTCCGTGGCGCGGGTGTGGGCCAGTTCGGAGAGGGCGGCGAGCTGCACGGCAAGCTGGCCCGCCGCGGTGTTGTCGAGCCGGTCTGAGGCGTTGCCCAGCAGCGTGGGCGCCGCGAACATGTCGGCCACCTGGAACATGCGCTGGATGGTGAGGTTTTCCAGCTTGACGGTGTCGGCGGTCTTGCCGGTGGCGAGCTTGTCGCCGTCGAGCACGCGGCTGGCGGCCAGGTGGGTGAGGACGTTGATGCCCTGGTCCACCCGCAGGGTGTCGGAGACGGCGCTCAGGCTGCGGTCGGCGCCGAAGGGGACCTGGCTGGCGGTGGCTTCGTCGAAGTAGGTGCAGCCGCTGGCGCCCTTGACCTGGGCGATGACCGGGCCGCTGTAGCCGGTGACGCGGATGAAGGCGTTGCCGGCGTCGGTGATGGGCGCCGAACCGAGGAGCGTCCCGCTGCCGGTGCGCAGCTCGACGCTGCAGCCGGTGGAGAACTTGCCAAGGGACGGGGTGAGGGTGACGTCGACGCTGGCCGGCGTCTGGGGGCTGGCCGGGGTGCTGCTGCCCCCTCCTCCGCCGCCGCAGGCGGACAGGAACAGGGCGCCCCCCAGGGCTTCGGCAATCAGGCGGTTTCTGGTTTTCACTGGCAGTCTCCATGACGATCGGGAGGTGGAGACTGTATAGAGTTATACGTGTTATGACAATTGAACGAAAGTCATAGCACGAAAGGCTTATTCCGGAGGGAAAGGCACCGGATCTGCCGGCTGAGGCAGGCAATGTCTGTCGTCCGCCCGCGGCGCGGGTCCGCGGGCGTCGCAGAACGGTGCGTCAGCGGCGTGCGGCGGGGTAGCCGGCCTTGTCGAGCAGATTGTCCCAGGCGGGCGCAGCGAAGCCGGTCTCCTTCTCGCGCCCCACCAGGAGGGTCGGTACGAAGGGCTCTGCACCGATGCGGGCCTTGTAGGTCGCGACGTCCTCGGCGCTTTCGATGCGCTGCTCGCTGAAGGGGATCGTGCGCTTCTTGAGGAATGCCCGCCCGTCCTCGCAGGCCTTGCCGCAATCCTTGGAGACGTACAGCGTGACCGGGTATTTGCCGGCCGCCTGGCGGGTGGCGAAGGATTGCTGGAGGCTGCCGCTCTGGTTGGCGCTGATGTTGCGCTGGTCGTACTGGGGCACCGCCGCGGGGGGCGGCTGGTCGCTGTACTGGACGCGGCCCTTGTCGTCCACCCAGCGATAGGCGGTCTGGGCGAGGGCCGGCGCGGCGGCGATCAGCAGGAGGAGGGCGCTACGGCGTTTCATGCGGGCACCATGCCGCTGTGGCGCAGGAGGGCGTCCACCTGGGGTTCGCGCCCGCGGAAGGCCTTGAAGGACTCCAGCGCCGGACGGCTGCCGCCGACCGCGAGGATCTCTTCCCAGAAGCGCGCGCCGGTGACGGCGTCCAGCACGCTGCCCTGGGGCCGGCCGGCTTCCTCGAAGGCGGCGAAGGCGTCGGCGGAGAGCACCTCGGCCCACTTGTAGCTGTAGTAACCCGCTGCGTAGCCGCCGGCGAAGATGTGGCTGAAGCTGTTGGGGAAGCGGTGCCAGGCGGGCGGGACGAGCACGGCCACTTCCTGGCGGACTTCGTCGAGGAGGTCCATGACGCGCGGGTTGGCCGGGTTGAAGTCCAGGTGCAGGCGCAGGTCGAAGAGGGCGAATTCCAGCTGGCGCACGGTCTGCATGCCGCTCTGGAAGTTCTTGGCGGCGAGCATCTTGTCGAAGAGGGCGCGGGGCAGGGCCTCGCCGGTGTCCGCGTGGGCGGTCATCTCGCGGACCACGTCCCATTCCCAGCAGAAGTTCTCCATGAACTGGCTGGGCAGCTCGACGGCATCCCATTCGACGCCGTGGATGCCGGAGACGGCCAGGTCGTCCACCCGCGTGAGGAGATGGTGCAGACCGTGGCCGGCCTCGTGGAAGAGGGTGATCACGTCGTCGTGGCTGAAGGTGGCAGCCTTGCCGCCGACCGGGCCGGGGAAGTTGCACACCAGGTAGGCGACCGGCGTCTCGATGCCGTCGCCGAGGCGCCGCCGGCTGATGGCGGAATCCATCCAGGCGCCGCCCTTCTTGGTCTCGCGGGCGTAGAGGTCCAGGTAGAACTGGCCGACCAGCGCGCCCTGGCGCTCGATGCGGAAGAAGCGCACATCCGGGTGCCACACCGGGCCGCTGTCGGGCAGGATGCGCACGCCGTAGAGCTTCTCCACGACGTCGAAGAGTCCCTGCAGGACCTTGGGTTCGGGCAGGTACTGCTTCACCTCCTGCTCGGAGAAGTCGTAGCGGGCGACCCGCAGTTTTTCGGAGGCGTAGCCCGTGTCCCACGGTTCGAGGGGGTCGAGCCCCAGTTCGTCGCGGGCAAAGGTGGCGAGTTCGGCCAGGTCCCGCTCGGCGAAGGGCCTGGCCTTGGCGGCCAGTTCGCGCAGGAAGCCGAGCACCTGCTCGGGGGAGTCGGCCATCTTGGGCACCAGGGAGACGTCGGCGTAGGTGCGGTAGCCGAGCATCGCGGCTTCTTCGGCGCGCAGGGCGAGGATGCGCTCGATCAGCGGGCCGTTGTTCCACTCGGGCTTGCTGAAGCCGTTGTCGATCTCGGCGGCGCGGGTGCCGTTGGCGCGGTACATCGTTTCGCGCAGGGCGCGGTCGTCGGCGTACTGCATGACCGGCAGGTAGGAGGGCATCTTGAGGGTGAATTTCCAGCCTTCCTGGCCGGCCTTCGCGGCCGCTTCGCGGGCCGCGGTCACTACGTCGTCCGGCAGGCCGGCGAGGCGGGCCGGGTCGGTGACGAGGTGGCTGAAGGCGTTGGTGGCGTCGAGGAGGTTTTCGGAGAACCTGGCGGAGAGGCCGGCCAGTTCTTCCTGGATTTCCTTGAAGCGGGGCTTCCGGGCGTCCGGGAGTTCGGCGCCGGAAAGGCGGAAGCCGCGCAGCTCGTTGTCGAGGATGCGCTGGCGGGCGGGCGTGAGGCCGGCGAATTCGGGACCTTCGGCGATAGCCTTGTATTTTTCGAAAAGCTTAAGGTTTTGCCCCAATTCGGCGTAAAAGCGGGTGACCTCCGGCAACATTGCGTTGTAGGCCTCGCGCCATTCCGGGGTGTCCATCACGCTGTGCATGTGCACCACCACGCCCCAGGCGCGGCCGAGGCGCTCGCCTTCGAGCTCGATGGGTTCGACGAAATTCGCCCAGGTGGGCGTCGTCGGATCGTCCTGCAGGCGGGCGAGGGTGGCGCCGTAGGCGTCGAGGAGGCTGCGCAGGCCGGGTTCGACCTGGTCGGGCGTGATGGCGTCGAAGCGCGGCAGGCCGGTGGGCTGGAGCAGGGGAGACGGAGCAGTGGCGGTGGTCATTGTTGCGTGTCGGTGGGGTGGATCTTTTTATTGTGCCGAATTCCGTGCGGGGTGTCGCGGGTCGGCGGGAAGGTTTGTGGCGGTCCCATGGATGAATCGGAACTGAGCCTGGTGGAACAGGCTTTTCTGCACACCATCACGATGGAGCTGGAACGCGGGGAACTGAAGTTTCCCACCGCGATGGAAGTGACCCTGCGGGTCATGGAGGTGCTCGACGATCCGGACGCGGACATTGCGCGCATTGCCCGCATGGTGTCGGCCGAGCCCCTGCTGGCGGCGCGCACCGTGGCGCTGGCCAACTCCGCCTGGTACAACCCGGGGGGCCGGCTGGTGGCGGACGTGCCACGGGCGCTGGCGCGCATCGGAATCGCCAAACTGCGGGCCCTGGCGCTTACCGTGGCGGCCGAACAGCTCGCCACCAAGGACATGCTGGGCCCCTTCCAGCCCCAGATGCAGGTGCTGTGGGCCCATTGCGTGGATGTGGCGGCCACCGCCTGCGTGCTGGCGCGGCATTGCAGCCGGATCAACCCGGACGAGGCCTTCTTCGCCGGCATGGTCCACGACATCGGCCAGTTCTTCCTGCTCGCGCGGGTGTGGGAATACCCGGAGCTGCTGCGGGAGGGCAGTCCCCTGTCGGATCTGGTGCGGGTGTGGCATCCGCCCATCGGGCGGGCCGTGCTGGCCTCCCTGCACATGCCCCAGGATCTGGTGGATGCGGTGGACGATCCGGAACTCTACGGCGGACGCTGGCCGCCGGAGAATGTGGCGGACCTGATCTTCATCGCCAACCTGCTGGCCGAGACGGGGAATCCGTTCTCTCTGGAGCCGGAGCCCTTCCGCAACGGTCTGGCCAAGGTGGCGACCCTGGGGCTGGACGATGTGGAGATCGGCGCGGTGTTGAAGGAGTCTGCGGAAGAGCGGGAGGCGCTGATCGCCTGCTTCAGCATCCACCTGTGAGGCGCGCCGCCCCGGCGCCGGCCGGGAGCGGCTGCGTGGGGCTTACAGGCTGAGACCGGTGAGGCGCTCGTAGGCTTCCACATACTTGGCCGAGGTGCGGGCGATGACGTCCGCAGGCAGCGTCGGGCCCGGCGCCTTCTTGCCCCAGTCGAGGGTTTCCAGGTAATCACGCACGTACTGCTTGTCGAAGCTGGGGGGACTGATGCCCTCGGCGTAGCTGTCGGCAGGCCAGAAACGGGAGGAGTCCGGCGTCAGGGCCTCGTCGATGAGGTGCAGGGTGCCGGCGGCGTCCACGCCGAATTCGAACTTGGTGTCGGCGATGAGGATGCCGCGGCCGGCGGCGTAGGCCGACGCTTCCGAGTAGAGGGCGAGGGCGGCGTCACGGGCTTCACTCACCAGGCGGGCGCCGTCCAGGCCACTGTCGGCAAACTGGGCAGCAGTGCGGGCCTGGGCCTGTTCGAAGGAGATGTTCTCGTCGTGGTCGCCCACGTCGGCCTTGCTGGCCGGGGTGAAGATCGGGGCGGGCAGCTTCTGGGCCTGCTTGAGGCCGGCGGGCAGCGCGATGCCGCAGATGGCGCCGGTGTCCTGGTAGTCCTTCCAGCCCGAGCCGATCACGTAGCCGCGCACCACCGCCTCGATGGGCAGGGGACGCAGGCGCTTGACCACCAGGGCGCGGCCGCGCACCTGGTCGCGCTCGTCGGCGGCCACCACGCTTTCCGGATCGACCCCGGTGAGCTGGTTGGGGATGATGTGGCCGAGCCGGGCGAACCAGAAGTTGGCCATGGCGGTGAGCACTTCGCCCTTGCGCGGAATCGGGTCGGGCAGGATCACGTCGAAGGCGGACAGGCGGTCGGACGTGACGATGAGCAGCCGGTCGGCGTCGACGGCGTAGATGTCGCGCACCTTGCCGCGGCCGAGCAGGGGCAGGCTGCGCAGGGACGATTCGAAGAGAGGCGTGGTCACGGTGAGGATCCCGGCGGACAAAACGCGATTATAGCCCGGCCCGCCGGCACGGCCACCCGGTGGCCCCGGTGCGGCGGAGGTGTTCAGTGACCGCCGTCGGCGGCGGCAAGCGCCTTGCGCATGCGGTGCAGGCCCAGGGCGACGATGCCGGCGATCACCGGGATGGCGGCGGCGGTGAGGCCTTCCGGCGTGAGGGGCTCGATGAAGTGCTTGACGCCCTTGGCCATGTACTGCACGAGCTGCGACGCGTAGTAGGTGATCGCCACCACCGACAGCCCTTCGACAGTCTCCTGCAGGTGGAGCTGGAGCTTGGCGCGGCGGTTCATCTGGGCGAGGAGTTCCTGATTCTGGCGTTCCAGTTCCACCTCGACGCGGGTGCGCAGGAGCTGGCTGTTGCGGGCGACGCGACCGGACAGGTCTTCCTGGCGGCGCGCCATGGTCTGGCAGGTGTTCATGGCGGGCAGCAGGCGGCGTTCCATGAACTCGTGGAAGGTGGGCAGGCCGGTGATGCGGCGCTCGCGCAGCTCTTCGATGCGCTGCATGACCAGGCTGTGATAGGCCCGCGCCGCGCCAAAACGAAAGGTGGTGCGCGCTACGGAGTGTTCCACCTCGGCGGCCAGGGCCGACAGGTCGGCCAGCACGCCGCGCTCGTCCTCGGGGGAGCGGGCCGAACCGGTGCGGTCCATGAGGCGCGCCAGATCGCTCTCGGCCCGGCCCAGGAGGCGTCCCACGTCCTTGGCGACCGGGAAGGCGAGCAGGGCCATCAGGCGGTAGGTCTCGATCTCCACCAGGCGCTGTACGGTGCGGCCGGCCTGGCGGCGGGTGAGGGACACGTCGATGACGAGGAAGCGCGAGAAGCCGTCCTCGAAGAGGAAGTCGGTGAACACCCAGGCGGCACCGTCGGCCACCATCGCGCCCACCATCTGCCGGCCGGTGGGCGAAAGCTGGGCCATCACCTCCTCCGGGCTCACCTCGGCGGCGGAGCGCAGCTCCACGTGGGTGGCCACCATCAGGCGGCCGGGGATCGCGCGCAGCCAGTCCTGGGGCACGACGGCCAGGGCCGAGGTGCTGCCGTCCAGTCCTTCGCCCCGCGCCACGGGGCGGATGAAGGTGTAGCTGGTGAATTCGTTGTGGAGCTCCCACTTGAGCTGGAAGGCGCCGAAGTCCAGCAGGCAGTGCGGGCCGCCGGCATCGAGCGGGCGACCCAGGCGCTCACCCAGTTCGGCCAGGTGGCGCTGGGCTTCGCCGGCGGCCACGTCCTGCTGGTGGAAGGCCAGGTAGCTGATGAGCTGGGGGCTTTCCAGCGGCACCGGCGGACGGGCGTGGAACTCGTCGTTGAGGGTCTGGCGCAGGTCGTGTTCGGCAAACAGGGTCGTGGGCGTCATCGGGCGGTCCTCCGCGGAGCGCGATCGGGGCACCCATCTTGCCGTTACGGAAGTTGAGCTGGCAAGGTCGGGAAAACCACAAGGCGTGGCAGGCGTCACGCCTGTTGTTGCGGTGCAACAAAAAATCAGGCGGCGCGCACCAGGATCGCGGTGGCGAGGCCGGCCAGTGCAAGGCCGAGGATGGCGCAGGCGATGCCCAGCAGGCGCGCCCGGCGGTGCAGGGCGTCGGTGGCGCGGATCAGTTCGGCCTGCTGGGTGGCCAGGGCGGCGAGCAGCTCGGCACTGTCCTGCTGGCGTGCGGCGATGTCGCCGAGACGGGCGGCGAGTGCGTCGACGCGGACGTCGAGGCTCGGCGCGACGGGGCTTGCGTCCGGCGGAGGGTCGCCGCGCCGGCCGGCCTTCTGCCAGAGTTTGCGGGCGCCCTGGGCGATGTCGGGCGCGCGGGCGATGACGTCGGACCAGGGAATGGCGCCGAACAGGGTGGACCAGGGGACGGCCATGGGGATCCTCCAGACGAAAACAGGGCCGGAAAGTCCGGCCCTGCCTGAGACTGCCGACGGCGGGCGAAGTGCCCGGGTTCAGCGCACGATCTGGTTGAGCTCGCCGCTCTTGTAGCGGGCGGCGATCTTGTCGAGGGACACGGGCTTGATCTTGCTGGCATTGCCGGCGGCGCCGAAGGCTTCGAAGCGGGCCTTGCAGACCAGCTTGGCGGCCTCACGGGCGGGCTTGTTGAACTCCCGCGGGTCGAACTTGGAGGGGTTCTCGACGAAGAACTTGCGGATCGCGCCGGTCATGGCGAGGCGGATGTCGGTGTCGATGTTGATCTTGCGCACGCCGTACTTGATGCCCTGGACGATCTCCTCGACGGGCACGCCGTAGGTTTCCTTCATGTCGCCGCCGTACTGACGGATGATCTCCAGCAGCTCCTGGGGCACCGAGGAGGAGCCGTGCATCACCAGGTGGGTGTTGGGGAGGCGGGCGTTGATGGCCTTGATGCGCTCGATGGCGAGGATGTCGCCGGTGGGCTTGCGGGTGAACTTGTAGGCGCCGTGGCTGGTGCCGATGGCGATGGC
>DAOQMM010000059.1:0-21574 GCA_035335645.1 Rhodocyclaceae bacterium | reverse complement strand
TCGCCATCACCGAGTTTCCCCAGTTCATCCCGCCCACCCGCGTGGCCCGCGCCGCGGTAGACGTGCACGCCTTCATCGACGCCCACGGCGACACCATCCTCAAGCCCCTCGACGGCATGGGCGGCAGCCAGATCTTTCGCGTCCGCGCCGACGACCCCAACCGCAACGTCATCGTCGAGACCCTCACCCACGGCGAGACCCGCAGCATCATGGCCCAGGCCTACCTGCCGGCCATCGTCCACGGCGACAAGCGCGTGCTGATCGTCGGCGGCCGGGTCATCCCCTACAGCCTCGCCCGCATCCCCAAGGACGGCGAGACCCGCGGCAACCTCGCCGCCGGCGGCCGCGGCGTGGCCATGCCCCTCACCGACGGCGAGCGGGCCATCGCCGGGCACCTGGCGCCGATCCTGTGGGCCCGCGGCCTGCTCATCGTCGGCCTGGACGTGATCGGCGACCGCCTCACCGAGATCAACGTCACCAGCCCCACCTGCATGGTGGAGATCACCGCCCAGACCGGCTTCGACGTGCCCGGCGCCGTCATCGACGCCCTGGGAGCCGCCTGCGCATGAGCCCCCTGCGGCCCGGCCGGCGCAGCCTCCTGCGCGCACTCCTCGGCCTGTGCGCCCTGGCGCTGCTCGCCGGCTGCCAGCGGGAACGCATCCAGCAGCAGGAATCCTACGTCTTCGGCACCCGCGTCGAAGTCCTTACCTGGGACGCCGACGAGACCCGCGCCCGCGACGCGGTGGCCGAGGTGCTGCGCGAATTCGACCGCCTGCACCGGGCCTACCACGCCTGGGAACCCTCCGAGCTCACTGCCCTCAACGCTGCCATCGCCGCTGGCAAGCAGGCCATCCCGGTGTCGCCGGAACTCGCCGCGATGCTCAGCGACGCCCAGGCCATCGCCGCCACCGGCGACCAGCTCTTCGATCCGGCCCTCGGCCAGCTCATCGCCCTGTGGGGTTTCCACACCGACACCTTCGTGCCGCACCGGCCCGCTCCGGCAGCCCTGGCCGCCGCAGTCAGGGCCCACCCGCAAATGGCCGACCTGACGATCCAGAACAACACGGTGAGCAGCCGCAACCCGGCCGTGCAGCTCGACCTGGGCGGCTACGGCAAGGGTTACGCCCTCGACCGGGCCGCCGACATCCTGCGCGCCCGCGGTGTCCGCAACGCCCTCATCAACATCGGCGGCAACGTCATGGCCCTCGGCAGCAAAGGCGAGCAACCCTGGCGGGTCGGCATCCAGCACCCCCGTGAACCGCGCCCCCTCGCCTCCCTGCCCCTGCGCGACGGCGAGGCCATCGGCACCTCGGGCGACTACCAGCGTTTTTTCGAGCTGGACGGCCAGCGTTACTGCCATCTCATCGACCCGCGCACCGGCCTGCCCGCCCGCGGCACCCAGGCGGTGACCATCCTGATCACTCCGCGCGCCCACGCCGGCACCCTCTCCGACGCCGCCAGCAAGCCCATCTACCTGGGCGGCGAGCGCTGGCGCGAATACGCCGCCCGCTTCGGCATCGACCACGCCCTGCGGGTGGATGCCGACGGCCACATCCAGGTCACCCGCGCCCTCGAACGGCGCCTGCAGTTCTCGGACGGCATCAAGCCCTCGACGGTCGTGGACTGACACCGGGTCGGTCCGAAAAGACGGGCTCATTCCCCCTTACATTCCCGGCTTGCCCCGCTCCGGCCTTCGGATAGAATCGGGACATGATCGGCCTTCTGCTCATCACCCACGGCAGTCTCGGCGAGGCCCTGATCCAGTGCGTCAGTCATGTCCTCAACCGGCGACCGCCCCAGTTGATGCAGATCGGCGTCACTGGCCAGGACGACCCGACCGAATCCCTGCCCCTGGCCCGCCGCCTGCTCCACATGGTGGACAGCGGCGACGGGGTGCTGATCCTCACCGACGTCCTCGGCGCCACCCCCTCCAACATGGCCACCAAACTGTTGGAACCGGGCCGCATCGAAGGCATCGCGGGGGTCAACCTGCCCATGGTGCTGCGCTGCCTCACCTACCGGGAACGCAACATGGAAACCCTGGTCAAGAAAGCGGTGGCCGGCGCCTGCGAAGGCGTCGTGCGCATCCGATAGGCCGTCATCACGTCAATAACAACAATCCGTACACCACACTTCGAGGAAACGGGAGAACACCCTCCATGCCACGCCAGGAAGCCGAAATCATCAACAAGCTCGGGCTCCATGCCCGCGCCTCTGCCAAGCTCACCCAGACCGCCAGCAACTACGCCAGCGAAGTCTGGCTCGAACGCAACGGCCGTCGCGTCAACGCCAAGAGCATCATGGGCGTCATGATGCTGGCCGCCGCCAAGGGCTCCACCATCGTCGTGGAAACCGAAGGCACGGACGCAGACCAGGCCCTCAGCGCGGTGATCGCCCTGATCGCCGACAAGTTCGGGGAAGAGGAATGAACGCCGCCGGCCTCGCCGCCGGCACCGCTCCCCGGCACCCCGCTCCGGAGGACCGCCCATGAGCTTCACCGTCCACGGCCTCGCCGTCTCGGGCGGCATCGCCATCGGCCACGCCCACCTGGTCTCCCACGCCCTGCTGGAGGTCGCCCACTTCACCGTGGCACCGCGCCACGTGGAGGCGGAAGTCGCGCGCCTGCATGGCGCCGTCGCCACCGTCAAGGCCGACCTGGCCGAGCTCAAGGCCGCCACCGGTGCGGGCGCTGCCCCCAGCGAGGTGGATGCCTTCGTCGGCATGCACATCATGTTCCTCGAAGACCCCATGCTCGTCGACGCGGCGGAGGCGCTCATCCGCACCCGCCGCGCCAACGCCGAGTGGGCCCTGGTGCAGCAGATGGAGCATCTGGTCGAACAGTTCGAGGCCATCGAGGACGCCTACCTGCGGGAGCGTAAGGCCGACGTGGTGCAGGTGGTGGAACGCATCGTCAAGGTGCTCCTCGGCCATCCGGGCCACCTGCCGCCCAAGCGCAAGGACGGCCTCGGCACCATCGTCGTCGCCCACGACCTGTCGCCCACCGACACCATCGGCTTCAAGGACCACGCCGTCGCCGGTTTCATCACCGACGTGGGCGGACCCACCGGGCACACTGCCATCGTCGCCCGCAGCCTGTCCATCCCGGCCGTGGTCGCGCTGCGCCACATCCGCCACGTGGTCAAGGACGACGAGATGATCATCATCGACGGCACCCGCGGGGTCGTCATCGTTGATCCGGACGAGCGCGTGCTCGAAGAGTTCCGCCTGCGCAAGGTGGAATTCGAACTCGAACGCTCCAAGCTCAAGCGCCTCAAGTCCACCCGCGCCGCCACCCTGGACGGAGAAGAGGTGCAGCTCCTCGCCAACATCGAGCTGCCGCCCGATGCCGCCCAGGCCAAGAGCGTCGAAGCGGACGGCGTCGGCCTGTTCCGCACCGAATTCCTGTTCATGAGCCGGGAAACCTGGCCCGACGAGGACGAGCAGTTCGAGGCCTACCGCAGCGTGGTCAAGACCATGTCCGGCAAGCCGGTCACGGTACGCACCCTGGACGTGGGCGCCGACAAGGAACTGGAAGGCGCCACCCGCGCCGAGGACAACCCGGCCCTGGGCCTGCGGGCGATCCGCTACTGCCTGTCCGAGCCCAAGATGTTCCTCACCCAACTGCGGGCACTGCTCCGGGCCAGCCACTACGGCAGGCTCAAGATCCTGATCCCCATGCTGGCCAGCAGCCACGAGATCGACCAGACCCTGGTCCTCCTCGAAAAGGCCAAGGAGCAGCTGCGCGCCAAGAAGATCAAGTTCGACGAAGCGGTCCCGGTCGGCGGCATGATCGAGGTGCCCGCGGCGGCCCTGTGCCTCGGCGCCTTTACCCGCAAGCTGCAGTTCCTGTCCATCGGCACCAACGACCTGATCCAGTACACCCTGGCCATCGACCGGGGCAACGAGGCCGTCGCCCACCTCTACAACCCGCTCCATCCGGCGGTGCTGCGTCTGCTCTACCAGACCATCCAGGCCGGTGCCAAGGCCGGCGTGCCGGTTTCGGTGTGTGGCGAAATGGCGGGTGATCCCAGTTGCGCGCGCCTGCTCATCGGCATGGGCCTGCGCCACTTCTCGATGCATCCGGCCCAGATCCTGGAGGTCAAGCGCGAGATCCTGCGCGCCGACGCGGCCGACCTGACCGCCAAGGTGCAGCGCCTGCTCAAGCTCGACGAACCAGACCGGGTGCGCGAAGCGGTGGAGCGCTTGTGAACGGCGTCGGCGGGCGCAGCAATTGACGCGGCCGCCGACGACGCGCTACTCTTCGATCCAGCGCCGATTTGAACCCTTCAGCTTGCGGGCGCTTTACAAGTACGGCTAAAGCGACGGCAGCCCAGTCCGCGACCGTTCGCCGGCTGGGTTTCTGTTTTTCGGGACAACAAGGATGCAAGCACACTCCGTCGGAATCGTGGCGCCCCAGCGCGCCCGCTTCACCGAAGCCCTCCCCCTCCAGAGCGGCGGCGTGCTGCCGGAATACGACCTGGTCTACGAGACCTACGGTCAGCTCAACGCCGCGCGCAGCAACGCCGTGCTGGTCTGTCACGCCCTGTCCGGCTCCCACCACGTGGCCGGCACCTATGCCGACCAGCCCGGCTCCGAAGGCTGGTGGGACAACCTGGTCGGGCCGGGCAAGCCCCTCGACACGAACCGCTTCTTCGTCATCGGCGTCAACAACCTGGGCGGCTGCTACGGCAGTTCCGGCCCCAACGCCCTCAACCCGGCCACCGGCAAGCCCTGGGGCGCCGATTTCCCCTTCGTTACCGTGGAGGACTGGGTCAACGCCCAGGCGCGCCTGGCCGACCGCCTCGGCATCGAGCGCTTCGCCGCGGTGGTGGGCGGCAGCCTGGGCGGCATGCAGGCCCTGTCGTGGACCCTGCAATACCCCGGGCGGGTCGCCCACGCCCTGGTGATCGCCTCCGCCCCCAAGCTCACCGCCCAGAACATCGCCTTCAACGAGGTCGCCCGTCAGGCCATCCTCAAGGACCCGGACTTCCACGGCGGCCACTACTACGAGCACGGCGTGGTGCCCGCCCGCGGACTCGCCCTGGCGCGCATGGTGGGTCACATCACCTACCTGTCGGACGACGCCATGGGCCAGAAATTCGGCCGCACCCTGCGCCATGACAAGCCGGTGTTCAGCTACGACGTGGAATTCGAGATCGAGTCCTACCTGCGCTACCAGGGCGACAAGTTCGCCGGCTATTTCGACGCCAATACCTACCTGCTCACCACCAAGGCCCTCGACTACTACGACCCGGCCTTCGCCCACCAGGGCAATCTGGTGGCGGCCCTGGCGCGGGCGAAGGCCGACTACCTGGTCGTGTCCTTCACCACCGACTGGCGCTTCTCCCCGGCCCGCAGCCGGGAGATCGTCTACGCGCTGGTGCACAGCGACCGGCGGGTGAGCTACGCCGAGATCGACTGTCCCGCCGGCCACGACTCCTTCCTCCTCGACGACCCCCAGTACCACGCCGTGCTGCGGGCCTACATCGACAACATCCGGGTGTGAGGCCACCATCATGAGTCTGCGCTACGACTACGACGTGATCGCCAACTGGATCGAACCCGGCGAGCGGGTTCTCGACCTGGGCTGCGGCGACGGCAGCCTGCTGCGCCACCTGGGCGAGGTGCGCCGCATCCGCGGCTACGGCGTCGAGAACGACCCCGAACGGGTGCTCGCCTGCGCCCGCAATGGTGTCAACGTGATCCAGATCGACCTGGAAGAAGGCCTCGCCGGCTTCGAAAACGGCTTCTTCGACCACGTCATCATGAGCCTGTCCCTGCAGGCCATGCACAACACCCAGCGCATCCTGCAGGAGATGCTGCGGGTCGGCCGCGAGGCGGTGGTGAGCTTTCCCAACTTTGCCTACTGGCGCCACCGCCAGGCCATCATCAACGGCCACATGCCGGTGTCCGACAGCCTGCCGCACCAGTGGTACAACACCCCCAACGTGCGCTTCTTCACCATCGCCGATTTCGACGACCTGTGCGCCCGCGAGGGCATCGCCATCCACGAACGGCTGGCCTTCGACGACCACAAGGTGGTCCTCGAAGAACCCAACTTTCTCGCCAGCGTGGCCCTTTACCGGCTCGGTCGGGCCTGACTGACAAAGAACCGGCCCATTTACGCCACGACGCCCCGCAAACGGGGCGTCGTGTCCGCAAGGCCGGCCGCCGGCCTCAGCCGGTGCGGCGGCGCCGCGCCAGACCGATCCCGCCGAGGCCCATCAGGCCCAGCATCAGGCTCGCCGGTTCGGGCACCTGGTTGTTCAGCTTCAGCTCAAAGGCGAGGTGCTCGTAGCTCACGTTGCTCGGGCTGTTGAGACTGCCGTCGGTGGCGACGAAGGTCATCACGTTGAGCTCACCCTGCCGCAGATATTGGCTCACGCCCCGTTCGAACACGTAATCCGGCCCCTTGTCGCCCGACGTGCCGTAATCGGCATTCAGCATCACCAGGAAGCCGTTGATCCACACGGCAAAATCATCATCGGCGCGGACCCTCAGCACCGCCCCCAGGGGCGCCGCATCGCCGGTGAATTCCGGCAGGTTGAAAGTCGTGCGGAAATACGCCCGGGTGACCCCGTTCGTCCCGCTGGACGTATGGTTCGGGTCATACCAGATGTACGAACACAGTCCGGGCCGGCTCGACGAACAATGGGTCGGATCGGTCGCGATCTGCGGGGACGACGGGGCCGGATAGTTGTAGCGGACCCCTGTCCACACCAACGGATCCTCCACGTACTGCAGATCCGTCCACGCGCGGCCATTCACGTCGAGGGGCGTGCTGACACTCGCCGTGGTATTGACGCTCACCCCCGCGTAGGCCGTACCCGTAACGAAGGGCGTCGATGAAATCTCCAGATCGAAGGGCGTCGACACCACCGGTCCTGCCCACGCAGTGCCCAGCCCGGCCGACATCAACAGCGCCGTCAGGACGGCGCGCGGAGAATTGAATGACTGCATCACGTGCTCCTCTCTTCCTCGTTCCCGTTCATGCGGCAGGGATTCCCGCCGCCCTGCAGCCAGTCTGCACCTGCAGTGGTTCCAGGATGGTTAACCGTCCGGTTACGGCGCGCCCGCCGCGCCGACCGCTCGCCCCCTGCCTGACGCCCCGACGGGATTGCACTATCATCTCCGCGTGTTTCCTCCCCCTTCGGACCGTCCCATGAACACCCCGCAAGCCGGCATCCTGCTCCCTGTTCCGCCCCTCGCCCGTTACCTGGGCTTCACCCTCGAACCGGACAGTGACGTCCATGCCGGGCTGTCCGCCCTGCTTGACGTGGTCGATGGCGAACGCACGGTGGCGGGCCTCGGGCTGGCCACCGTGACGGCCGCTGGCCTCAGCGTGCCGGGCCTGCACGCCTTCCCGACCCCGAGCGCGCCCGGCATCGAACTGCCGGCCACGCCCGCGGCCCTGTGGCTGTGGTTGCGGGGTGAGGATCGGGGCGAACTGCATCTGCGGGCGCAGCGGATCGAGGCGCTCCTGGCGCCGGTGTTCCGCCTCGTGGACAGCATCGACGCGTTCAAGCACGACAGCGGACGCGATCTGTCGGGCTATGAGGACGGAACCGAGAACCCCCAGGGTGACGATGCCACGACCGCCGCCATTGCCGCCGACGGCTCCAGCCTGGTCGCCGTACAGCGCTGGCTGCACGACTTCCGCCGCCTCGCGGCCATGGCCCCCGAGGCGCGCGACGACTGCATCGGCCGCCGTCGCAGCGACAACGAGGAACTGGACGACGCGCCCGCGTCCGCCCACGTCAAGCGCACGGCGCAGGAGAGCTTCAGCCCCGAAGCTTTCCTGCTGCGTCGCTCCATGCCCTGGAGCGAGGGTCGCGATGCCGGCCTGATGTTCGTCGCCTTCGGCGCCACGCTCGATCCGTTCGAAGCCCAGCTACGCCGCATGACCGGCCAGGAAGACGGCATCGTCGACGCCCTCTTCCGCTTCACGCGCCCCCTCACCGGAGCCTATTTCTGGTGTCCGCCGGTGCGGGACGGGAAGCTGTGCCTCATCCGGTGACGGGGCGCCTGCCTGGGCCGACCGCGGATGGCGGGACGGGTGTGCCAAGCGGCGCCGGCGGCGGCGGCCGCCCGTTCAGCCCGACCTGACCCAGCAGCGTGACGCCTGTCCAGGCAACCCGTCCTGCGCGTCGCCGGACACCCTCACGATCGTCCAAACCTCCGCATCGCCGCAAGGGCCGCCATGGAAAAGACCATGAGCGATCCGACAGGCGGTTCGGGAATGGTGTCGATGGCGCCGGAGACATAAACGTATTCAAACCCGCGCGCGCTCTGACAGAAATCGCCAACCTGCGTCTGCATGGTCGTTCCCGAACAGACGCCCCCTGGCGACATCTGGTAGCCATCCATCGCCTTGATGGCGATCAGATTCTCACCACCGTAAAAATCATCCTTGTATAGCGAAAGGTCGAGAATGATCGGCACGGGCTGGCCACTGGCGTCCATGTGCATGTCCAGCAAGCCGAATGTAATCAGGGTGCCGTTCAGATAGAGCTCGAAGTAATCGTCGGCAATGATTTTGAGCTGGCCCCCGGCCACCCTGAAATCCGAGTTCAGATTGAACACCGTCGAAAAATAGGCAAGCCCCGTCCGGGTATTGGACGCACACCCGCCTGGCGGGCAGTACCACATCATGTCCTCTGCGGCCAGGGCGGTCGTCGCCGAGTTTCCATAGGGGTGCTGTGCATCGACGGCGGCGGGATTATTGCCATCCAGGCCCCTGATCCAGTTCTCGCCAAGCGTCGCGTTGTCAGTCGCCATCCACAGATAGTCGGTCCGCGCGCTCAGTGGATAGGTCTGATACGGCCCCGCGTTGGCGGCACCGACCAGCCCCGAGACCAACAGGGACGCCACGACGATGCGCATTGCTCTCAAGATATCGGTCATTTCGCCAGGACTCCTCATGGGCGGCCCATCGCCGCTGTGCGATGTCTTCACGCCCCTCCCGGCACGGCGCACCGAAAAGGGGGTTCCGCTCATCTTCGCCAGGCCGCGGTTTCAAATCGGTTACGGCATCGCCCGCGCCACGCCCGTCGGTGCCGGCAGAGAGGTCGCAACGCCGTTGCCGCGAACACCGGACGTCCCCTCGTCACGCGCCATTCAACTCGCTCGTGCAGGCTTCGCCGACGACCCGTACGGCGCCTTGTTCCCCGCACCCGGCGATCCGTGCCTGCACGGCCTGCTTCAAGCCCATCAGCCCCTTTCGAAATGCGGCCACCCAGGGGAGGTTGTCCTCCATGGGCAGGAATGATTCAGCCTGGGCCGCCAGAGCCTCCCTCATCAGACCGACATCCGCCCCCGGCATCAACGCGGCGCGGGCCACGTTGCGGAATTCCAGCGCGTCGACCTGCACGAGACCCGCCGGCAGACTGACCCGCCCCTGCTTCACGTGCACCCAATTCACCTCCGGCGGCCCCTCGCATCCCAGACGGCGCAGACGCCACAGGGCCACTTTCAGGTTCTGGCGCGCCTGGGCGCCATCCGAATCCGGCCACAGCAGATCGGCCAGGCGGTCCACCGACACCTTGCTGCCGCCTTCGCAGATGAGGGCCATCAGCAGGGTCTTCGTGCGGCTGCCTTTCCAGTCCCGATCAAAGATCCGGCGCCCGCCGATCTCCACCGAAAATTCACCGAGGGTCCGGATGCGGACCGCCGCAGTGGTCGCGTCGCACCGGTCCCCCATCGGGAAGAGCCGGACACGCAGCGCCTCCAGCCAGACGCCCGATCGGTTCAAGGGTCGCAGGGATTCACCGGGCGGTAGAGCCGCCAGTGCCGCGAACCACGCCCGCCGCGCCCGATCCAGTTCACCGGCCCGCACATCCCGCGCAGCCAACTCAAGGTGCGCCACGGCCGCCAGACGCGCCATGCCGCACGCCGACCAGGTCGGGATCCACTGCGCGGCTTCGGTGCGCAGGGACGCCCCGGCATCCGCCAGATCGGCCAGCGCCTGCAGACGCAGCAGGCGGCCGATGTACCCGGGCAGCAGGGCGCCGGCGCGCTCACCGACACCGATGCAGGCATCCGCATGGATGCGGGCCCGCAGGGCGTCGCCTTGGCGCAGCGCCATGGCCCCCAGCACATAATGGCGACAGGCGTGCAGGAGCAGGCGCGGCACCGGAACCGTCCGGTCGGCGACGGCCCGTGACCAGTCGGCCACCCGATCCGTATCGCCCACGTCGGCCGCCGCGTGCATGCCCAGACTCCAGACCAGCACCTGGAGCGATTCGGGCAGGCCTTCGAAGGCGGCCGCTGCGCATGTGCGCTGCAGCAGCGCCAGCGCGTCGCTACTCCGGTCCATCATCAGATGGATCAGGCTCAGGGCCACCGTCACCAGTAAACAGGGCAGGCGGCTGCGCGCCTTGACCTCACACAACACCCAGGCGTCACTGACAAGCACGTCGGCGCGGGTGACCGCTCCCGCCAGACACTCGGCCACGCCCCGCGCGCCCGTCAGCGCCAGCTGCAGCGGTTCCGAGGCGGCCCGCTCGGCCTGGTGCACCCCGTCATCCCAGATCGTCCAGGCGGCCTGCGCATCGCCGCGCAGCACCAGAGCCACGAGCCCCCGCCGCAGGGCGAGCGCCGCCGCAGCCTGCGCCGACGGCCCCCCGCAGGGCCGCGTGGCCAGAGCCGCGAGGCGCGCTTCCCACTCCATCAGCTGCGCGCATGCACGACCGTCGGCGACGATGCCGTCCACCGCTGCCGCCCCGACCAGGGCCGCGGCATCCGGGTCGGCCTCGCTCAACGCTTCCGCAAAGAGGGCCGCCCACGGCTCGCCGCCCGGTGCTCGGCCGGCAAGAGTCCGCACGATGCGCTCCCGCAACCCGCCTGCGGTGTCGGACGCACGGTTCAAGTCCAACCCCGTTGCGGCCGCAGCAGCCGCGTCAAGATCAAACCAGTGCCCGAAGGCCCGCGCAAGCATGCGCGCGCGCCCCTGCGACTGACCGGTGGTGATGATTTCAGGACAATGCGCCATGATTTCACTCCCGTTTGGCAGTAAATGGCTTTATCCTGATTTCATTCTTGACGCCCCTGACGGATCGGCCTTGACGCCCGTCAATAACCATGAAGTAACCACGGTTATTCAGGGATGTTTTACATAAAATGATGAATTCCCGGCAAAAACCGCTCTCGCCACCGGTTGTTGAAGGCGACGCACCCCTTCGGCCCGATGCCCGGGATCTCTGGCAACTCTGGTTCGATGGCGCAGCCCACCCCAACCCGGGACGCCTGGGACTGGGCGGCGTGCTCATTGCGCCGGACGGCCGACGCCACGCCTATTCCGCCCTGGCGCCGGAATGTGGCTGCAACAACGAAGCGGAACTGCTCGCCCTGGGCCGGGGGCTTGAGCTGGCCCGTGGCGCAGGCGCCACCCATGTGCAGGTCTGGGGCGACAGCGATTTCGCCGTCCGCCACCTGAACGGCGCCGCCCACACGGACATCCCGCGGCTGCGCGCCTTGCTGGACGTCATCGGCCGTCAGCTGACCGGCTTCACCCTGGTGCACCTGCACTGGATTCCCCGCCACCGCAACCACGACGCCGACCGGCTGAGTCGCGCGGCGCTGGGCCTGCCCGACAAGCCGGCGCCGCGGCCGGTTTCGGCGCGCAAGCGGCGCGGACGCCGCTGAATCAACGCCCGGGCACTTCCTCGGCCAGCAGGCGCGCGGCAATGAGGCCATTGCCCAGCCCGAATACCGTCGCGGCCAGGGCAAAAACCGGTACCAGATAGAACACCCCGTCGTGGGGCACCAGCCACAGGCGCGCCACCAGCACTTGCCCGCCGATATGGGCAAAGGCCGCCAGCACGCTCTGGGTCACCGGACCGAACCAGCGCCGCGGCAGATGCATGGCCGCCCCCAGCACCGCCAGGCTGGCCAGTCCGCCGGCCAGACTGAGGAAGAAGCCCGGCGCAAGGAACTGCCCGAGCAGCAGGCTGCCTGCCAGGATGCGCAGGATTGCCACCCAGGCCGCATCGCGCCAGCCCCAGCGCGCCAGCACCACCAGGGTGATGATGTTGGCAAGCCCCGGCTTGACGCCCGGCAACGGCAGCGGGATCGCCGCCTCCGCCACGGTCAGGACGATGGCCGCCGCCGCATGACGGGCCACCCGGTGGTCGTCCGCGGTGGGCACCAGGCGGATCTCAGTAGTTGAGGGAGTCATAGGCGGCATTACGGCCCGACAGGGACAGGCTCACTTCATTGGGGGCGCAGATGGCCACCGCGCCGGCGGAATGCAGCCAGCCCTGGCGCACACAGTACTGCCGCGGCCCCGGATCGGCGGCCACCCGCGCCCGGCCAGGCTGGATCTCGATGCGCGTGGTGCCGATCGGGCCGGGCACCTCGACGATGCGCGGCGCGCTCAGGTCCACCTCGGCAAACACGCGCCCGCCCGCCTTGATGACCGCCTTGTCCGGTGCCCCGCCCTGCCACAGGACCAGCGCCGAGGCCGCCGACGCGCCCAGGCCGAGGGCCAGCACCAGCACGTCCCCCACACGCAGGTAGGCGACCCACGCCGCCAGCCACGTGCGCAGGTCGGCCAGGCGGCTCATCGGCGGAAGGAGCGGTGCCGCACCAGCACCCGCGCGCTCTCGCGGAAGCGCCCGGCAAGCTGCTCGGCCACATACACCGAACGGTGCTGGCCACCGGTGCAGCCGATGGCGATGGTGAGGTAGCTGCGGTTGTCGTGCACATAGGCCGGCAGCCAGGACGCGACGAAGGCGTAGATGTCCTCCACCATGCGGCCGACCTCAGGCACCCGTTCGAGGAAGTCGATCACCGGCGCGTCAAGCCCCGTCAGCGGACGCAGCTCCGGGTTGTAGTGGGGATTGGGCAGGCAGCGCACATCGAACACCAGATCCGCGTCCACCGGAATGCCGTGCTTGAACCCGAAGGACTGGAACAGCAGGGTGATCTGGCTGCTGGCCTCCAGGTCCATGAAGGATTTGACCCAGTTGCGCAGGGTGTTGGCCGAGATGTCGCTGGTGTCGATGCGCTGGCCCAGTTCGGAGATCAGCGCCAGCGCCTCCCGCTCGCGGCCGATGGCCTCTGCCAGGGTGGAGCACTCGTCCCCCAGGGGGTGCTTGCGGCGGGTTTCGGAAAAACGCGCGATGAGCGTCTCGTCGCGGGCTTCGAGAAACAGGAAGCGCAAGTCGGTGACCATGCCTCGCAACAGCGCGACCTGCTGGGGCAACGCGGCAATACTGGCGCCCGAGCGCACGTCCACGGCCACGGCGACGCGCTGATAGCCGCCGCCCCGCAGATTGGAAATCAGCTGGGGCAACAGCGTCGATGGCAGGTTGTCCACGACATAGTGGCCACTGTCTTCCATGACGTTGAGGGCCACGCTCTTACCTGATCCGGACAGGCCACTGATGAGTACGAGTTGCATGGGGCGATGGATGTGGGGGCTGGAGGAGTGGGCGGCGTCGGTCTGTACAAGCCTCTCGCGCCGGCGCAACCGTACGCTGCGGTACGCCGGGTCAATGCCCAATCATACGCATGCTCCGTGACGGCACGCGCATTTTGTGAACGAGCGTGGAACGCTCAGGCGTCCGGCGGCGGCGCCTCGACCGCCGGCAGCGTGTCCGTCGCACACGGGGCCGGTTCGCTGTCACCGTAGATCTCGTCGGCGCTGCGTCCGCAACCGACGCAATAGCCGCTCTCGTCGATCTCGCAAATCCCCACGCAGGGGTTCTCGTCACTCGTGTCCATGCTGTCCTCGTGGGTCTTTCGGCGACATCGCCGGCGCGCGATACCCGGCCCGGCCTCGCGGATCATCGCGCCCCCTGACCGTGACACAGGTGGCGCACGGACGCAATGAGCCGCCCCGGGCCGCGTTCGGCGCGACGGGCGCGTGATTTTCTGCGCGCTCCCGGATTCTACCCAAATTCACAATAGCGCCAGAAAACCAACGAACTCACCACAATCTTCAAAACCGTGCGTGAGCCTTCGCTGGATGCAGAACCAACCATCCCATTTATCTGGAGCTGTCCGCCATGAAGATCAAGACCCTCGCCGCCGCCCTGCTCTCCCTGAGCGCCCTGCATGCCCACGCCACCGTGATCGACTTCAACCAGGTCATCGGCTTCCAGACCCTGCCCTCGCCCTATCAGGAAGACGGCTTCACGATCACCAACAGCAGCACCAACAGCTCCGCGATGCTGTTCTGGGGCACCCTGTCCTACAACGCCGACCCCAACGGCAACACCTACAGCCACAACTACGGCGGCACGACCAGCACGCTGAGCAAGACCGGCGGCGGCAGCTTCACCTTCAACTCCATCGACCTGACCGACGTTTACAACTTCGGTTCCGGCGGCAGCGTGGTGTTCGACTTCCTGTACAGCAACAACAGCACCAGCCACAGCACCGTCAACCTGCCCACGGTGGCAGGCCTGCACACCTTCACCTTCGACCTCGCCAACCTCACCTCGGTTTCGTGGACGCCGGTGAGCACCCAGGGCAACTGGATCCAGGTGGACAACATCGTGCTCGACACCACCCTCAGCAATCGCGTGCCCGAGCCCACCAGCATGGCCCTCGTCGGCCTCGGCGTGGCCATGGCCGGCGCCCTGCGCCGCCGTCGGGCCGCCTGACCCGTCGAACGCCGCACGAAGGGTGCCTCCACGAGGGGGCACCCTTTTTTCATGGAGTGGACGCTGCCGGTGGCGGCACGACGTCCGCGGATGCCTTGTCGGCCGGCGCGCCTTCCGGCCAGCGACGCTGCGCCAGCCCATCCAGGATGGCCTGCCGGCGGCCATCGCCCGCGGCGCCCCACTCGGCGATTTCGGTCAGGGTGCGGCGACAGCCTGCACACCAGCCAGTCATTGGATCGATGCGGCAGATGCCGGTACAAGGGGATGCGACGCTCATGGGGTTCCGTCAGAAAGGGCCGGCCACCGCTCGGACATGGGCCGGCAGGAAATGGGCTCAGGCCGCACAGCCGCGGCGGCCACGGTGGGCGAGGCTCGCCCGCGCCACGCGCGAAGCGGGCGGACGCCCCAGCTGGGCGCTGATCCAGGCGGCGATGTCCACCAGCGCCTCCAGATCGACGCCGCTGGCAATGCCCAGCCCGTTCAGCAGATAGACCAGATCCTCGGTCGCCAGGTTGCCGGACGCGCCCGCAGCGTAGGGACAGCCGCCCAGACCGCCCACCGACGCATCGAACACGGCCACACCGGCCTGCAGCGAGGCATAGACGTTGGCCAGGGCCTGTCCATAGGTATCGTGGTAATGCCCGGCGAGCTGCTCCACGGGCACCCGCTGCGCCACCGCGTCGAGCATCCGTCGGGCCGCGCCGGGCGTACCGGTGCCGATCGTGTCGCCCAGGCTCACCTCGTAACAGCCCATGTCGTACAGCGTGCCCGCCACCTCGGCCACTGCCGATGGGGCCACCGCGCCCTCATAAGGACAGCCCAGCACGCAGGAGACATAGCCGCGCACCCGCACGCCGGCCTCATCGGCGGCCGCCATGATCGGTTCGAAGCGGGCCAGGGATTCCGCCACCGAGCAGTTGATGTTGCGCCGGCTGAAGGATTCCGACGCGGCCGCAAAAACCGCCACCGACTTCGCCCCGGCCGCCAGAGCCGCGTCGAAGCCCTTCAGGTTGGGTGTCAGCACCGGGTAGTCCACACCGGGGAGACGTTCGATGCGGGCCAGCACCTCGGCCGCGTCCCCCATCTGGGGCACCCACTTCGGCGACACGAAGGACGTGGCCTCCACGGCCGGCAGGCCGGCCCGGGCGAGCCGGTCGATCAGGGCCACCTTGGTGTCCGTGGCGATCACCTGGGCCTCGTTCTGCAGGCCGTCGCGGGGGCCCACCTCGACGATGCGCACCCGCGCGGGCAAAGTCATGTCGGGTCCCTTCATGCTGCGTCAAACTCCACCAGTTCGGCGCCGTCCGCCACCTGATCGCCCACGGCGAAGCGGAAGCCCTTCACGGTGCCCGCCGTCGGCGCGGCGATGGTGTGCTCCATCTTCATCGCCTCCAGGATCAGCAGCGGGGCGCCCTTGTCCACCCGCGCCCCTTCCGCCGCCAGCAGGGCGATGACCTTGCCCGGCATCGGCGCCAGCAGCCCGCCCTCCGCGCCGCCGCCCTCCCCGCTGAAGAACAGGGGATCGACGCAGGCGAACACCCGCGCGCGCCCGTGGGCAAACACATGACGCCGCTCGCCGGCCGCGACCACGGTCGCCGCCAGACGCCGGCCGCCAAATTCGCCGCGCAGCAGTCCGCGCGGATTGAGGCTGCCGGACACCCTCGTCGCGACCCCGTCCAGGGTGATCTCGAAGGCGCCGGGCAGGGTCGCCACGCGGAGGGTCTTCTGCGCTTCGCCATGGCGGAAGATCAGGCTGCGGGCCGGCGCTGCGTTCATGCGCCAGCCGTCGCGGGCGTGCCACGGCGAGGAGGGATCGGCGCTGCGGGCCGCGGTGGCAGCCGCCCGTTCCTGTTCCCGCAACAGCTCGGCCAGGGCCAGGGCCAGCCACTCATCCCGCTCCGGCGCGGACGCTTCGGGGAAGAGATAGGCCTGCTCCCGCTCGATGAGGCCGGTGTCCAGGTCCGCATTGGCAAAGGCCGGGCAGGCGGTGAGACGGGACAGGAACTCGATGTTGTTGGCGACGCCCGCCACCCGGTAGTCCGCCAGGGCCTGGAGCATGCGCGCCAGGGCCCGGTCCCGGTTCACGTCCCACACGATGAGCTTGGCGATCATCGGGTCGTAGTGGGGCGTGATCTCGTCGCCCTCCTCCACGCCGGTATCCACGCGCACGTGCAGACCTTCGTCCGGCGGCGCCAGATGCAGCAGTCGGCCGGTGGCGGGGAGGAAGCCCTTGCCCGGATCTTCGGCGTAGATGCGCGCCTCCAGGGCGTGGCCGTTGAGAGCGAGCTGTTCCTGGGCGAGGGGCAGGGGCTCGCCGGCCGCCACGCGCAGCTGCCATTCCACCAGATCGAGGCCGGTGATCATCTCGGTGACCGGATGCTCCACCTGCAGGCGGGTGTTCATCTCCATGAAATAGAAGCTGCCGTCCTGCTGGGCGATGAACTCCACCGTGCCGGCGCCCACGTAGCCCACCGCGCGGGCCGCCTCCACCGCCGCCCGTCCCATCGCGGCGCGGCGCTCCGGCGTCATGCCCGGCGCGGGCGCTTCCTCCAGCACCTTCTGGTGGCGGCGCTGCACCGAGCAGTCCCGCTCGAAGAGATACACGGCGTGGCCATGCGAATCGCCGAACACCTGGATCTCGATGTGGCGCGGGCGCAGGATGTACTTCTCCACCAGCACGTGGTCGTCACCAAAGCTGGACGCCGCCTCCCGCTTGCACGAGGCCAGCGCGTCGAGGAAGTCGGCGCTGCACTCCACCCGCCGCATGCCCTTGCCGCCGCCACCGGCCGCCGCCTTGATGAGCACCGGATAGCCGATGGCGTCAGCCTCCCGCTGCAGCGTAGCCGGCGTCTGGTCGTCGCCGTGGTAACCCGGCGTGAGGGGCACGCCGGCCTGCTCCATCAGCTTCTTGGCCTCGGACTTGGAGCCCATGGCGCGGATCGCCGCCACCGGCGGACCGATGAACACGATGCCGGCCGCCTCGCAGGCTTCGCAGAAGGCCTCGTTCTCCGACAGGAAGCCGTAACCCGGGTGGATCGCCTGGGCGCCGGTCCGCTGCGCCGCCTCGATGATGCGCTCGATCACCAGATAACTCTCCCGCGCGGCGGCGGGACCGATCAGCACCGCCTCGTCGGCCAGGCGCACGTGGCGTGCACCGGCGTCGGCTTCCGAATACACCGCCACCGTCCGGATGCCCAGGCGGCGGGCGGTCTTGATCACCCGGCAGGCGATCTCGCCCCGGTTGGCGATCAGGATCTTGTCGAACATGCTGTCTCCTCTCCAGTTGTCCTTTTGTTATCGGGGTGCCGCCGGGCGCATCCGCGGCCGCAGCACCTTTTTCATGACGCCCCACAGGGCCCGCAGCACCAGCCCGGCGACAACGGCGAAGAGCGCCAGCGCCGCCAGGAACACCAGCGGGTGATGCAGCAGCGTCCACAGGCCTCCGGCGAACAGGGCGTCCTCGCCCACCGACGCGGCCACATTGCTCACCGGCTCGGGCGAGGTGTTGAGGGCCGCCCGCGTGCCCGCCTTGGCGAAATGGGTGCCCGCCGCCAGCGTGCCGCCGAGCAGGCCCAGCGCCACCTGGGCAGCACCGCCCTGGTCGCCCATCACCGCTGCAGCAAGGGCCGCACCCGCCGGGATGCGGATGAAGGTATGCACCGCGTCCCATACGGAATCGAGCCAGGGCAGCTTGTCGGCGCCGAACTCCACCAGCAGCAGCAGGCCGGACAGTCCCAGCACCAGGGGATGACTCAGCACCGCCAGACCGCCGGGCAGGCTCACCCCGGCAAAACGCCCCAGCGCCCCCAGAACGAAGACCAGCGCGTACAGGCGCAGGCCGCTCGCCCAGCCCAGGCCGGCCGCCAGCGCCGTCAGGGAAGCCAGGTCCAGCGGGATGCCGCCCCCGTCGAGCAGGGGACGCAGCCCTTCCGCAGCCACCGCGAGCCCCGCCGGCGTCCAGTCCATCGCGACCTCAGGCGCCCGGCACCCAGGCGGCCGGCCGTTTGGCGAGGAAGGCGTCGAGCCCTTCCCGCGCTTCCGGCGTGGCCCGCAGGGTGGCGATGCGATGGGCGGTGTCGGCCACCAGGGCGTCGTCCACCGGCCGCTTCGCCACGGCGCGGATCAGCGCCTTGGCCGCCCGTTGGGCCTGGGGCCCGCCGAGCAGCAGGGCGTCGCACAGGTCCCGGACACGGGTATCCAGCGCATCCGCCTCCACCGCCTCGTGGGCGAGGCCCAGCGCCGCCGCCCGCCGCGCGTCGATGCGTTCGGCCGTGAGGAAGTAGCGGTAGGCCTGGCGCTCGCCGAGGGCGCGGATCACGTAGGGCCCGATGGCCGCCGGGATCAGGCCGAGGCGCACCTCCGAGGTGGCGAACACCGCCCCGGAACCCGCCACGCACAGGTCGCAGGCCGCGGCGAGGCCCATCCCGCCACCCAGGGCCGCGCCGTGCACCCGCGCCACCGTGGGCTTGGACAGCTCCGCCAGACCGCGCAGCATGCCCGCCAGGCGGCCGGCGTCGGCCAGGTTGTCGTCCACCGACGCAGCGCCGGCACGCTGCATCCAGGCCAGATCGGCGCCAGCGGAAAAACTCCGTCCGCGCCCGGCCAATACCACCACACGCACCGCGTCGTCCGCGTCCAGGGCGGCCCAGGCGCCGCCGAGTTCGGCGATCAGGGTCTCGTTGAAGGCGTTGTGCACCTGAGGGCGGTTCATCCACACGGTGGCGACGGCGCCGGCGCGTTCGATTTCAAGGGTCTCGTAGGTCATGGCGCCCGCCTCACATCCGGAACACGCCGAACCTGGTCGGCAGGATCGGCGTGTTGAGGCTGGCCGACAGGGACAAGCCGAGGATGCGGCGGGTCTGGGCGGGGTCGATGACGCCGTCGTCCCACAGGCGCGCGGTGGCGTAGTAGGGATGGCCCTGGTCCTCGTACTGCTGGCGGATCGGCGACTTGAAGGCTTCTTCCTCGTCGCGGCTCCAGTGGCCGCCCCTGGCCTCGATGCCATCCCGGCGCACGGTGGCGAGGACGCTGGCGGCCTGCTCGCCGCCCATCACCGAGATACGGCTGTTGGGCCACATCCACAGGAAGCGCGGGCTGTAGGCACGGCCGCACATGCCGTAGTTGCCGGCGCCGAAGCTGCCGCCGATGAGCACGGTGAACTTGGGCACCTGGGCGGTGGCGACGGCGGTGACCATCTTGGCGCCGTCCTTGGCGATGCCGCCGTTCTCGTACTTGCGGCCGACCATGAAGCCGGTGATGTTCTGCAGGAAGACCAGGGGAATGCCGCGCTGGGCGCACAGCTCGATGAAGTGGGCGCCCTTCTGGGCGGATTCGCCGAAGAGGATGCCGTTGTTGGCGACGATGCCCACCGGGTAGCCGTAGAGGTGGGCGAAGCCGCACACCAGGGTGGTACCGTAGCGAGCCTTGAATTCGTCAAAGCGGGAGCCGTCCACCACGCGGGCAATGATCTCGCGCACGTCGTAGGGCTTGCGCGTGTCGCTGGGCAGGATGCCGTAGATCTCCTCGGGGTCGTAGAGGGGCTCCTCGGCGTCGGCGAGGCGCAGCGCCACCGGCTTGACCCGATTCAGGTTGGCCACGATGCGGCGGGCGATGTACAGCGCGTGGGCGTCGTTCTCGGCCAGGTGGTCGGCCACCCCGGAGATGCGCGTGTGCACGTCGCCGCCGCCCAGGTCCTCGGCGCTCACCTCCTCGCCGGTGGCGGCCTTCACCAGGGGCGGCCCCCCCAGGAAGATGGTGCCCTGGTTGCGCACGATGACGGTCTCGTCGCTCATGGCCGGCACGTAGGCGCCGCCGGCGGTGCACGAGCCCATCACCACGGCGATCTGCGGGATGCCGCGGGCGGAGAGGTTGGCCTGGTTGTAGAAGATCCGCCCGAAGTGGTCGCGATCCGGGAAGACCTCGTCCTGGCGGGGCAGGAAGGCACCGCCGGAATCCACCAGATAGACGCAGGGCAGGCCGTTCTGCTCGGCGATCTCCTGGGCGCGCAGGTGCTTCTTGACGGTCAGCGGGTAGTAGGTGCCGCCCTTCACGGTGGCGTCGTTGGCGAGGATCATGCATTCCACGCCACTCACCCGGCCGATGCCGGCGATGAGGCCGGCGCAGGGCGCCTCGTTGTCGTACAGGCCCCAGGCGGCGAGCTGGCCGATCTCCAGGAACGGGGCGCCGGGATCGAGGAGGTGGTCGACCCGGTCGCGGGGCAGCAGCTTGCCGCGGGCGGTGTGCTTGTCGCGGGCCGCTGCACCGCCGCCCAGGGCGACGCGGCCGACGGTGTCGCGCAGGTCCGCCACCAGGGTGCGCAGGGCGGCGGCGTTGGCCTGGAATTCGGCCGAACGGGGGTTGATGCTGGATCGGATGACGCTCATTTCTCCTCTTCCCTGATGTGTTTTTATGGGGGCCGCGGGGTCGGCCGATGGTCGCTACAGGTGCTTCTCCTCCCGGATCCGTTTGGACACGGTGGGCGGGTGGTATTGGCCCATGGCCCGCAACAGGGCGAACAGGTTGTCTTCGGCGAGCAGCAGGCCGCGGTTCTCGGCCTTCATGAATCCCTCAGCCACGCCCCGCTCGATCATCTGCAGAAGCGGCAGGTAGTAGCCCGCGGTGTCGAGCAGTCCGACCGGCTTGGCGTGGAAGCCGAGCTGGGCCCAGGTGAGAATCTCGAAGAGCTCCTCGAAGGTGCCGAGCCCGCCGGGCAGGGCGATGAAGCCGTCGGCCAGTTCGGCCATGCGCGCCTTGCGGGTGTGCATGGAGTCCACCACCTCCAGGCGGGTGAGCCCTTCGTGGCCCACCTCCCAGTCAAGCAGGGCGCGGGGGATCACGCCTACCACGCGCCCGCCGGCAGCGAGGCAGGCATCGGCCACCACCCCCATCAGGCCCACGTTGCCGCCGCCATAAACAAGTTCGATGCCGCGCTCGGCAAGGGTGGTGCCGAGGAATTCGGCGGCGGC
>DAOQMM010000058.1:0-21597 GCA_035335645.1 Rhodocyclaceae bacterium | reverse complement strand
ACGCGGAGACCCCATGAACTACTACGACGCCCGTGAAACCCGCGATCCCGCCGAGCGGGAGCGCGATCTCCTTGCCCGCCTGCCGGTCCAGGTGGCCCACGCCCAGGCGCGTACGCCGGCCTTTGCGCGCCTGCTGGCGGAGGTGGACGCGGCGGCGGTCACGTCCCGTGAGGCGCTGGCAAGCCTGCCGGTGATCCGCAAGTCCGAGCTGTCGGCGCTGCAGAAGGCGGCGCGGCCCTTCGGGGGCCTGGCGGCGCTGGGTTGGGGCGCCGGCTGTGCGCGGGTGTTCGCCTCGCCGGGGCCGATCTACGAGCCGGAGGGCGCGCGCAAGGATTACTGGCGCCTGGCACGGGCCTTCTACGCGGCGGGCTTCCGGGCGGGCGACCTGGTGCACAACACCTTCTCCTACCACTTCACGCCGGCCGGTTCGATGATGGAGACGGCGGCCCACGCCCTGGGCTGCACGGTGTTCCCCGCCGGGGTCGGGCAGACCGAGCAGCAGCTCGCGGCGATGCTGGACCTGCGCCCCGACGCGTACGCCGGCACGCCGTCCTTCCTGCGCATCCTGCTGGACAAGGCGGCCGAGCAGGGCCTGCGCCTGGACAGTCTGAAGAAGGCCTTCGTCTCCGGCGAGGCCTTTCCGCCCAGCCAGCGCGACGCCCTCGCCGCGGCCGGCATCCAGGCCTTCCAGGCCTACGCCACGGCGGACCTCGGGCTGGTCGCCTACGAGACCCCGGCGCGGGAGGGCATGGTGGTGGACGAGGACGTGATCGTCGAGATCGTCCGCCCCGGCACCGGCGATCCGGTGGCGCCGGGCGAGGTGGGCGAGGTGGTGGTGACCACCTTCAACCCGGATTACCCGCTGATCCGCTTCGGCACCGGCGACCTGTCGGCGATCCTGCCCGGCGCGTCGCCCTGCGGCCGGACCAATGCGCGCATCCGCGGCTGGCTCGGACGGGCGGATCAGACCACCAAGGTGAAGGGCATGTTCGTCCATCCCGGCCAGGTGGCGGCGGTGCTCAAGCGCCATCCGGAGATCCTGCGCGGCCGTCTGGTGGTGGACAACCCGGATCTGAACGACCGCATGACGCTCCACTGCGAAGTGGCCGGCGACGGGGCCGGGCTGGCAGAGGCGGTGGTCGCGAGCCTGCGGGAGCTCACCAAGCTGCGCGGCGAGGTGCAGTGCTGCGCGCCGGGCAGCCTGCCCAACGACGGCAAGGTGATCGACGACGTGCGGCGCTACGCGTAAACGCCGGCAGGACGCGCGTCCGCAGCGTCCGGCGGTCAGCGCTGGCGTGAGCGGCGCAGGCGCTCGGGCAGATCCTGTGCGGTGCCCCGGAACGCCGTGCGGCGCGCGGCGTGTGCGGACGGTCCGGATTTCGCCGGCAGTCCGGCTTCTGGCACACTCGCCGGACCCGTCTCCGCCCCGTCCGTGCGCCCATGCAAAGCTTCCTGCTGCTCCTCCCGGATTTCGCCCTGATCGCCCTGGGCGTGGTGCTGCGCCGCTTCGGGCGGCTGGAGGACGGCTTCTGGGCCGGGGTGGAGAAGCTGGTGTATTTCGTGTTCTTCCCGGCCCTGCTGTTCCATGCCCTGGCGCGGGCGCCCATCGACCTGTCGGCGGCGGCGCCGCTGTTCGCGGTCGGGTTGCTGACGATGGCGTCCGGCTTCGCGCTGGCGCTCCTCGGGCGGCCGCTGATGGGATTGGGGGAGATGGCCTTTGCGTCGCGGGTGCAGTGCGCCTACCGCTTCAACACCTACATCGGCATCGCGGTGGCGGGCACCCTCCACGGCGCGGCAGGTGTGGCGGCGATGGGGGCGCTGTGCGGCGCGATGGTGCCCTTTGCGAACATGGCGGCGGTGGGCTTCCTGGCCCACCACGGCCAGGGTCGGCTGCTGCGGGAACTGGCGCGCAATCCGCTGGTGATCGCGACGCTGGCGGGGCTGGCCTTCAGCACCGCCGGGCTGCATCTGCCGGGGCCGGTGCTGCCCTTCCTGCAACGGCTGGCGGATGCGGCGGTGACCCTGGGTCTGATCGCGGTGGGTGCGGCGCTGCGGATCGGTCAGCGGGAGGGCCGGCCTGTGGGCATGGTCTATCTGTGCGCGGTGAAGCTGCTCGCCCTGCCGGCGGTGGCGTGGGGGCTGGCGGGGGCCTTCGGGCTGGAAGGGCTGGCTTTTGCGACGGCGGTGCTGTTCGCGGCCCTGCCGACGGCATCGTCGGCCTACATTCTGGCGATGCGCATGGGCGGTGACGGGCCCGGAGTGGCCTGGCTGATCTCGGCCACGACGGTGGCGGCGGCGGTGACGCTGACGGGCTGGCTGACGGCCCTGCGGGGTGTGGCCGCGGGATGAGGGGCGGCACCCGGCACGGCGCCGGGCGCACGCGGACGGCGGACTTACTTGGCGCTCTTGCTCTTGGCGGCGGGCTTGGCGGCCGGCTCGGCGCTCTCGGCCGGGGCCGCAGCGGCCTTGGCGGCTTCGGCCGCGGCCGGAACGAAGTTCCACGGCCACATGGTGCTGGCGAAGGGGTTGGGGGTGCCCTCGTCGACCTTGCCGGCGCCTTCGGTGGCGACCTTGCTCATGGCCTGCATGGCGGCCAGGGTGGCGCGCTGCATCTCGAGGCCCTGGGTGGCCATCTGCAGGGAGCTGAGGTTCATCTTGAGCCAGTTCTCGACGGTCTTCATGTCGTTGATGCGGCGGTCCAGCTCTTCCAGGTCGAGGGTTGGCGTGACCATGCCGGGCAGGCTGAAGCCCATCTTGCTCCACATGTTGCGCATGAATTCCATCGGGTCCTGCATGGTGTTGTCGGCGCTCATGGTGGCTCCCCCTCTTGTACGTGGTTGTCGTGGTGCGGGCATCTTAACCGATGCGTGCGGACGCTGCATCAGCTGCCCGTCTTGCGTTGCAGCAAGGCGCGCAGGCGGGCCGGGCGGACCGGCTTGCGCAGGACGCGGATGCCGTTGTCGCGGACGCGGGGCGAGTCGGCAAGGGTGGTGTCGCTGCTCAGGATGATGGCGGTCAGATCGGTGCCGAGGAGCTGCCGGAGGCGGGCGACCACCGCGACGCCGTCGAGGGCGCCGTCCAGGTGGTGGTCGCAGAGCATGATGTCCGGGCTCATCTCGCTGCGCTGCAGGGCGGCGTACATGTGCTCCAGGGTATCGGCCGCGGTGACCAGGCAGCCCCAGGATTCGAGCAGGCTCAGGGTGCTGGCGGCAGCGAGGGGGTCGTCGTCGATGAGGGCCACATGCAGGCCGGCGAGGCCCCGCGCCGCGGACGATGGCGGGCTGAGGTCCTGAGGCCGGGGCGCGGTGACCGGCAGGGTGACCGAGAACAGTGCGCCACGGCCGGGCCTGGAGCGCAGGCCGAGGGGGTGACCGAGCAGGGTGGTGAGACGGCGCACGATGGCGAGGCCGAGACCCAGGCCCTTGGCACGGTTGCGCTCGGGATTGTCGAGCTGGACGAACTCGTGAAAGATGGCCTCCTGGGCGTCCGGGGCGATGCCCGGGCCGTTGTCGCGCACTTCCACGGTCACCTGGGCGCCGCGGCGCCGGCAGGCCACCAGCACGGTGCCGCCCGGCGCATAACGCAGGGCGTTGCTGATGAGGTTGTGGAGGATGCGTTCCAGCAGCAGCGGGTCGCTGCTGACCCACAGATCGGTGGCGCGCAGGCGCAGGCGCTGGCCGCGCCGTTCCGCTTCGCGGCGGTAGTCCACGTCCACCCGCTCCAGGAGCGGCTGCAGCGGGAAGGGCTTGATCTGGGGTTCGAGTGCGCCGGCATCGAGGCGGGAGATGTCGAGCAGGCTGTCGAGGAGGTCTTCCATCGTCTCGGCGGACATGGCGATCTGCTCCACCAGCGTGCAGGTGTCGGGGGCGTGGGGCTTCTGGCCCAGTTCGGCGACGAACAGGCCGAGGGCGTGCATGGGCTGGCGCAGGTCGTGGCTGGCGGCGGCAAGGAAGCGGGTCTTGGCCTGGTTGGCGAGTTCGGCCTCGTTTTTCTTTTCAAGCAGTTCGGCGGTGGCGGCTTCGATCTGGCGCTCCAGATTCTCGCTGGCAGCGGCGATGCGGTCGGCCATGTCGTTCACGCCCTGACCAAGGGCGCGCAGGGTGTGGCCGCCTTCGACGCGCACCCGGGCGGCACGTTCGCCCTGGCCGATGCGGGCCACGGTGGAGGCGATGCGCTGGATCGGTCGGGTGATGCCGCGGCTCAGGCGCAGGGCGAGGACCACGCTGCCCAGCAGCACCGCGAACACCATCAGCACGGCATTGCGCAGCAGGCGGGTCTCTTCGCCGTGGAGGGCGTCCCGGGACAGTTCGACGATGACTTCGCCCTGCTGGGCGTGGAGCTCGCTGCCGGCGCCCTCGGCGCCGACGAAGGGGTCGTCGAAGAGCTGGCCGGGGCTGTGGATGGCTTCCTGGAAGGCGAGTGTGTCGGAGTCGGCGTTGCCGAGGCGCAGGGCGCCGCTGTCGGAAGGGGCGGGCTTGCGCAGATCGGTCAGGGTGTCCTTGCCGGGGCCGCGCACGGCGACCCGGACGACATCGGGTTCGTCAAGGATTTCGGCGGCGAGCTTGCCGAGGGCGTCCTTGTTGCCGGTGAATACCACGTAGGAGCTCGCCGCGGCCAGCTGCCGGGCGAGGGCCTTGCCGCGCTGGCTGTGGGCGTCTTCCAGGTCGTTGAGGCGGCTGTGGGTGAAATAGGCGATCAGCACCACCGCGACGACGAAAGCGGGCAGCACCGCGATCACCAGGGCCCGGGTGCCGATGTCGAGATCGCGGGCGCTCATGGCGTGCCCTCCGTGCGTTCGAGGCGATCACGCAAGGCGTTGGGGTCTTCGAGCGTGATGCCGAGGGAGCGGGCCACGTAGGCATTGGTGCCGACGCGGAACTGCCGCGGGTACTGGGGCGGCGGGAGGGTGCCGCTGGCCAGCGCCTGGCGGGCCACTTCGCCGGCCTGCTGGCCGATCTGGGCCGGCGTGCTGTAGAGGGCCAGGAGGGCACCGGCCTTGATGTAGGCGGCAGAAAAGCCGACCACCGGCGAGCGGTGGTGGTAGGCCGTGAGGAGGATGTTGGAGATCGTGTTGCTGTTGAACAGGGTGGCGTCCGGCACGGCGACCAGGATGGCCGGCTCGGCCAGCATGCGCTGCAGGACAGGGTAGATGTCGCGCTCGCCGAGGGCGATGTCGGTCTGCACGCGCAGGGACCGATGTTCGCGGGCGGCGGCCTGCAGACGGGTGCCGAGTTCGGCGCTGTCGCGGCCGGTGATGACGGCCAGGCGCTGCCAGTCGGGCAGAGCCTGGCGGATCAGTTCGAGCTGGCGGCCGGCGGGCTGGTCGATATAGACGGCGGAGACGCGGCGGGGGTCGTCGGGCCGCGGCAGGCGGTCGAAGGCGCTGCGCGGCAGCAGCGTGTGGAGCACCGGGCCGTGCTGGGGCAGGGTGCTGACGAGCTGGGCGGCACGGCTGCCAAGGGTGACGATCAGCGCCGCGGAGGCGAAGCCCGTGTCGTCCGCGCGGAGGGGCAGCGTGAAGCTCTGGACGCGATGGCCGGCGCCCCGCAGTTCGGCGGTGATCGCGTCGGCGGCTTCGCTGAAGGCGGCGCCTTCATCGGCGCTCACCAGTGCCACCAGCGCCGCCCGGGCAGGGGAGGCCAGACCGGCGAGGGTCAGCAGGATCAGCAGGAAGCGGCGGATCGTGCATCCCATGAAGGGGCGACTACAACTCCAGGCTGAGGGTGGCGAAGGTCCGGCTGCCCCACACGCCGGCGGTGGACGTGAAGGTCTGTTCGCCGCCGTCGATGTTCTGGCCGACCAGGGCGACCTCGCCGCGGCCGTAGGCGGTCTGGAAGCGGTGGGCGATGCGCACGTCGAGCTGGCGATACATGGGGATCGCGTGGGGGTCGTCCTGGTACCAGCTCATCGAGCCGACCCAGCGCTTGCTGGCGCTGACCTGCCAGCGGGGCACGAACTCCCAGGCTGCGAAGACCGTGGAGGTGTGCTTGGGCGCGGTGTTGCTGACGTAGGGCGTGGACTGGCGGGCGGCCTGGGCGGCGGTGACGGTGGGGCCGGCGATGCGCAGTTCGGTGTGGGTCAGGTTGACCCAGGTCTGGGCGGCGGGACGCCAGGTGCCGGACAGTTCGACGCCACGGATGTCGGCTTCGCCCGTGTTGGCGAAGTAGCGGACGTTGTCCCGCGGGACGAGGCCGATGGTGGAGTTCTCGATGTTCATCTCGATGAGGTTGCGTGCCCGCTCCACGAAGGCCCGAGCGTCGATCGTGGTGGCGAGGGAACGCAACTCGGCGAGGTAGCCGATCTCGTAGGTGGTGATGCGTTCCGCGGTGATGTCCGGCGAGGGGCGGAAGGTCTGGGAGATCACGGTGCCCGCCGGCACGGCCCCGATGGGGGTGGGGAAGGCGGCCGAATTGCGGAAGACCATGTTGGCCTTCTGTTCGAAGGCGCTGGGGTGACGGTGGGAGCGGTTGATGGACGCGCGCCAGGTGGAGATGTCGCTGAAATGGTAGTTGGCGGAGATCCGCGGATCCACCGAGGTGCCGGTGAGGGAGCTGTTCTCCAGCATCGCGCCCAGGTTGAAGAGCCAGGCCGGAGAGGCGCGCCATTCGAGGGTGCCGAACAGGTGCCGGGTGTCGCTGCGCACGGTGTCGGCCGTATTGAAGCGCAGGGGCGCATGGCTGCGGTCGGAGCGCAGGCCGCCGCCATAGACGGCACGCAGCGTCGGTGACAGGCTGGTGATGCGCTGCGCTTCCAGATCGTCGCGGGTGACGTTGTAGCCGTATTCGAAGAAGAAGGGGATCTGCAGATTCACCGGCAGGCCGGTGAGGTGAGGCGGGACGATGACGGTGTAGGGATAGGCGTCCTTGCCGGTCTCCTGCTGGTGGTAATACGTGACCGACAGTTCCTCGTCCGGCTGGGGCGTGTGGCGCCAGCGCAGCAGGCCGAAGCCTGTGGACAGTTCGGCGCTGCGCTCCGGATCGGAGAGGTTGTTGGCCTTGCCGGTGCCGAACTCGTTGCGGGTCCAGCCGGCCTGGAATTCCACCTGGTGATCGTGCTGGATGTGCCAGTCGGCGCGCAGGTTGGCCAGTTCGTTGCGGCGCCAGTCATTGAGGTCGGCAAAGCCGTTGTCGTGGCTGCGCGCAGCGGTCACGCGCAGATCCACGTCACCTAGGCGCTGACCGATGCGCACGCCCTGATCGTTCACGCCATCGCTTCCCCCGCGCAGGCGCAGTGCGACGCCCTGGGTCTCGGCCGCGGGGCGCGTGATGATGTTGGCCACGCCCAGGAAGGCGTTGCTGCCGTAGGCGGCGGAGTTGGAACCGCGAAAGACCTCGATGCGCTCGATGTCGTCCAGATCCACGCCGATCTGGTTCCATTCCACGCCGGAGATGAAATAGGCGGAATACACGGAGCGCCCATCCACCTGCACCAGCATGCGCCGCGGCGCTTCGTCCGAGAGCCCGTGATAGGTGACCTGGGGCGTGTTGCCGGTCTGCATGGCCACCTGGAAGCCGGGCACCAGGCGGAACAGCTCGCTGATGTTGCGGGCCCCCGACGCGCGGATCATGTCCCGGTCCAGGACCGTCACCGAACCCGGCGCGTCGGCTGGCGCCTGGGTCAACCGGGTGGCTGACAGGACCACCGGCAGGTCGTCCAGGAAGCTGTCCTCGCCGTTGGGGGCGGCGCCGGCCGCCGACGGGGTGAGCAGGGAAAACAGGCTGGTCAGGAGGCCGGCTGCGTTGAACGGGGCAAAGGCAATACGCGGCATGATGGGTCCTATTGATTTCTTTGGCAGGGAAGGCCCGGATTTTCTATTTTTTCCCCTCCAGAGGGTAGGTTAAACTGGCCTGACCTCAGGTTCTGCCGCGATTCCAGCGCCCGTTTGCCATGATGCCGACCCGTATTCTGATCATTGAAGATCACGTCCTCGTCCGGGAAGCCATGGCTCTGACCCTCGCCCAGGTGGGCGAAGGCGTCTTCTGCCAGCAGGCCAGCAGCGCCGCCGAGGCCATTGCCCTGCTGGAGGAGGATCCCGACTGCGATCTGCTGGTGGTGGACCTCATGCTGCCGGAGATGAATGGCTTCTCCCTGCTCGGTGTCATCGCCAAGCGCTTCCCCGATGTCCCGGCGCTGGTGGTGTCGGCCCTGGACGACCGGGAGTCCGTGCACCGCGCCATGAAGGCCGGAGCTTCGGGCTTCGTCTCCAAGGCCAGCCCCAGCAACACGCTCATCGAGGCCGTGCGGACGGTGCTGGACGGTGGCGTGTTCACGCCGGAGGCCACGTCGGGTTCGGACGGCAGCGGCCGTACGCGGCGGGCCAGCCAGGCCTTTGCCGAGCGTTTCCAGCTCACCGCCGCCCAGGGGCGGGTGCTGGAGTTGGTGGCCCAGGGCAAGTCCAACCGGGATATCGCCGATCTGCTCGGCCTGTCCGAAGGCACCGTCAAGGTGCACGTCTCGGCGATCCTGCGCTCCCTCGGCGTCACCAGCCGTGCCCAGGCCCTGCTGCTGATGACTCGCGCCGGCCTGCGGGTCTGAGCGCGCGCGCCACGTGCTACACAAAGACCCTGTGCAGCGTGCGTGTTTATAGGTGCGAACAATTCTTATTACCAATATAATGATCGCTCCTGAACGGTGGGGCGTCGCATCATGACCGGCGTGGTACGGTGGTACGGGGTGGTTGACAGGCATATTTCGATGGCATTTACGGCCGGGCGGAGCGGATCATGAGTGCCGCCCTGCCCCCGGAGGTCCGTGTCGCCGTTCCCTCGCGTCTGCTGCGTGGACGCTGCCGCCCGGTGGTGGCCCTGGTGGGCCTGCCGCGGACCGGCAAGAGCACCCTGTTCGATGCGGCATCGAGTACGGCCGTGCAGTCGGGTCAACTGGACGGGAGTGCGCTGGGCTACCGCGCGTGCGTCGTCAATGTGGGCCTGGAGCAGGCCGGGGTGGTGGATCTGCCGCCCCTGCGCACCCTGCTCGATCTGGACGAAGCCGACCGGCGGGTGCTCACCGCGCTGCTGGAGGGCGAGCCGGGTGAAGGGGGCTTCCGGGCACCCGACGTCCTCGTACATGTGGTGGACGCCACGGCCCTGACCCGCGACCTGGCCCTGAGTCAGGAGCTGTGCCTGCTGGGCAAGCCCCTGGTGATCGCCCTCAACCGCCTCGACGAGGCCCGTGAGAAGGGTATCTACATCAACACAGCGGCCCTCGCCGAGGCCCTCGGCGTGACCGTGGTGCCCACCGTGGCCCACATGGGCAAGGGCATCTCGGCCCTCTTCGAGGCGGCCCTGGAGGCCGTGCGCCGGTCGGTGTGCCCCGTGCCCCAGCCGGCCAGCCCGCACCTGCGTCAGGCCTTGCACGGGTTTGACGCGGTCCTCGACCTGCCCGAGGTGGAGGCCGCCTTTCCGGTGCCGCGGGCCCTGCTGCTGACCCAGCTGGCCAAGGCGGACACCCTGCTGGCGCGGGAGTTTGCCGAGCGCTTCCCGGCCCTGATGCCGCGCATCGCGGCGGCGCGGAAGGCGGCGGGCGCGCAGCTGCCCCGTTCCCTTTCGGAAGAATTGTTTGCCGACCGCCACTACCGCGCCGCGCTGCTCCACGAGCAGGTCACGCGCCTCGGCCACGCGGCCGAGAAGGCCGGCTGGAAGCGCCAGCTTGATCGGCTCTTCCTGCATCCGCGCTGGGGCCTGATCGGCACCCTGGCGGTGTTCGCCCTGGTGCTCTACGTGGTCTTCGAGGTGAGCACCGGGCTCGATTCCGTTACCTCGGCGCCGCTGGCGGCGTGGGTCGGGGAATGGCAGCCGGACACTACCGCCGGGGTGATCGGTCGCGCCATCGCCGACGGGCTGGTGGGGCTGGTGGGCATCGTGGTGCCCTACATGCTGCCGCTGGTGCTGCTGCTGGTGGGGCTGGAAGAGTCCGGCATCATGCACCGGGTGGCCTTCGTGGTGGACCGCGGTTTCCACCGCATCGGCCTGCATGGCGGCGTGGCGGTGCCCTTCCTGCTCGGTCTGGGGTGCAACGTGCCGGCCCTGTCGGCGGTGGCGGCCAGCTCGGCGGGGCGCGAGCGCATCGTGGCCTCGCTGCTGATCACCTTCGTGCCCTGCTCGGCGCGCTCGGCCATCGTGCTGGCCATCGGTGGCAAGTATCTGGGCTGGGAGGGGGTGCTGGGCATCTTCCTGCTGACCATGCTGGTCATCGCGGTCGGCGGGCGTCTGCTTACCCGCCGTTACGTGCAGGCCAGCCCCGGGATGATCCAGGCGATTCCGGCTTACGCCCTGCCCCGCTGGCGCAAGGTGCTGGCGGTGACCTGGGAACGCACCAGCGACATCCTCACCATCGTCACGCCGCTGCTGGTGCTGGGCAGCGTGGTGCTGGCGCTGCTGACCCATTTTGGCGCGGACGAGGTCATCAACACGGTACTGGTGCCCCTGACCAGTTGGAGCCTGGGCCTGCCGGTGGTGCTGGGAGTGCCGATCCTGTTCGGCGTGCTGCGCAAGGAGCTGTCCCTGCTGATGGTCTACCAGGCCCTCGGCACCCAGGAGATCGCGCCCCTGCTGGACTGGGTGCAGATCGCCACCTTCCTGGTCTTCATCACTTTCTACGTGCCCTGCGTGTCCACCTTCGCGGTCATGCTGAAGACCGTCGGGCGGCGTGAGGCGGTGTTCTCCCTGGGCTTGTCGGTGGCAGTGGCGCTGGGCATTGCGGTGGCCTGCCGGATTCTGCTGCACGGGGTGAATCTGCTCCTCTGAGGGGGCTTCACAGGCGTTTCACATTGGGCCGGTAGCGTGCGGGTTTATTTTTCGCACCGACCGAGGCATCGAAATGAAGCGTCCTGTCAGCACGAAGATGGCCGCCTGGCTGGCAGCCCTGAGCACCGCGTGGGCGGTGACGGGCTGCGGCGGCGGCGCCAGCAGCAGTGAATCGGCGGCGCCGGTGAGCGTCAAGCTGATCGCCATGAACGACTTCCACGGCAACATCGAGGTGCCGGCGGCCAACAACGGCGGCTCGGTGGTGCTCAAGGACCCGGCCAACGCGGCCGGCACCACGGTGCGTTCCGGCGGCGCGGCCTATCTCGCCACGCTGATCAAGCAGCTCAAGGCCCAGAACCCCTACAGCATCGTCGTCGGCGCCGGCGACATGGTGGGGGCCTCGCCGGTCACCTCCACCCTGACCCACGACGAGGCCACGGTGGACATCCTCAACCAGATCGGCCTGGAAGTGACCTCCGTGGGCAACCACGAGTTCGACCACGGCAAGACCGAGCTGCTGCGCCTGCAGAATGGCGGCTGCTACCCCGGCGGCACCATCGGCCAGGATACCTGCATCAAGGGCGGCAGCTTCAGCGGTGCCACCTACAAATGGCTGTCGGCCAACGTGGTGGACAGCAGTTCCGGCCAATCGCTGTTTCCGGCCACTTATGTGAAGAAGTTCGGCCCCGTGTCCGTGGGTTTCATCGGCCTGACTCTCAAGGGCACGCCCCAGGTGGTGACCTCCACCGGCGTGGCCGGGCTGGACTTCCAGGATGAAGCGACCACCATCAACAAGTACGCGGCCAGCCTCAAGGCCAGCGGCGTGAATGCGGTGGTGGTGCTGATCCACCAGGGCGGCCAGACCACCGCCTCGACCCTCAACGACAAGACCTGCCCGAACCTCACTGGCGACATCCTGCCCATCGTCGATGCCTTGAGTTCGAATGTGGATGTGGTGGTGAGCGGTCACACCCACCAGGAATACGTGTGCACCCGCAATGGCAAACTGCTCACCTCCACCGGCTTCTATGGCAGCGCGGTCACCGAGATCAACCTGACCCTGCTGCCCGGCGGCGGCGTGCTGACCCGCGACGCCAACACCCGGCCGGTCATCAACGACCTCAACACCACGGTGCCGGCCGGCTTCTCCATCCTCACCAAGGACGCCACCATCGACGCCGCGGTGCAGTCCTACGTGAGCCTGTCGGCCACGCTGAAGAACCAGGTGGTCGGCTCCATCACTGCCGATATCAAGCGCGCCCTGCTCTCCAGCAGCTCAACGCCGACCCGCGACGAAACCGCCGAAGGAGCCATGGGTGACGTGATGGCCGACGTGTATCTGGCCGGCGGCCCCAAGGCCGACATCGCCTTCATCAATCCGGGCGGTGTGCGCGCCGACCTGATCTACAAGAACGGCGGTGCCGTCACCTACGGCGACCTCCTCACCGTGGCGCCCTTCGGCAACACTCTGGTGACCGTCGATCTGACCGGCGCCGACCTCGTCCGCCTGCTGGAGCAGCAGTGGGAAGCCCCCAACTGCGCCGCCAAGACCGGCGCCAACGGCTGCGGCCGCATGCTCCAGCCGAGCAGCACCTTCAGCTACACCTGGGATGCCTCCAAGCCGGCCGGTGCGGCGGTGGGGTCCGGCAACCGCGTGGTGGCTGGCTCCCTCAAGCTCAACGGCGTGGCGATGGACCTCACCAAGACCTATCGCGTCACCCTCAACAGCTTCATGGCCCCCGGGCCGGGCGACAACTTCTCGGTGGTCACCGCCAACGGCAAGAACGTCACCCCCAGCGGCGTGATCGACATCGACGCTTTCGTCGGTTACATGAAGGCTCATCCCAGCCTGGCGCCCCCGGCGGCGCGCATCACCCGCCTGAACTGAGCGGGCGGACCCCATCGACCGGGTGTCGGCGCGGGCCGACATCCGGTTTGCCGTTTGAGGAGGCCTCATGAAACGTCTGCTCTGCCTGCTGCTGGCGGCTAGCGGCGCCGCCATGGCAGCGCCCGCCGATCCGCTCACCGCGGTCGCCGAGGGGGCTGTTTACGCCCAGTCCCGCTGCTACCGCCTGATCCACCACGACACCTTCGACTACGAGGACTGCCTCACGGCGCTGCTCAAGGACGAACGCCGTCCCACGCCCCGCCGCCTGGGCATGGAGTACTTCGGCTGGGTCGGTGCCCAGAACTCGGCCCGCCTTGGCATGCGCGGCGCCGAACAGAGCGCCTACGAATTCCTCGGCCGCTTCCGCGCCACCCAGAAGCGCCTGCGCATCGGCGACGAGGCCCTTTGCGCCACCGTCGCCGGCGATTGCACGGTGCGCATCGCCCGCATGAAGCAGATGGAAGCCGCGCCGCGTCCCCGCCCGGCGCCGGGCGAGGGCGACGACGACGAACGCCCTCATCACTGAGCGCGTGGCGCGTAGAATGCCCTGGTCACATGCCGGGGAGATGCGCCATGCTCGATGCGGTCGAGGAAATCCGTGCCTTCAATGCCGGTCGCGATCCCGAGCGCCTGGTCCTCAAGTTCCGCAACATGCGCAGCGATCCCTTCGTGTTCCTGCGCGCCACCTGCCATCTCTTCTACCGGCGCCTGCCGGAGCTGCCGGACTCCCCTGCCGTGTGGTGCTGCGGTGATCTGCACCTGCAGAACTTCGGCAGCTACAAGGGCGACAACCGGCTGGTGTACTTCGACCTCAACGATTTCGACGAGGGCGCGCTGGCGCCGGCCCACTGGGAGCTGGTGCGCTTCCTGACCAGCGTCCATGCGGGCGCGCCGTCCCTGGGCGTCAAGCGCAAGGAGGCGGCGGCCTTGTGCGGCGACTTCCTCGACGCCTACCGGGAACGTCTGGTCGCCGGCAAAGCCCTGTGGGTGGAGCGGGAGACGGCATCCGGGCTGGTGCATCAGCTCCTCGACGGCCTGCGCAAGCGGGAGCGTGCGGCCTTTCTCGACGGCCGAACCGTGCGCAAGGGCAAGAAGCGTCTGATCCGCCTCGACAACGGCAAAGCCCTGCCGGTCACTGAAAAACAGCGCGAGCGGATCGCGCAATTCATGGCCGGCGTGGCCAGGACCCGCGACGACCCGGCGTTCTACGAAGTGCTCGATGTGGCCCGGCGGATTGCCGGCAACGGCAGCCTGGGGGTGGATCGCTTCGTGATCCTGGTGCGTGGCAAAGGCTCGCCGGACGGCCACTATCTCCTCGACCTGAAGGAGGCGCTGCCCTCGGCCTTGCTGCCCGTGCTCAAGACGCCCCAGCCGGCCTGGAAGAGCGAGGCGGCCCGGGTGGTGGCGGTGCAGCGGCGCATGCAGGCGGTGTCCATGGCCTTCCTGTTGCCCGAACGCCTCGGCAAGCGCGCCTACCTGCTGCGCGAACTCCAGCCCACCGAGGATCGGGTCACCCTGGACGCGGCCCGCAGTGGTCTGCCGGCCCTGCGGGAGGCCGTTGCCACGATGGGCCACATCGTGGCCAGCGCCCAGCTGCGTAGCAGCGGCCGCGACGGTTCCGCCATTGCCGACCAGCTCATCGAGTTCGGTGCCGCGCGCTGGCGCAAATCCCTGCTGGCGGCGGCCGAGGCCAGTGCGAAGCAGTTGCGCGCCGACTGGAAGACCTTCTGCGCCGCCTACGACGACGGGGTGTTCACACCCTGAGACCGGTGCGCACGAAGAGCAGTCCGCCCACGTCGCTGCTCAGGGTCGGGCGCGTCACGCCCTGCGGGGCGAGCTGGTAGTCGCCGGCCTGCAGCAGGGTGTCGCCGGCGAAGGCTTCGCCCTCCACCATCAGACATTCCCCGTGGCCGGCCAGCTCCGCCAGATCGGCCCGGCAGCCTGCTTCCAGGCGCACGAGCAGCGAGCGGCCGTGGCCGTCGTCGCGCAGCAGTTTCAGGTGCAGACCCGGCGCCGGATCGGTCCAGGGGCCCTCGTCCCGCGGCACGGTGAGGGGGGCTTGACCGCGACCGGGTAACAGGGCCGTGACCACGTCCCGCGCCACTTCCAGGCCGTGGCCGATGGGGGTGCCGCCCAGGAACAGGAGAGCGCCGGTTTCGGAGCGCACGACGCCGTGGCGGCTGCCGGTGGTGGCCAGGTGGTAGTCGCCGGGATGTACGGTGACGTCGCCCAGCTGCGCCGAGCCCCGCAGCACCACACACTCCTCGTCTTCGTGGTGACGGTGGAAGGGGATCACCGCGCCGGGCGCCAGATCGAGCAGCACGGCGCGCTGGCCACCGGACAGCCGCTTGACGCGGACGCCGGGCACCAGCGGTGCCCAGTGGCCCTGGTCGCGCCGCAGGGTGATGAGGCCGCGGCCGGCGTCGCGGCTGGCGCGGATGCGTTCCTGCAGACGGCTGGCGAGGGCGCGTCCGCGTGCCTCGGGCAGGGGCAGCGGGGTGAGGGATTCCAGGAGTCGGGCTTCCACGTCGGCGCTCGCGTCGGGCTGGTCGGGGTCGAGGGGGTAGGTGGGCTTCATGATCCGCTGTAACTCCGGTCGAGGTCCGCGGCCAGGACGGCACGCAGGGCGAGCAGGGCGCGTCGCACATGGGATTTGACGGTGCCCAGAGGCATGCGGGCGTGGTCGGCGGCCTCTTCGTGGGTCAGGCCGCGGAAGAACACCAGGGCGATGAGCTGGCGCGGCACCGGGTCCAGCCCGGCCAGGGCGGCGTGGAGCCGGTCGTGGTCGCGGCAGGCTTCGAGCAGGTTCTGGGGATTGTCCGTGTGTTCCGGCTCGGCGTCGAGGAGGCTGACGGGCTCCGGGTGGGGCAGGGCGGGATCGTCCCGGCGCAGGTGGTCGAGGGCGCGGCTGCGGACGATGGTGAGCAGCCAGGCCAGAGGGCGGCCGCGGGCCGGGTCGTAGCGGCGCGCCTGGCGCCATACCTGGAAGTAGGCGTCCTCGGTGACCTCCTCGGCGGCGGCCGGGTCGCGCAGGATGCGCAGGGCCAGCCCGTACACGCGGCTGCCGGTGGCTTCGTAGAGTGCCGCGAGGGCGTCCTCGTCCTCGTCGGCGACGCGGGCGAGGAGTTCGCGCAGGCGTTGCGGGTCGGCATCGACGAGGGGGCCGGGCCGGACGGCGAGGGGCGCGTCGTCCCCGTCGGACGCGTGGGCGGGGGCGTCGTCCTCATCGGGCGGGTCGAAGAAGCCAGGCGGCACGACCGCGGGGCGGGCGTGGAGGTCTTCGGTCATGGCCGGACTCCGGGGCGGATCGGTGGCTGCGTCATGGTGGTCGGCTCCCTCGTGCACACGCTGCGGAGGTCGGGAATGGAATCGGGGTGTCTTTTCGGTCTACGCAGACGCGGCCGATCCGGATGCAGCCCCCGTCAGCGCAGCCGGGCGATGTCGCGCAGGGGTGGGGCACCGAACTGGCGACGGTATTCGCGGCTGAACTGGGACGGGCTCTCGTAGCCGACCCGCCGCGCCACCGTGGCGGCATCGGCGTCCTCGGTGAGGAGGATGCGCCGCGCCTCCTGCAGGCGGATCTGTTTCTGATACTGCAGCGGGCTCATGGCGGTGAGGGCCTTGAAGTGGTGGTGCAGGGACGACTTGCTCATGTTGGCCGTCTCTGCCAGGGCGTCGATGGACAGGGGCAGGTGGTAGTGGTGACGGATCCATTCCATCGCCCGGGCGGTGCGCTGGCTCTGGCTGTCGGCGGTGGCCAGGGCGCGCAGGCGCAGGCCTTGTTCGCCGGCGAGCAGACGGTAGAGCAGCTCCCGTTCGATCAGGGGGGCCAGGAAGGGAATGTCCTCGGGCGTCTCCAGCAATTGCACGAGACGCAGCACGGCGTCGGCCACCGCCGGGGTGAGGGGACTGACGCCGAGTCCGCGGGGTGCGGCGGGTGCCGGGCGGGGCAGGTCCATGGCGAGGGCGACGTCGGCGATGCGCCGCGGGTCCAGTTCGATCACGGCGCACAGGTAGGGTCGCTCCCGGCTGGCGCCGACAATCTGGGCGGTGACAGGCAGATCCACGGCCGATACGAGGCAGTGCTGGCTGTCATACACATAGGTCTCGTCGCCGAGGCCGATGCGCTTGCAGCCCTGGGCGATCACCGCCAGCACGGGGCGATACACCCCGCACACCGGCGATCCCGCGTCGCTGGCCCGGAACAGGTCGAGGCCCGGCACCTGCGTTTCGCGATGGCCATCGTCCGGGCAATATCGTTCAATCAGCGCCGCCAGCGGGCTCGTCCTCCGGTCGGCGGCATGGAGGGGGAGGGCGGGGGAAAGGCCTGCTCCGTACATGGTTTCTGTCCTCTGAGGATGCCGCTGAAGTGTAGCCTGCCCGGACGTGGGCTGCGCCATGATCGGAGGATCGGGCAATAAATCGGCAGCTTTCTGCAATGCGTCCGGCAGGGCCTTGGGCTACAGTTCAGCGCAGATCCGCCGCGTCCCTGTCGCCCCTGATTCTCGTCACGGGCGCCTGTCGGCCGACGGCCCGCCCCGATCCCAACGGAGAAACGACCATGACCCCGCTCACCGTCAACGGCGTCCGCCACCGCGTGGATGTCGAACCCGATACGCCCCTGCTGTGGGCCCTGCGCGATGCCCTGCTGCTCACCGGTACCAAGTATGGCTGCGGCGCCGGCCTCTGCGGCGCCTGTACCGTGCATGTGGACGGCCAGCCGGTGCGTTCGTGCAGCACCCCGGTGTCGGCCGCGGCGGGCAAGAAGATCACCACCATCGAGGCGGCCGACCAGTCCCGCGTGGGCAAGGCGGTGCAGGCGGCGTGGCGCAAGCTGGACGTGGTCCAGTGCGGCTACTGCCAGTCCGGCCAGATCATGAGCGCCATCGCCCTGCTGAATACCCACCGCGCGCCCAGCGACGCGGACATCGATGCCGCCCTGGCCGGCAACCTGTGTCGCTGCGGTACCTACGTGCGCATCCGCGCCGCCATCCACGAAGCCGCCAAGGCGCTGGCCTGAGGAGATCGCGATGAGCCATTCGATCCACAACGTCTCCCGCCGCCAGTTCCTGCAAGGGGCCGCCGGTCTCAGCCTGGGCCTCGCCCTGCCCGCCTTCGGTGCCCGCATCGAAGCCGGTCCCGGTAAGGCCGGCATGATGGTCGGCGAGGCGGCCTTCGAGCCCAACGCCTTCCTGCGCATCGGCGTGGACAACAGCGTCACGGTGATCTCCAAGCACCTGGAGATGGGGCAGGGCACCTATACGGGCCTGGCCACCCTGGTGGCCGAGGAACTGGACGCAGCCTGGTCCCAGGTGAAGGTGGAAGGTGCGCCGGCCGACGCCAAGCGCTATAACAACCTGTTCTGGGGCCCGGCCCAGGGCACGGGCGGCAGTACCGCCATGGCCAATTCCTGGGAGCAGATGCGCAAGGCCGGCGCCGCCGCCCGTGCCATGCTGGTGAATGCCGCGGCCAAGCGCTGGTCCGTGCCGGCGGGGGAGATCACCGTCCGGGACGGGCTGATCCAGCACGCGCCGAGCCGGCGCAGCGCGGGTTTCGGCGAGATGGCCGTGGCGGCCGGCGCCGAGGCCGTGCCGGCGAGCGTCACCCTCAAGGACCCCAGGGATTTCCGCCTGATCGGCCGCCAGGCGCCGCGCAAGGACAGTGCCGCCAAGACCAATGGAACGGCCCAATTTACCCAGGATTTGCATCTGCCGGACATGCTCGTGGCGGTGGTGGCGCACCCGCCGCGCTTTGGCGCCACGGTGAAGTCCGTCGACGCCAAGGCGGCCCGCGCCGTGAAGGGCGTGGTGGACGTGGTGACGATCCCGACTGGCGTGGCGGTGCTGGCCCGGACCACCTGGAGCGCCCGCAAGGGGCGCGACGCGCTGAAGATCGACTGGGACGAAAGCGCGGCCTTCCGTCTGGGCAGCGACGAGATCCTCGCCCGCTACCGGGATCTGGCCCGCACGCCCGGTCTGGTCGCCCGCAAGGAGGGCGACGTGGGGGCCGCGCTGGCCGGCGCCCGCAAGGTGATCACCGCCGATTACGACTTTCCCTACCTGGCCCACGCTGCCATGGAGCCCATGAATTGCGTCGTGCAGCGCACCGCGGCTGGTGTGGAGGTGTGGAACGGCGAGCAGCTCCACACGGGTGACCAGCATGCCCTGGCGGCGCTGTTCGGGGTGGCGGTGGATGACGTGAACATCCACATGCTCTACGCCGGCGGCAGCTTCGGCCGGCGGGCGTGCAAGGATTCGGACTACGTCAGGGAGGCGGCTTCCATCGTCAAGGCCGCGGGCACGCAGGCGCCGGTCAAGCTGGTGTGGTTCCGCGAGGACGACATGCGGGCGGGCTACTACCGGCCGCTCTTCCACCACCGTCTCGAAGCGGCTGTGGACGAGGGCGGGCGCATCGTCGCCTGGCGTCATCGCCTGGTCGGGCAGTCCATCATCAAGGGCTCGCCCTTCGAGTCCTTCCTGATCAAGGACGGCATCGACGCCGTGTCGGTGGAAGGCGCCGCCACGCTGCCCTACGCCATCCCCCACCTGCAGGTGGAACTGCACACGCCCAGCGACATCAACGTGCCGGTGCTGTGGTGGCGCTCGGTGGGCTCGACCCACACAGCCTACTCCACCGAGACTTTCCTCGACCGGCTGGCGGCCAGCGCCGGTCAGGATCCCGTCGCCCTGCGCCTGCACCTGCTGGAGAAGCATCCGCGCCATGCCGCGGTGCTGCGGCTGGCGGCGGACAAGGCCGGCTGGGGCACGCCCCTGGCGGCGGGCAAGCCCGGCGAGCGGCGCGGCCGTGGCGTGGCGGTGCATGAGTCTTTCCATTCCTTCGTCGCCCAGGTGGCGGAAGTCACCGTCGCGGCGGACGGCAGCGTGAAGGTGGATCGGATCGTCGCCGCGGTGGATTGCGGCGTGGCGATCAACCCGGACAACGTGCGCGCCCAGGTCGAAGGTTCGGTGGCCTTCGCGCTCTCCGCCGCCCTGCACGGGGAGATCACCCTGCAGGAGGGCCGCGTGGTGCAGTCCAACTTCCATGACTACGCCCCCCTGCGCCTCAACGAGATGCCGCGGGTCGAGGTGCACATCGTGCCCTCGGCGGCCAATCCGACCGGCATCGGCGAGCCCGGCGTGCCGCCCGTGGCGCCCGCGGTGGCCAACGCCATCGCCGCGGCCACGGGCACCTGGCTGACCCGTCTGCCCTTCAATGCCGACGCGCTGAAAGCCTAGGATGATGGCCCGACTTCAGCTTGACGACGCCGGGTCCGCCGTGGCGAGCGTGCGGCACGGTAGCGCGCCCGCCCGGGGCCCGACTGCCGTGCGGGGCGCGGGGCAGGAGATCTGACATGGACGGCCAGGATCTGCAGGTGCTCGCGGCCGTGCGCCGCTGGCTCGCCGACGGCCACCGCGTCGCGCTGGTCACGGTCGCCCGCACGTGGGGCTCGGCGCCCCGTCCGCCCGGCGCCTGGATGGCCCTGCGGGACGATGGCCGGGTACAGGGTTCGGTGTCCGGCGGCTGCATCGAAGATGATCTGATCGCCCGCATGGGGGCCGGCGAGATTGTCGGCCGTGCACCCTTCGTGCTGCGTTACGGCGTCACCCGCGATGAGGCGGCCCGTTTCGGCCTGCCCTGCGGCGGTACGCTGGAACTGGTGGTGGAACCGGCGCCTGACAGGGCCCTGCTGGCGACCCTCGCTGAGCGTCTGACGGCAGGGCGGCTGGTACGCCGCGACGTGGATCTGGCCAGCGGCGCGACGCGCCTGGCCGATGCTCACCGGGGCGAGGCCATGGCCTGGGACGGCACGCGCCTGTCCACGCTGCACGGACCGCGTCTGCGCCTGCTCCTCATCGGCGCGGGCCAGATCGCCCGCAGCCTGGCGCCCATGGCCCAGGCCCTGGACTACGCCGTCAGCGTCTGCGATCCGCGGGAGGAATACGCCCGCGAGTGGGATGTGCCCGGCGTGCCCTGGGTGGCCGGCATGCCCGACGACGCGGTGCTGGCGATGAATCCCGACCCCCACAGCGCCATCGTGGCCCTGACCCACGATCCCAAGCTGGACGACATGGCCCTGCTGGAGGCGCTCAAGTCGCCGGCCTTCTATGTGGGAGCCCTCGGCTCGCGGAGCAACAACGCGGCCCGCAAGGCGCGTCTGCTGCGTTACTTCGACCTCTCGGATGCGGAGGTGGCGCGCCTCCACGGTCCGGTGGGCATTCCCATCGGCAGCCGTACGCCGCCGGAGATCGCGGTGTCGATCCTGGCCGGCCTCACCGCCGTCAAGAACGGCGTGGCGTTGCCGCTGGCCGTCACCGACGCGCCGCCCGCCAGCGCCGGCTGCGGCGTAGCCTGACGTCGGCAGGTGCGGTGACGTCGAACCTTGTCGGCCTCCTGCTGGCGGCGGGGCGGGGCACCCGTTTCGGCAGCGACAAGCTGCTCCACCCGCTGCCCGACGGCACGCCCCTCGCGGTGGCCGCTGCGCGTACCTTGCAGGCCGCCTGCCCGCGCTGCGTGGCGGTGCTGCGTCCCGAGCAGACCGGGCTGGCGGAATGCCTGACGCGGGAAGGCCTGGCCGTGGTGTTCAGCCCGGAGGCCCGTGCCGGCATGGGCCACAGCCTTGCGGCCGGCGTGGCGACGACGCCGGAGGCTGCCGGCTGGCTCGTCACCCTGGCCGACATGCCCTTCCTGCGGGTCGATACGGTGCAGGCCGTGATGCAGGCGCTGGCCGGCGGCGCGGCGCTGGCGGCGCCCGTCTGCGCGGGTCGCCGGGGCCATCCTGTCGGCTTCGCCGCCCGCTGGCGCGACGAACTGCAGGGGCTGACGGGCGATGAAGGCGCCCGCGCGCTGCTGGGACGTCATCGGGCGCTGATCGTCGGCATCGAGACGGACGATGCGGGGGTGTTGCGGGATGTGGATGTGCGGGAGGATCTGGGCGGCTGAGGGGGCCTCGTGCCCCGTGGGGGG
>DAOQMM010000057.1:0-21807 GCA_035335645.1 Rhodocyclaceae bacterium | reverse complement strand
CCATGCCACGCGCGCCGGGTCGGGAAGAGGAGATGGACGAAGAGGGCCTGGTGCCCTTCAGCGGGTTGATCCGCTACGAGCGCCACGTGCCGATTCACCAGGTGTCCTACTACCTGTGCGGTGAGATCCGTGAGCCCCAGTACTACACCGAGCTGTTCTACACCCTGCGCACGGCGTCGGCGACAGACTTGGTGTATCTGCACATCAACTCGCCGGGTGGGGATTTCAACACCGGCCTGCAGATCATCAACAACATGCTCGCCTCCGAGGCCCGCGTGGTGACGGTGCTGGAGGCGCGTGCCTATTCAATGGCGGCCTTCGTCTTCCTGTCCGGCGACGAGCTCATCGTCCACGACAACTGCCAGCTCATGTTCCACACCTATTCCGGCAGCTTTGCAGGCAAGGGCAACGAGCAGCTGGCCGAGGTGCAGGCCCTGGGCGCGTGGTTCGAGAAGGTCACGACGCGGATCTGCTCGCCCTTCCTGAGCGCGGCGGACATCGACCGCATCCTGAAGGGCAGCGACCTGTGGATGGATTCGGACGAGATCCGCCACCGGCTCGGCCGGAAGGGGCGCCCCGCGGGGACGCGGCGGGGGACGCGGACGGCCGCGAAGCGCCTGCCGGATGTGCCATCCGCCGACTGAGGCGGCGGCACATCCGGCGCCGGGCGCAGGCGCGGGTTCAGCGTGGCCGGCGGGTACCCGCCAGACTGGCGAGACCGGCGGCGAGGAGGCCCAGCGCGGCGGGCTCTGGGACCGGCTGGGTGGTGCGGCTCTGAAACTGGACCTCGTCCACGAAGATCCACGGGCCGTTGGCGATGGCGCCGACACGCACGTAGCGGGCGTCGATGCCCAGACCGGCCAGGGTCAGGAAGTCGTGAGGGGCGGTGCTGAAGGGGTCGATGTTGTGAGCGCTGTCGGGCGGGACGGTGAGGCCGGTGACGAAGGTCCAGGTGGACTTGTCATTGCTGATGTACAGCTCGATGGACGGCAGCACCACGTCGCCCAGGTTGTCCTGCGTCGTGCCGACGCGCACCAGATCGATGTGGCGCGAGGTGCCAAAGTCGAAATCGATATTGACCCGGTTCTGATAGACCCAGCCATCCCATTCGTTGCCGGCATTGACGGCCCAGCCGGCGAGGCCCAGGACGCCGTCGGTGAGCTTGGTGTTGGCGGGGTCGTGATAACACCAGGTGCCGCAGGCGGTGGACTGGTCGTAGGTATAGGACGACGGGGTGACCGTCGCGGCAGTCGCGGTGCCCGTCAGGGCGGCGGTGACCAGCACGGCGGACAGGGCATGCTGGAAAGACGCGCGGAACATCATGGCTGAAACCCCCATGTAAATTGCAAAATTCAGGCAATTTACCTAAAGCAACAGGAGTGCCAATTTTAACAATTCCTTTGAGTTCAAGGCCTTGAAAAATGCGGGCCGGGGCGCGTGCGGCGCGTTGTCAGTTTATCCGACGCTTTGGCGCTCAGGGCACGGGACTCCCGGATGACGGGTCGACCAGGGTCAGGATGAGGTCGTCGCCATTGCCGCGCTGGCGAATCAGGATGCGGTCCTGGAGCACCCGCACGACGCGCAGGTCCGGGGCGTATTCATGCCCCTCGGTGACCAGCACGACCGGCCGGCCGGGCTCCTTGAGCAGAGCAATGCCCGGGCTGTCGCCGGAGGGGGGGATGATGCCGCGCAGGCTGAGGCCGGCAGGCAGGCCGTCCCCACGGGCTGGGCGGGCGGCGTAGGTGGCATGCACCGGCAGCAGCAGCTCCTCCGCGTCGGTGCGCGGCAACATCCACGCGAGAAGGGTGGCGAGGAGGGACCCGACGAGCACGCCGGCCAGGGCGTGCCACCAGGTGATGGGCTTGGGGGGCCTGCGGATGGGCCCCGATCGAATGCTGTTCATGGACGGGCATGGCGTTGGGGAAGCCTCGATACCCTAGCATCCCACTCCCCGGTTCTGGCGACCGCGGGCCCGCAGTTGAAGAAGTTTAACCAATGCGGTCGTCTTTTTACTGAATAAAAAACAACTTTACTTCATGCGGTTACGTCCCCTCAGCCAGCCTGCGAGTGCGGTCCCGGCGAGCATCAGCGCGGCACTGGAGGGCTCGGGCAGGGCGGACGGCGCGAGGCCGGAGTCGGTGCTGAGCACCAGGTGGTCGAACAGCGGTGTCAGGCTGTTGTCGATAGCGATACGCGTGATGTCGGCGTCTCCCGACTCGGCGTGGATCAGCACATAGGTGGCGCGGCCCGAGGTGTCGCCCCGATAGCCGGCCACCGTGGACAGATCGAGGGTGAAGTGCCCATTGACGGTGACGGTCTGGCCGCCGCCGTCGTTGTCGGAGATGCCGATGCCGAACTGGCGGATGCCCGTCAGGCTCACGGTGAACAGCGCATTCCCCCAGGTGCTGGCGGTGAGGCCGTCCCAGGCGTGATTGGGCAGGGACGCGCCGTAGGTGGTGAGGTTGGAGGTCAGGCCAGGGATGAGGACGCCGTCCTCGAAGTCCTCGATGGCGACGATGCCGGTCAGGCCGAGAGCGCTGTCGAGCGCCGCGGTGTTGGCGGTATAGACGCTGGCGTCAAAGGCGGTGGCGACATAGGCGTGGGCGGGCACGGCGGCAGCGATGGCGGCGGCCAGCAGGGCCGGGCGGAAGGGGCGGTTCATGGCGATCCTGAGCAGACGTTGGCAGACGGCCCTGGCGATCTTCGGTGGACGGCTCGAGGGCGGAACCTCTGTGCGGGTGCATGACATTCGGGCATGCAAATCGGATTGTACCCCGGTGGGGATCCTGTCGGGAGGACAGGATCCCCCGGATGGCAGGGCGTCAGGCGCGCCGGTTGAACCAGCGCAGGACGGTGCCCCAGTCGTGGCAGTCGATGCGGGTTGCTTCGCCGCAGGCGAAGTCGAGCCCGAGCCAGTGCGTGTCGGGCAGTCCCAGCAGGTGGCCGGCAATGACCCGCAGCGGGCCGCCGTGGGCGACGATGGCGACCGCGGCGGCGGGCGGTGTCGCCTGCAGGTCGTGGAGGAAGTCGAGCACCCGCGCGGCCATCTGGCGCGGCGTCTCGCCGCCGGGCGGGGCGAAATCCAGGGGGGCGGCGGCCCAGGCGTCGAGGGCGCTGCCCAGGTCGGCGTAGCGCTGCCCTTCCCAGTCGCCGAAATGGATTTCCATCAGGCGCGGGTCGAGCTGCGGCGTGCCGAGGGCTTCGGCGAGCAGGCGTGCGCGTCGCAGTGGGCTGGCAATCAGGGCGCAGCCCGCCGGCAGCAGCGGGCGCAGGCGGGCGGCGACCGCCGCGGCGGATTCGGCGAGGCCCACGTCGGTCTGCCCGTAACACACACCGGGCGCCACGTCCGGGCGTGGGTGGCGGATCAGGTGAAGTTCCACGCGGCGAGCAGGGCGAGGTAGATGGCGAGCTCGGCGATCTGCTGGGTGGCGCCCAGACAATCGCCGGTGTAGCCGTCGAGGCGGCGGCGGAAGAGGCGGCCCGCCCACGCCGTGACGATGACGGTGGCGGCCAGGGCCAGGCCGGCTTCGGTCGCGTCGAGGAGCAGCAGGGGCAGCACGCCGGCGAGGGTGGCAATGCCCAGCTCCGCCGGCGTGAGGCGACGGGCCACGGCGCCGGCTTTGGCGTCGTGACCTGTGCGGGCGTAGTCGAGCACGGCCATCAGCGTCACCGGCGCGAGGCGCGACAGGGGGTGGGCAGCGAGGAGGGCTAGGATCACCGGCATGTCCGCGTCGACGCCCAGATTGACCAGGGCCAGGGCCTTGAGCAGCAGGGCCAGGACCAGCCCGATGGCGCCGTAGCTGCCGATGCGCGAGTCCTTCATGATGGCCAGGGCGCGGTCCCGGTCGAGGCCCCCGCCGAGGCCGTCGCAGGTGTCGGCCAGCCCGTCCTCGTGGAAGGCGCCGGTGGCGACGAGGGTCGCGACCATGGACAGCACGACGGCCACGTCGGGCGGCAGCACCTGGCTGGCCAGCCCGTAAGCGAGGGCGCCGAGGCCGCCCACCAGCCAGCCCACGGCGGGCAGGTAGCGGGCCGCATGGGCCAGGCGCTCGACCGAAAAGGGCACCCAGCCGGGCACCGGCAGGCGGGTGAAGAAGCCGACCGCGGTGAGGAAGAGTTCGAGCTGGGTGCGCACGGGGCTCAGTCGGCCTTGCCGCTGACGCCGGCGGACTCGAAGCTGGCCATCTCGTTGAGGAAATTCACGGCCGCCTGGACCAGGGGATAGGCCAGCGCCGCGCCGGTGCCTTCGCCCAGGCGCAGATCGAGCTGCACCAGGGGCTCGGCGCCCAGATGGTCGAACTGTACGGCGTGGCCGGGCTCCTGGGAGCGGTGGGCGAAGACACAGTAGTCCAGCACCGCCGGGGCGAGGGCGTGGGCCACCAGCAGGGCGCTGGTGACGATGAAGCCGTCGATGAGCAGCACCATGCGGGCCTCCGCCGCGCCGAGCATGGCGCCCGCCATCATGGCGATCTCGAAGCCGCCGTACTGGGCGAGGGCGTCCAGTGGATCGGCGGGGCGGCCGCCGCGGGCCACGGCGTGGGCCAGGAGTTCGCGCTTGCGGGCGAGGCCGGCGTCGTCGAGGCCGGTGCCGCGGCCGATCACGGTGGCCAGATCGGCGCCGGTGAGGCAGTGGGTGAGCAGGGACGCGGCGGCGGTGTTGCCAATGCCCATCTCGCCGAAGCCCACCACATTGCAGCCGGTGCCGGCGAGGCCCAGGGCCAGCTCGCGGCCGTGGGCCAGGGCGGCGTTGCGCTGGGCGGCGTCCATGGCCGGCGCCTCCAGATAGTTGGCGGTGCCGGGCGCCACCTTGGCGGCGATCAGGCCGGGGCGCGGACCGAAGTCGTGGGCCACGCCCGCGTCCACCACCGACAGGCCCATGCCGGCCTGGCGCGCGAAGACGTTGATGGCCGCGCCGCCGGCGAGGAAGTTCTCCACCATCTGCCAGGTCACGTCCTGGGGATAGGCCGACACGCCGGCGCGGGCGGCGCCGTGGTCACCGGCGAAGACCATCACGTGGGGCTGGCGCAGCTCCGGTTCGAGGGTCTGCTGGATCAGGCCGATCTGCAGGGCCAGGGCCTCCAGGCGGCCAAGGGCGCCGAGGGGCTTGGTCTTGGTGTCGATGCGCTGCTGCAGCGCAGGGGCGAGGCCCCGGTCGGGGCGGATGAGGGTGTAGTGCATGATGGCGACCGGAGAGGCGAGGCTGCGGATGCTAGCAGCGCCGGTGCCGCCGCGTCTGCCTGACGTAGCGTCAATCAGCCGCCCTTGAGGACCAGCGGCAGGCCGGCCGCAACGAAGGTGACGCGCCCGCACAGGGCCGCCACGGCCTGATTGAGGCGCCCGGCCTCGTCGCGGAAGAGGCGCCCGAGGGGCGTCTCCGGCACCAGGCCGAGGCCCACCTCGTTGGCCACCAGGATTACCCGGCCGGGCAGGGTGGGCAGCGCGTCGAGGAAGGCGGCGCGTTCGCGGGCGAAGGCCGGCAGCGCCTCGGCCGGCGTGGCGGGCGGCAGGTGCTCTGCGCCGTCGAGGAGATTGGCGAGCCACAGGGTGAGGCAGTCCACCACCGTGCAGCGGCCGTGGGCGGCGGTGGCAACGAGGGCCCCGGCGAGGTCACGGGGGGCTTCGACGGTGGCCCAGCCGGCCGGGCGGTCGGTGCGGTGGCGGGCGATGCGGGCGGCCATCTCGGCGTCCAGGGCCTCGGCGGTGACGATCACGGTGACCGGCAGGCCGGACGCAGCGGCGAGGTGTTCGGCGTGGCGGCTCTTGCCCGAACGGGCGCCGCCGAGGATCAGTTCGGGGCTCATGGCAGGAAGGGGCGCAGCGGTGCGCTGCGGGAAGTGGCTGATTCCGTGGTATTATCGCAGGCTCGTCGACCCGCGGGGCTGTCTCCGCAGGCGACGAGCGTGTTCCAGGTGCTCCTGCGGCCACCCGGCCAGGGAGTTAAACGGGAAACAGGTGCGTGGACGTCTGCGGACGCCACAAAGCCTGTGCTGCCCCCGCAACGGTAAGCAGATGAACGGTGCGTCACTCCGCCACTGGGCCTTCGGGTCTGGGAAGGCGACGCACCGGGTCCGGTCCGGATTTCCGGCCGACCGCCTGCCAGCCCGGAGACCGGCCTCGGAACCCTACACACGAGCGTGCCGCGGGGTGGCGGTGACGGCGTGGCCCGCGGGCCGCCTGGATCTTCTCCCCGATCGCGCATCACAACGAACGCCCGGCGGCGGGGACGCCATCGGGCCTGGGAGAATCCGACCATGACCATCCGCCCGACCCTGGCTGCCCTTGCGGTGGCTGCTGCCTTTCCGACCGTCTTTTCGTCTGCGGCCTTCGCCGCCTCCAATGCCCCGGCTGCCGCCGCGGTGAGCAGCGCCGAGCAGCCCGTCGTGCTGGTGACGGCCACGCGCCAGACCCAGCGCGCCGACGAATCCCTGGCCGACGTCACCGTCATCGAACGCGCCCGCATCGAAGAGGCCGGCGCCAGCACCAGCCTGGCCGAGCTGCTGGCCCGCCAGCCGGGCATCCAGATGAGCAGCAGCGGCGGCCCCGGCAAGGCGACCGACGTGTACATCCGCGGCGCCAGTCCCAAGCACAGCCTGCTGATCGTGGACGGCGTGCGCCTGGGTTCCGCGACCCTCGGCGCATCGTCCTGGCAGGACATCCCCCTGACCCAGATCGAGCGCATCGAGATTGTCCGCGGCCCAGCGTCCGCCCTGTACGGTGCGGACGCCATCGGCGGCGTGATCCAGATCTTCACCCGCCGCGGTGAGGGTGCCCCCAAGGCCGACGCCTTCGTCGGCGTCGGCAGCTACGGCAACAAGGAAGTCGCCGCAGGTGTCTCCGGTGGGACCGAGCGCCTGTCCTATTCCCTGCGCGGCGCCTACACCGACGTGGCCGGCTATAACGCCATCGCCAGCCAGGCCAAGCAGCCTTACTACTACAACGCCGACAAGGATCCGTACCGCAACAGCAGCCTCTCCGGCAATCTGGCCTACACGCTGATGCCCGGCCACGAGCTCGGCGCCACCCTGCTCTACGCCACGGCCCGCAACCACTACGACTCCGGCGCCGGCTACGACGACTTCGCCGACAACGTGCAGAGCGTCTGGAGTGCCTACAGCCGTAATCGCTTCAGCGCGGGCTGGACGAGCACGCTGCGCATCGGCCAGTCGATCGATGACGCCCGCACCTACGCCTCCTACGCGCCCACCGGGGCCACCATCAAGACCACCCAGGACCAGGTGATGTGGCAGAACGACATCACCCTGCCCCTGGGCACGCTGCTGGCGGCGCTGGAAAACCTGGAGCAGAAGGCCGTCAACGAAGGCACCTTCTCGGTCAGTCGCCAGATCCGTTCGGCCCTGCTGGGCTGGACCGCCAGCGTGGGCGAGCACCGCATGCAGTTCAACGCGCGGTATGACGACAACTCCCAGTTCGGTAACAAGACCACCGGCTACGCTGGCTACGGCTACCAGATCCTGCCCAGCCTGCGCGTGCAGGGCAGCGTCGGTTCCGCCTTCCGTGCGCCGACCTTCAACGAGCTCTACTTCCCGGGCTTCGGCAATCCCAACCTGAAGCCGGAGAACGCCTATAACAAGGAGCTGGGTCTGCTGTGGGAACAGCACGGGCAGAGCGTGAGCCTGACCGCCTTCCACAACCGCATCACCAATCTCATCGCCTACGACGCCAATTTCATCCCCCAGAACGTCAATAACGCGCGCCTGCAGGGGGTGAGCCTGGGCTATGCCGGGACACTCGCCGGCTTTGACATCAACGCCAACCTCGACTTCCTCGATCCGGAGGACGCCGACACCGGCAAGCGCCTGCAGCGGCGTGCCGACAAGACTGGCAACCTGTACCTCAGCCGCCGCATCGCCGCCTTCAACGTGGGCGCCGAATGGCAGGGCGCGGCCGGCCGCTACGACCGGACCGGCGAGATCAACCGCATGGGCGGCTACGGGCTGGTCAACGCCTTCGTGAAGTACGCGGTGGATCGGGACTGGAGCCTGGAGGCCCGCGCCAACAACCTGCTCAACAAGCAGTACGAGACCGCCTGGGGCTACAACACGGCGGGCGCGAACCTGTTCTTCGGCGTACGCTACGCCCCCAGGTAAGGCACGATGAACGGAGGGGCCATGGCGCAGGCGGTTCCGGCGGGTCGCACGACAGCTGGCGGCATGGGGCGCGTGCGACAACGCGCGGCCCTGGTGCTGCTGGTCCTCGTCGCTGCGGCGCTGGCAGCCTTCGCCTGGGCCCTGTCGGCGGGGGAGCTGCCGGTGACGGCTGCGGACCTGCTGGCGGCCCTCGGCGGTGGCGCGGGCAGCATGGAGGCCGACATCATCCGCACCCTGCGCCTGCCCCGCGCCGTGGCGGCCTTCGCCTGCGGCGGCCTGCTCGCCCTGTCCGGTGCGCTGATGCAGGTGCTGCTGCGCAATCCCCTGGCCGATCCTTACGTGCTGGGCGTCTCCGGCGGCGCCGCGGTGGGCGCCCTGGGCTGCCTGCTGGCGGGCGTCGCGGGGCTGTGGATCGACGTCGGTGCCTTCGCCGGCGCCCTCGTCGCCACCCTGCTGGTATTCGGTCTGGCCCGCGGAGACGGTTCGTGGACGCGCACACGGCTGCTCCTCACCGGCGTCATCGTCGCCGCCGGCTGCGGCGCGGCGGTGGCCCTGATGCTCAGCATCGCGCCGGAAGGTCGCGTCAAGGGCATGCTGTTCTGGCTGATGGGCGACGCCAGCGGCGTCTCGAACCCGTGGCCGGCCCTCGGCGTGCTGGCCGTGGGCTTGCTGACCGCGCTGCCCTTCGCCCGGGAGCTCAACCTGCTGGCCCGTGGCGAAGTCACCGCCCGCGCCCTCGGCGTACGGGTCGGGCGTCTGCGTGCCCTGGTCTACGGGCTCGGCGCCCTGCTCACCGGCGTGGCGGTGACCACCCTGGGCTCGGTGGGCTTCGTCGGCCTGATCGTGCCCCATCTGGTGCGCCTGGTCATTGGCAATGACCAGCGCCTGCTGCTGCCCGCCGCGAGCCTGGCAGGCGGCGTCCTGCTCACCCTGGCGGACACCGCCGCGCGGACCGTGGTGGCGCCGGTGCAGCTGCCCGTGGGCGTGCTCACCGCGCTGATCGGCGTGCCCGTCTTCCTCTTCCTGCTGGCGCGTCATCCCCGATGAAGATGGACGTGCGCCCCGACGTGCTGGCCGCCGAGGCCCTCGCCGTGCAGGTGGGCCGGCGCGACGTGGTGCGCGGTCTGGAGGTGCGCGTCGCGCCCGGCGATACCCTGGTGATCCTCGGCCGCAACGGTGCCGGTAAGACCACCCTGCTGCACACCCTGGCCGGCCTGCGTCCCGCGGCGGGGGGCACGGTGCTGCTCTCCGGCAAACCCTACGCCGACTGGCCGCGGGGCCACGAGGCCTGCCTGCGCGGCCTGCTGCCCCAGAGCCAGCCGGATTTCTTCAGCGCCACGGTGCTGGAGACGGCCCTCGTCGGGCGCCATCCCCACCTCGGCCGCTGGGCCTGGGAAGGGCCGGACGACGAAGCCATCGCCCTCGCCGCGCTGGCCACCGTGGGGCTCGCGGAGTACGCCGCCCGCCCGGTGCTGACCCTCTCCGGCGGCGAACGCCAGCGCCTCGCCATTGCCGCGCTGCTGGTCCAGCAGCCGCGCCTGTACCTCCTCGACGAGCCCCTGGCACACCTGGACCTGCATCATCAGATCGGCGTGCTCGATCACTTTCACCGCCTCGCCGCCGACGGTGCGGGCGTGGTGATGGTGTTGCACGACATCAACCTGGCCGCCCGCTACGCCAGTCACGTGCTGCTGCTGGACGGTGCCGGTGGCTTTGCCTGCGGACCGGCCCGCGACATCCTCACCACGGCCCGCCTCTCGGCCGCCTTCGGTCATCCCCTGCGGGCCGTCGCGGACGGAGCGAGCACCCTGTTCGTGCCCGCCTGAGCGCTTTTCGCCGCAGTGCGGCCAACGGCCCCCGCTATCTTTTAGCGATTCCCGAGTCCTGCCCATGAATGAACCGACGCCGCCCGCTCCACCCGCCGAGCCCGACCGCGACGCCCGCCACACCGCCCGCATGGCCCGCAAGAAGGCTGTGGTGGATGCCGCCATCGCTGCCGCCACCGAACGGCGCGGCGTGCTCCTGGTGAACACCGGCAACGGCAAGGGCAAGTCCAGCGCCGCCTTCGGCGTCCTCGCCCGGGCCCTCGGCCACGGCCTGCAGTGCGGCGTCGTGCAGTTCGTGAAGGGCCGCTCGGACACCGGCGAGGAGGCCTTCTTCCGCCGCCAGCCCGAGGTGCGCTGGCACGTGATGGGCGACGGCTTCACCTGGGACACCCAGGACCGCGCCGCCGACATGGCCAGCGCCCGCGCCGGCTGGGAAAAGGCCCGCGCCTTCCTGCGCGATCCGGCCATCGGCCTGGTGGTGCTGGACGAACTCAACATCGTCCTCAAGTACGCCTACCTGGACGTGGCCGAGGTCGTCGCCGACCTGCGCGCCCGGCCGCCGCAGCAGCACGTCATCGTCACCGGCCGCGGGGCGCCCGCGGCGCTGATCGACGTGGCCGACACGGTGACCGAGATGGGCCCGGTCAAGCACGCCTTCCAGGCCGGCGTGGCGGCCCAGGCGGGCGTGGAGTTCTGAAGGGCCCGCCTCGGCATCCGGCTGCGTCCCGGCCTGCGTGCAGGGCGGGCGTAGACGAGGCCGGTGGATGGACCTTCAGCCGCTTGCACGGGCGGACGGCCCGCGGCCGCCGCAGGCTGAAGGATCCGCCCGCATGGGCAGCCGCCCGGCCGCGCTCCGGCTGGGTTAAGCTGCGCAGCTCCCGAACCTGCCTGTCGACCCATGCATCGCATCGTCGTCCTTGAAGCCGGCGCCGTCATCGCCACCCTGCGCCGCCCGGCCTTTGCCCACGAATGGGTCGAATACGCGGCGACGCGTCAGGAGCAGGTGGCCGAGCGTCTGGCCGGTGCCACCATCGCGGTGGTGAACAAGCGCCAGCTCGGTGCGGAGCTCCTCGCCGGCCTGCCCACGCTGCGTCTGATCGCCATCGCTGCCACCGGCTACAACAACGTGGATCTGGAGGCCTGCCGCGCGCGGGGCATCGTCGTTTGCAACGTCCGTGGCTACGCCCGCCAGACCGTGCCCGAGCACGTCTTCGCCCTGCTGCTGGCCCTGGCGCGGCAGATCGGCCCTTATCACCGCTCGGTCGCGGCCGGGCGCTGGCAGCGCAGCGAGCAGTTCTGCTACTTCGACTACCCGATCCGCGATCTGGCCGGACAGACCCTCGGCCTGCTCGGCGCCGGCAGCCTGGGGGAAGGTGTGGCACGCATCGCCGCAGCCTTCGGCATGCACGTGCTGCGGGGCGAGCGCAAGGGCGCCGCCAGCGTGCGCGACGGCTACGTGGCCTTTGACACGCTGATCCGCACCGCCGACGTGATCAGCCTGCACTGCCCCCTCACGGAGGCCACCCGGCATCTCATCGGCGCGGCCGAACTGGCCGCCATGAAGCCGACGGCGCTGCTCCTCAACACCGCCCGCGGCGGGCTGGTGGACGAGGCGGCCCTGGCCGAGGCCCTGCGCGCCCGGCGCATCGCCGGTGCCGGCTTCGACGTGCTCAGCGAGGAGCCGCCGCGGGACAATCCCCTGCTCGCGCCGGACCTGCTGGAAGCCGGCCGCTTCCTCCTCACGCCCCATGTGGCCTGGTCCAGCCGGGAGGCCATGCAGGCCCTGGCCGACCAGCTGATGGACAACATCGACGCCTTTGCCGCGGGCACGCCGCGCAACCGGCTGGCCTGAGGCGGACGCTGCGTCAGGCCGGCACCGTCACCGGCAGCGCCCGGTCCACCACGATTTCGTCCGGCGACACCCGCGCACCGAGGGCGAGCACCTCGACGCCCGCAGCGAGGGCCTCGCGCAGGGCGCGCCCGTAGGCCGGGTCGATGTGGTCCGCTGGGCGCACCGCCGCCACGTCCGCCCGCTGCACGCAGAAGACCAGCACCGCGCGCCGGCCGACGGCCACCATGGCGGCCATCTCGCGCAGATGCTTGGCGCCGCGGGTGGTGACCGCGTCGGGAAAGTAGCCGACGCCGCCGCTCACCGCCGCAGTGACGTTCTTCACCTCCACGTAGCAGTCCGGCCGGCCGTCGCCGCTCAGGAGGAGGTCGATACGGCTGCCTTCGCCGTACTTCACCTCGCCGCGAATGGTCGGGTAGCCCGCCAGTGCCGGCACCCGGCCCGCCTCGATGGCCTCCCGCACCAGGCCGTTGCTGCGCCCGGTGTGTACGCCCACCCGCACCGGCGCGGTGTCGCCGGGCACCTCCACCAGCTCCCAGGTCCATGCCAGCTTGCGGGCCGGGTTGGCGGCGGGCGACAGCCACACCCTCAGGCCGGGCGCGGCGCAGCCCAGCATGGAGCCGGTGTTGGGGCAGTGGGCGGTGACCGGGCCGGCCGGCGTGTCCACGTCGGCGAGAAAGCGCTGGTAACGGCGGATCAGGCGGCCTTCGAGGAGCGGCTTGGTAAAGCGCATGGGGCGTGGGGCGGCGGGACGATCCGCCCATCATGCCAGACTTACACGCGGTAACCCTTTCATCCCAACCTGGCGCCGGGCTCGTGCGTTGAACGCTCACCTTCATCACCGACCGGAGATCGTCATGAAACGCCTGCTGGCCCTTGCCCTGATCGCTGCCTCACTGGGGGGCTGCGTGGTCCTGCCGCCGGAGCGCGGCCCGCGCTACATGGGCCCGCCGCCGGTGGTGGTCGCCCCCGGCCGGCCCTACCACTACTACGACCACGACCGGGACTGGGGTTATCGCCGCTGGTGAGCGGCTTCGAGCGTCAGGCACGCGACGCGGCGGGCGACCGCAGGCTGCGGCTGTGCAGGCGCACGCGGGCCGGCAGACGGGTGTGGACCAGGGCAATGCTGAACCACACCGCCACGCTGAAGTAGAGGGACATCCACACCACCTCGCTGCGCCAGTCTTCCCAGCGATGGGACACCACCCAGCGCGTGGAGGCATCCGTCAGGCCCTGGGTGAGGCTCAGGTAGGCGCGGCCCACATGCTCGTCGGCGATCCAGCGCGACCAGTACATGGGCACGTCCACGCCGAACATGAAGACGGTGTAGGCCAGACCCGCCGCACCCCACAGGAGGAGGCGCCCGTGCAGCCAGGGGGGACAGCGCGGACGGGTTTCGAGCACGCCCAACACAAAGAGCAGGGCGCTCAGGCCCCACAGGCTCTCCTCGATCACGTGGCCCAGGTTGGCGGTGGTCAGCACGGCGACCCACGAGCAGGTTTCCGCCACGGCGATCAGCGGCACCATCAGCGCCGCCGCCCGGCGCGCGAAGGAGGCATGGGTGGCGCGGGCCACCTCGCGCAGGATCAGGGCCCACTGGGCAACGAAGCACAGCTCTGCCACCGTGGCCACGCTGCGCCCCACCACCACGCTGGACAGCCAGCTGTCCACCAGGCACAGGCGTGGCACGTCAAAGACCGGCAGCACGGAGCGGAAGGCACAGCCGAAGACGTAACCGGCCGACAGGAGCAACTGGGTCCGGCGCAGGGCGCGGGCCCGCTCGGGCAGGTCCGGACCGCCGCGGCGCAGCATCGCGGCCGACATCAGCCAGGCGAGCACGTTGACCGTCGCGGCGGCACACAGGAAGAACCACCAGGACTGCAGGCTCTCGTTCATGATGCTTCAAGCTAGGTCGCCCGAAGCGGGCCGTCAAGGCAATTCGGTAATACCGTATGCGCTTTGTGCGGCAGCGTGCTCAGGGCGGGGCGAGCCCCTTGATCCGCGTGAAGACGGTCCGGTTGAGGGGCAGGTCGCGGCCTTGCGCGGACGCCATGTCGAGGACTGCGCCGGTGATGGCGTCAATTTCGGTGGGCCGTCCGGCGAGGACGTCCTGCAGCATGCTGGAGCGGTTGCCGGCGGTGGCTGCGGCGACTGTTACCACCCGCGCGTGGGCGGCGGTCCGGTCCAGCCTCAGCCCGGCAGCGTGGAGCACGGGCCAGGCTTCGTCCACCAGAGCTTCCAGTTCGACCCGGTAGGGCGCATCCAGCAAGGCCCCGTTGGGAACCCGGTGGAGCGCCGTGAGCGGGTTGATGGCGAGGTTGACGAGCAGCTTGGCAAGGCGGGCGGGGCCCATGTCCGGCTCGATGCGGGCGCGGAAGCCGGCGGCCTGCAGATGGGCGGCCAGCGTCTCGAAGCCCGGTGGCAACAGGGTTTCGCCTGCGCCGGCGGGATGCACGCCGGCGCTGTCCCGGTAGGCACCTTCGGTGGTGAGCCCCTGGGCGGCGGGCACGCTGCCGCAGACGGCACGCAGGCGCGATTCGGTGAGGCCGTTCTGCAGGGACAGGATGCCGTGCGGCTGCAGGTGGAGGGCCTGCCGGGCCGCCGCCTCGGTGTCGCCGGTCTTGACCAGCAGGAGCACCCACTCGGCGCGGAGCGGGTCGTCCGGGCCGAAGGCCTGGGGCCGGAAGCGGGCATCGCCCACCACAAGCCCCGCACGCAGGGTCTCGGCCCGGGCTGCGCTTCGGGCCAGGACTGCGACCGGACCGCAGCCGGCGAGGCGGGCCGCAAAGTGCAGGCCGAGCGCACCCGCGCCGATGATGGCGAGGGGAAATCCTGATGGCGTGTCGGGGAGGGAAGGGCAGATCATGGCGCGGGCGATCGGGGGCGACGGTCCGGATTGTCCCCCGCCCAGCGCTTCAGTGGGGGTGTCCGGGCAGGTTCCGAAGCAGTTACAGTAGCGGTCCAGGTGCGATTGGACGCCCTCCGGGGACAGGCAAAGCGGGGATCGGTGCGCGGTGAGGAAGGAGGATTCTGCCATGGCGACGCAAGGGGATGAATTTCCCGCGGAAGTCGGTTTTGCCGCGATTTTTGCGGCGTCGCCGGATGGGCTGCTGGTGGTGGACGGTAGTGGCCGGATCCGTCTGGCCAACCCTGCGGTGGAGCACATGTTCGGTTACGCCGCGGGCGAACTGATCGGCCAGGCCATCGAGGTGCTGGTGCCGGCGCACGCCGCGGGTCACCATGTCCGGGACCGCATGGCCTACGCCGCGGCGCCGCGGACGCGGCCGATGGGTGCATCGACCGAGCTCGCCGGACGTTGTCGCGACGGCAGCCTGGTGCCGGTGGACATCATGCTGGCGCCGGTGGATGCCACGGGCACGCGGGGCACCCTCTGCGTGGTGCGCGATGCCCGGCCGCGCCATGCCACCGAGGCCAAGCTCCACCTGGCCAGCGCGGTGTTCCAGACGACCCAGGAGGCGATCGTCGTCACCGATACGCAATGCCGCATCCTTGCTGTCAATCCGGCCTTCGAGCGGGTCACCGAATACGCCGAGGCGGAGGTGCTGGGGCAGCACATGCGCATCGTGGCCTCGGGCCGCCACGACCGATCGTTCTACGACGCCATGTGGACGTCCATCCACACCACCGGCGAATGGCAGGGCGCCATCTGGAATCGGCGCAGGAGCGGGGAGATCTACCAGGAGTGGCTGTCCATCAGCACGGTGCGCGACCGGGAAGGGCGCGCCTTCCAGTACGTGGGGGTGAGCGCCGACATGACGCGGATGAACCACGCCGAGACGCCCATCGAGCGCCTTGCCCACTTCGACCCCCTGACGGGTCTGCCTAACCGCCTGTTACTGGACTCGCGCATCCGCAAGACCTGGGAGCGGGCGCACCGGGACGGGCTGCGTTTCGCCGTGCTGTTCCTCGATCTGGACGGCTTCAAGGCCGTGAATGATGATCGGGGGCATGCTGTCGGTGACGAGCTGCTGCGCGTGATCGCCGCCCGCCTGGCCGGCTCGGTGCGGGAATCGGATACGGTGGCGCGCCTGGGTGGCGACGAGTTCATCGTGGTGCTGGAGGATCTGCGCCGCGAGGATGTGGCGCGGCTGGCAGACAAGCTGATCGCGCGGGTGGCCGAGCCGGTGGAGCTGAGCGACGGCTCCCAGGCCCACGTGGGGCTCAGCCTTGGCTGGAGCACCTATCCGGACGACGCCCAGGACATCGACACCCTGATGGGTCAGGCCGATACGGCCTTGTACCGGGCCAAGCGGGGCGGTCGCGGCCGGGCGGTCGCCTTCGTCGGGTCGGGGCCGGCCTGATCGACGGTCTCTAAGGGCGCGCGCTCGCCTCGGCAGGCGGTGGAAGCGGCGCGGTGTCCGGAAGGGGTACCGCAGCGGCAGGCGCGGCCGCAGGCGGAGGCGCGAGATCCTCCGGCGGTGGCAGCTCGGGCCCCGCCGGCGGGGGCAGTGGCGTTTCTGCCGGCGGCGCGGCGCGCGGTGCCTTGCGCGGCGGCGCAGGCGGCGCCTCGGGGCGATCGAACAGATCCCGCAGCCAGTCCCACGCGCGCGTCAGCAGACCCGGTCGGGCCTGGGAGACAAAGCGCGCCTTGCCATCCACGAGTCGTTCGGCGACGGCGTCGTGGAGCAGGTCGCCGACGATGGGCAGGGCGCTGTGGGCGCCCTGGCCCCAGTAGTCGCTGCGCAGGGTGACGCGGCTGTCGTTGAAGCCGACCCAGGCACCGGCCACCAGCTGCGGATGCATCGCGATGAACCAGCCGTCGGTGTTGTCCTGGGTGGTGCCGGTCTTGCCTGCCAGATCGGCGCGCAGGCCGAAGCGGCTGCGCAGGGCATTGCCGGTGCCCCGGTCGATGACGCCGCGCAGGGTGTCGAGCAGCGTATAGGCGACGGCCGGGTCGAGGGCCTCTTCGGGCGCTGGCGGGGCGATGCGCTCCAGTATGTGGCCGTCGGCATCTTCCACCTGGGTGACCAGCAGCGGCTCCCGGTAGTGGCCGCCGTCGGCGATGGCGGCGTAGGCGGTGACCATCTCCCGCAGGGTGACAGGGCTGGTGCCCAGGGCCAGGGACGGCACTTCCTCCAGCGGACTCTGGCGCACGCCCAGGGCGCGGGCGAGGTGCGCCACCCGCGCCGGGCCGACCTGTTGCATGAGCTGGGCGGTGATGCGGTTGCGGGAGTACGCGAGGCCGTCCCGCAGGCTGACCGGGCGGCCGCTGGGCGGGGATTCGTCGGTGGGGCGCCAGACCTCGTCGCCGCGCACGGGGATCTCCACCGCCACGTCGTCGAGGGTGTCCTCGGGCCGCGCGCCGCGGGCGAAGGCGGCGCCATACACGAAGGGCTTGAAGGTGGAGCCGGGCTGGCGGCGGGCCTGCTGCACGTGGTCGAAGGGGTCCTGGACGAAATCCCGGCTGCCGACCCAGGCGCGGACCTGACCGTCGCGCGGGTCGATGGCCAGCAGGCCGGCCTGGATGCGGGTCTTGTCGGCGCGCAGGGCGTTGAGGAAGACGGTGTCGCGGAGCAGGCGGGCGAGCACTGCGTCCGGTGCCTGGCCGGCGGCGACGGCGTTGCGGTAGTCGCGGCTCTCGCGCACCAGGGCGGCGACCAGCTCGGGGCTGCCGGACCAGCCCTTGCGTCCGCTCCACGCCTGGTCGGCCAGTGCCTGCAACTGGCGGCCGCGACGCGCCACCGCGCGGGTCGCGTCGACCTGCAGGCGGCTATCGAGGGTGGTGCGCACCACCAGGCCGTCGGCATAGAGGTTGTAGCCGTTGCGGTCGGCCCAGGCGATCAGCCACTTGCGCACCTGCTGGGCGAAGTGGGGCGCCGGGCCGGGGGCTTCGACCTGGCGTTCGAAGTCGATGCGCAGGGGCTTCTTCCGGAGCGCGTCGAGGCGTGCCGGATCGAGCTGGCCGCGGCGCGCCATCTGGGCCAGCACCACGTTGCGGCGGGCGACCGCCCGCTCCGGGTTCTGCACCGGGTTGTAGGCGCTGTTGCCCTTGAGCATGCCCACCAGGGTGGCGCTCTCGAGTATGTCGAGCTGGCGCGCGGAGTGGTCGAAGTAGGTGCGCGCGGCCATCTCGATGCCCCACGCGTTGTAGAGGAAGGGCACCGTGTTGAGGTAGGTCTCGAGGATCTCGTCCTTGCTGTAGACGGCCTCGATCTTGAGGGCGGTGATGGCTTCCCGCAGCTTGCGGGTGAGGGTGGGCGCGCGGCCGATCTCGTCCGGGTAGAGGTTGCGGGCGAGCTGCTGGGTGATCGTCGAGCCGCCCTGGCGGTCGCCGGAGAAAGTATGCAGCAGCGCGCCGCCAAGGCGGTAGAAGTCGATCCCGTGGTGTTCGTAGAAGCGGTGGTCCTCGGTGGCGATGAGGGCCTTCACCACGTGGGGCGAGATGTCCGCCAGGCCGACCCATTCCCGGTTCGCCCACTTGAACACCGCGATCTCGCGACCGTCCGCCGACAGCACCCGTGCCGGACGCTCCTGCTTGGCCTTGCGCAGATCGCCGATGCCGGGGGTGAAGGGGATCAGCACCAGCACCCACAGCACGAAGAGCAGCGGCAGCGCCACCAGGGCCCGCAGTAACTCGCGCCGGGTGGGCCGGCGCAGCCGCCCGCGCAGGGCCTGGAGGCGTTCGGAAAGGCCGATCACGTGGTCAGCTCGCCGGCCGCGGCGGGCCTCAGCCCAGGAACATCCGGTAGGCCGGGTTCAGAGTCTCGTCCACATATTCATAGCCGAGCTTGTCGAGGAAGCCCTGGAAGGCGTCCCGGTCGGCGGGCGGCACCTGCATGCCCACCAGCACGCGCCCGAAGTCGGCACCGTGGTTGCGGTAGTGGAACAGGCTGATGTTCCAGTCGGAGCGCAGGGTTTCCAGGAAGTTGAGCAGGGCGCCGGGGCGCTCCGGGAAGATGAAGCGGTACAGCACCTCGTTGGTCGCCTGCGGCGCATGGCCGCCGACCATGTAGCGGATGTGGCTCTTGGCCATCTCGTCGTCGGTGAGGTCGAGGCAGGGCAGCTCGTGGCGCTGCAGGAGTTCGGTGAGGCGCGCACCTTCGGCCCGGTTGTGGACGCCCACGCCGACGAAGATGTGGGCACGGTGGGCGTCGGCGTAGCGGTAGTTGAACTCGGTGATGTTGCGGTTGCCGAGCAGGTTGCAGAACTTCTTGAAGGAGCCGGGCTTCTCGGGGATGGTGACGGCCAGCACGGCTTCGCGCTGCTCGCCCACCTCGGCGCGCTCGGCGACGAAGCGCAGGCGGTCGAAGTTCATGTTGGCGCCGGAGGCCACCGCCACCAGGGTCTTGTCCTTGAGGGCGTGGCGCTTGGCGTATTCCTTGGCGCCGGCTACCGCCAGCGCGCCGGCGGGCTCGAGGATGGAGCGGGTGTCCTCGAAGACGTCCTTGATGGCGGCGCAGATGGCGTCGTTGTCCACCAGGATCATCTCGTCCACGTAGGCCTGGCACAGGCGGAAGGTTTCCTCGCCCACCAGCTTGACCGCCGCGCCGTCGGCGAAGAGGCCCACATTGGCCAGTTCGATGCGCTTGCCGGCGGCCAGGGACTGGGTCATGGCGTTGGCGTCCACGGTTTCCACGCCGATCACCTTGATGTCCGGCCGCACCCGCTTGATGTAGGCCGCCACGCCGGCCAGCAGGCCGCCGCCGCCGACGCAGCAGAACACCGCGTGGATGGGCTTGGGATGCTGGCGCAGGATCTCCATGCCGATGGTGCCCTGGCCGGCGATCACTTCCACGTCGTCATAGGGATGGACGAAGGTGAGCTTCTCGGCCTTCTCGAGCTCCTTGGCGTGCAGGTAGCAGTCGGAGTAGCTCTCGCCGGCCAGCACCACCTCGCCGCCATGGCGCCGGACCGCGTCGATCTTGATGGCCGGCGTGGTGGTGGGCATGACGATCACGGCGCGCACGCCGAGCTTCCTGGCCGACAGGGCCACGCCCTGGGCGTGGTTGCCGGCGGAGGCGCAGATCACGCCGCGCTTGAGGGCCGCCGGGCTGAGGCTGGCCATCTTGTTGTAGGCCCCGCGCAGCTTGAAGCTGAACACCGGCTGCATGTCCTCGCGCTTGAAGAAGATCCGGTTGTGGATGCGCGCCGACAGATTGGGCGCCAGGTCGAGGGGCGTCTCGATGGCCGCGTCGTAGACCTGGGCGGTGAGGATCTTCTGGAGGTAGTCGGGGTGCTGCGCGCTCATGGCAAACCTGCGTTTCGGCTGGGGGAAGCCTGGGAGGGTAGCAGCGGGACCGGCTGCGCTGCAACATACGGCTTTTTGCTTGGAGATCCCCCATGACCCCGATCCTGCGCAGGGGCACGACCGCCCGCTATTCCGATTTCACCGTCCACGGCGGCGTGGTGTATTGCGTCGAGGTGCCGCCAGCGGGCGCCGCCGACGCGTCCGCCCAGACTGCCGCGATGCTGGCCAGCCTGGAACGCCTGCTCGTCGAGGCGGGCAGCGCCAAGGACCGCCTCCTGCTGGCCACCCTGTACCTCACCGACATGGCTGACTACGACGCCGTGAATGCAGTGTGGGACGCCTGGGTGCCGCCCGGCACGGCGCCGGCGCGGGCCTGCGTGCAGGTGTGCCGCCTGGCCGACCCGGCCTGGAAGGTGGAGGTGGCCGTACAGGCGGCAAGGAACTGAATCGGTGTTGAAAACTTGCGTGACGTCAAGCAGCGAATCATCGGGAAAACGTTAAAAAGTGCACGAATTTTTCATTTGCAGCGCATAAGATGGGGGCGTGAACTTTTTCACGGCGGCCGCGGCATGGCAATAGGTGGGCGACAGGGCGGAGGGGCCCTGGATTGCATGCGTCGCGGCGGGCAGTCGACTTCAATCAGGGAGGTTTTCATGGCGCGTTCATTCGTTTCAAAGCTCGCCGGCGCACTGCTCGCCGCCGGGCTCAGTTTGGCCGGGTCCGCGCACGCGGCGCTCTTCAGCAACATGTACGTCTTCGGCGACAGCCTGTCGGATGTGGGCAACGATCTGGCGATCACCGGCGGTCTGGTGCCCGACCCGGCCTACTACTCGAATGGCGCCGTGACGGGGCGTTTCGTGAATGGTTACAACTACGCGGACCGTCTGGCCTCGCAACTGGGCCTGAGCCTTGCGCCGTCCGTGCTGGGCGGCAACGATTACGCCTATGGCGGTGCCCGCAGCACCTATGCGCGTCCCGATCTGGCCGTGCTGGGTGCGCTCAGCTTCCAGCAGCAGGTGAATCAGTACCTTGGCAACGTCGGCGGCGTGGTCGATCCCAACGCCCTCTACGTGCTGTGGATTGGCGCCAACGACATGTCCGATGGCTTCGCTCAGACCCTCGCCAAGCTGGCGGGGACGGGGGTGCTCGATACGTCCTTCATCGGCAATGCGGCGGCGAATGCCCTGACCACGCTGTTCACTGAGTACGCCACGCTGCAGGCCCTGGGGGCCCGACACTTCGTGATCGGCAACGTTCCCGACCTGGGCTTGACGCCGGCCGTGCGCGATCTGGCGGCGCTGTTTGGCAACCCTGCCATCATGAGCATCGGGACGGCTGCGAGCCAGGCGTTCAACAACGGGCTGATGGCGAACCTGTTCGCCTACACGGCGCCTGGGACGAGCACGACCGTCTTTGATTCCTACGGCCTGCTCCATGACATGACCGCCAACCCGGCGGCCTACGGTCTCACCAATGTGACCTCGGGCTGCTACGACGGTCAGCCCGACGGCACGCCTTCGCCCGGAGCGTCCACGGTGAGCGAGTGCGCCAACCCCGACGGCTACATCTACTTCGATTCCGAGCACCCCAGCGCGCGGGCGCACCAGATCGGGGGCGATCTGCTCTACGTCCAGGTGGTGCCGGAGCCGGCCGCGATGGCGCTGTCCGTCACCGCCCTCGGCCTGATGGGCCTGATGCGCCGCCGTCGCGTCTGATTCCCTTCCAGGCGCCGTGCAGACCCGCCCTCGTGGCGGGTTTTTTCATGGTGCGCGGTCGCTTGAGCGGGGGCACAACTTTGTCGCGGCGACACGGTCC
>DAOQMM010000056.1:0-21944 GCA_035335645.1 Rhodocyclaceae bacterium | reverse complement strand
AATGGTCGAAACGTCCGGAATTGGAAAACATCGTGCCGGGCGCCACGCGGATGCCGCTGCGCAGCGCCGCATCGAAGACCGCCATCGAATCGCACCCGGCCGGCAGCTCGACCCACAGCAACATCCCGCCGCCCGGCGGATTGAGGCGCGTGCCCGCCGGAAAATGGGTGGCGATGGCCTCTGCCATGTGCGTCCGCTGCGCCAGAAGATGCCGGCGCAGGCGTACCAGGTGCCGGTCATAGGCGCTGCCGGCCATGAACTCGCCGATGGCCAGCTGGGCCAGGGCGTCATTGGGACGGCTCTGGGCATGCTTGAGCATGCGGATGCGATCCAGCCAGCGCCCGCCCAGCATCCAGCCCACCCGCATGCCGGGCGCCAGGGTCTTGTGGAAGGACGCGCAGTGGATCACGCTGCCATCCCGGTCCCAGGCCTTGCACGCCTTCAGGCTCTGATCGTCGTCGTCGAGGGCGCCGTAGATGTCGTCCTCGATCAGCGCTACGCCGGCGCCCGAACAGAGTTCCACCAGGCGCGCCTTCTCGCCGTCCGGCATCACGCAGCCCAGGGGATTCTGGAAATTCGGCACCACCACCACCGCACGCAGATCCGGATGCGTCCGGATGGCCAGCTCCAGCGCCTCCACCGACAGGCCGCGACTGGGACTGGTGGGAATCTCCAGGGCACGCAAGCCCAGGCTCTCGATGACCTGCAGGAGCCCGAAATAGGCGGGCGACTCTACCGCGATCACGTCACCGGGCGCTGCCACGGCGCGCAGGGCCAGATTCAGCGCCTCGGTGCATCCGTGCGTCACCAGGATCTCGTCGGGCGCCGGACTCATACCCGCGGCCACGGCCCGCCGCGCGAGCACGCTGCGAAAGCCCGCGTCCCCCAGGGGCGGCACCGGATTGACCAGCACCTCCGGATGGCGCCGCAGGGCACGGATCGCGGCGTTGCGCAGGGCCTCCAGGGGGTACACCTCCGGCGGGCCAAAGGCCTGGGCCAGATTGGTGTGGGTCGGGAACCGTTCGCACTTGGCGACGAAATCGGAGACCCTGGCGTGGATCCCGGCAAAGACGGCCGGATCGGGGAGGCTCGGAGGACGCCCGACGTCCGGCTCACGCACCGGCTGCAGGGTGCTGCCACGCGCCGCACGGACAAAATAGCCGGACCGTGGGCGGGCTTCCAGCAGACCTTCGTCCTCCAGGCAGTGGCAGGCCTGCACCACCGTGGACAGACTGACCCCGTGCAGACGGGTCAGCGCCCGCAGGGAGGGCAGACGGTCTCCCGCGGCCAGGGCGCCGCTGCGGATGGCCCGGCGATAGTACCCCGCGACACGCAGGTAGAGGGTTTCGGCAGTGTCGATACGGTCCATGCGCGATCTTCGCCCGACCCGGCGGTCCGGCACAGGTACAGATTGACGGAAAGCGGACCATGACAGCAAGCAATTCTGCCCGCTGAACCGGTACACAAAGCGGCGTCCTGTGCCTGCCGGTGGACGCGCCCGATCCTTAAGCTGTACCCGTCACTTTCCGGAGAACCCGCCATGGACGCCCCTGCCCCGATCCGCCTGCGCGGCGGTCAACGCCACCATGCCCACCTGCCCGCGGGCACCCTCATCATCGCCTGCGCCGGGCGCCTGAGCGTCACCGATGCGCCTCGCTGGCTCGGTGACCAGGTCTTCCAGGTGCACCATCGCCTTGCCGAAGGCGATGTCCTGCGCATCGAAGCGGGCGGCTGGATCGCGGTGAGCGCCGATGGTGATGCCAGCTTCGTCTGCGCGCCGCCGCCAGGCCTGACGCTACGTCTGCACGACGGCGCCGCGCAACTCGAAGCGTGGTTCGTCCAGACCTGGCGCGCCCAGGTCGAATCCCCCCTGGCACTGCTGCGCGCCCGCCTGCGCTGGCTCCAGACGCTGCAGCGGCGTCGGCTGCGCGTGGAAGTGTCCGCACTGCGGGCTCGACTCGAACGCTGAACCCAGGGCGCTGGACGCCCCTCATCCGTAGCCCGGCATGGGCGCGCCGCGGACACACGGCACCCGGGCGAGCGACCAGATGCCCTGCGCCCAGGCCAGGAGCTCGGCCGGTGCTGCGCCGCCGAGCGCCGCGGGCGGCGGATGCCCGAGGAAACGCAGGGCATCCGCCACCACACCTCCTGGCGCCAGGCCATCCACGGCCTGGGCGAGGGTCTGCTTGGAGAGCTTCTCGCCCGCGCCATTGGTCACCACCGGAACGTGGGCATAAGCCGGCTGCGGGAGTCCGAGGGCTCGCTGCAGCAGGAGCTGACGCGGGGTGGAATCCAGCAGGTCGGCGCCCCGCACCACGTCGGTGATGCCCGCCTCCGCGTCATCCACCACCACCGCCAGCTGATAGGCGAAATATCCGTCGGCCCGCAGCACCACGAAGTCACCCACATCGGCCGCCACATCCTCCTCAATGGGCCCCTGGATCCGGTCGACAAAGCGCACGCAGCCGGGCTCCACCCTGAGGCGGAAGGCCCGAGCGGTCCGGCCGGGTGGCAGACCATCGCGACACGTTCCCGAGTAGCGTCGCGTCCCGTCCCGCGCCAGGCATGCGTCCGCCAGCGCCCGCCGTGTGCAGATGCAGCCGAAGACCCGTCCGGCGGCCATCAGGCGCTCCAGCGCGGCCCGGTAGACCTCCGTCCGGCTGCTCTGCCAGAGCACCGGCCCATCCCACTCCAGCCCGAGCCGTTCGAGGGTCCGCAGGATCCCCTCGGCGGCACCCGGCACGCACCTCGGGACATCCACGTCTTCGATCCGGAGCAGCCACGCCGCCCCTGAGGAACGGGCATCAAGATAGGACCCGACGGCAGCCACCACCGAGCCGAAATGCAAGGGACCCGTCGGCGAGGGCGCAAACCGCCCTTTCCGGGCGGCCCCTCCGGGAGCGCTCACAGCACACCCCGCACGCCCGGAAACTTCTTTTCAATCATGGGAATACACCCACACACAAGCCACTATTGCTTATGACATGAAATTTAACTATTACTTTCGACATATTTTCCTCATTCCCCAAAGCCGCGATAATTATCGGGTGTCTTTTTCCGTCGTGCAGCATGACGGATTCAGGCCGGCCCCCGGCCGCCCCCTTTCGCCAGGAAGCACCTCTCGCCATCAGGCCCCGCCCCCATGCCAGACGTCCATCGCGTGAAGCTTGCCGGTCTCTTCGCTCCCGCTCCGGCCGCCTGCACGGCGGCCGGCCCCCGCGATGTCCGCCTCCCCGGACGATACCCCGTCCGCATGGTTGCAGCCGGACTGCTCGCGTGCCTGATCGCGTTGGTGGCCCTGTGGCCGACGGTGGATGCGCCACGCCCCCTGATCGTCTGGTGGGCGTTGGTCACGGCCGGCCAGCTCGGCCTCGCCAGCATTGCCCACCGGGTGCGGACCGGCAGCGGCCCCTCCGCGCTGGATGAAGACCTGGGCCATTACCTCCTGTCCTTCGGCGCCGTAGTCGCCGGCGCGGCCTGGGGCGCCTTGCCCCTGCGCGGCCCGTACACCTCCGGGACACCGGCCCAGCTCACCCTTTTCCTCCTGCTCGGCGGAATCACCCTTGGCGGCGCAGCCATCCTGTCGGCGAGCCGCAGCGCCTTCGCCGTGTTCGTGCTGGCCACGCTCCTGCCGCTGTTCATCCTCACGGTAGACCTGCCGCCCCCGAACATGCCCCATGCGAGCACCGGGCTCATCCTCTTTGGCGCCTTCGCCTTCGCGGTACACGATCTGATCCACGCCGCGCACCGGCCGCGGAGCAGTCCGCCCGCTGCCGCCGCCGTCGGCGGCTTCGAGGAAAAGATCCTCGATGGTGCCGGTGAAGCCATCGTGCTGTGCACCGGATCGCGCATCATCCATCACAACCGCCGCTTCATCGAACTGGTGGGCGAGCGCTCGACCCATGCCCGCGCCGAAGGTCGCCTGGCCCACTGGCTGGCCGACTCCTCCGAGCGGCGGCGCGCCCGCACGGCCCTGAGCGCCCTCTGCCAGGGACGGGTCTACCGGGACGTGGTCCGCCTGCGCCGCCGTGACGGCAGCATCTTCACCGCAGAGGTCTCGGGTCGGGCCCTCGATCCGCACGCGCGCCCCCTGCGCGTGGTGTGGGTCGCCACCGACATCACCGAGCGCGTGGCCGGCGAGGTCCGCCGGACCATGCTCGGCACACAGCTCCAGGAACTGGTCAGCCAGAGTGGCGACGGCTACTGGCAGACCGACGCGCTGCACCGGCTGGTGCACGTCCACGCCTGCCACGCGCCACTGGACGGCATCCTCGACGCCCGCATCGGGCGTCCGTGGTGGACGCAGGACCCCCGCCCCGGTGTCCAGTCCGACGCGCGACAGACCGAGATCCGCCAGATCTTCGAGGACCGCGGCGCGTTCCGGGACCTCATGGTGGAGGTCCGCGATGGCTATCACCCCCCCCGCTGGCTGACGCTCAGCGGCACGCCGCGGCAGGATGAACACGGCTGCTTCCTCGGTTATCACGGCATCGCGGTCGATGTCACCGAACGGGTCCGGGGCACCGAGCGCATCCGTCATCTGGCCTACCATGATGCGCTCACCGGACTCCCCAATCGACGGCTCCTCGTGGACCGGCTGGGCCAGGCCATTGAGCGCGCCCAACGTTATCGCGAGCGCCTGGGCGTGATCCTCATCGATCTGGATGACTTCAAGCGGATCAATGATCTGTCGGGCCATTCCGTCGGAGACCGGGTCCTGCTCGACACGGCGGACCGGCTGCGGGCCTGCATCCGCCCCTGCGACACCGTCGCACGCCTGGGTAGTGACGAGTTCGTGGTCCTGCTGTCCGAACTGGATCAGCCCTCGGACGCCGACCAGATGGCGGGCACGATCCTCCACGCACTCGGCCAGCCCGTCGCCGGCCGCCTCGGCAGTGCGCCGCTGGGCACCAGCATCGGCATTGCCCTCTATCCCGAGGACGCCCAGACCGCCGACAGCCTGCTGGAGGTCGCCGACCGGCGCATGTACCGCGCCAAGCGCCGCGGTGGCCAGACCATCGAACATGTCTGACCGGCTCCATCCAGCCGGTCCCGCGCCCATGAAAAAGGCCGGGCGCCCTCAGGCGACCCGGCCCCGATCAGTGCCGCACGCCGTTTATTCGGACGTGGCGCGACGGATGCGACGCTGACGCACGCCTTCGGCCAGCATCTCCAGCACGGTCACGCTGTCCTCCCAACCGATGCACGCGTCGGTGATGCTCTGTCCGTACTCCAGCGGCACCCCCGGCTTCAGGTCCTGACGGCCTTCCTTGAGGTGGGACTCCACCATCACGCCGATGATGCGGTCCTCGCCCTCGGCCAGCTGCCCGGCCACGTCGCGGGCCACCTCCACCTGCAGCTTGTGCTGCTTGCGGCTGTTGGCGTGGGAGAAATCCACCATCAGGCGGCCCTGCACGCCGGACGCGGCCAGCTCCGTGCAGGCCGCATCAACGCTGGCGGCATCATAGTTGGGGCCCTTGCCGCCCCGCAGGATCAGGTGGCAGTCCTCGTTGCCGGACGTGGACACGATGGCCGAGTGCCCCGCCTTGGTGACGGACAGGAAATGATGGGGCGACTGGGCCGCCTTGATGGCGTCCACGGCGATGCGGATGTTGCCATCGGTGCCGTTCTTGAAGCCCACCGGGCAGGACAGTCCGGAGGCGAGCTCACGGTGGACCTGACTCTCGGTGGTGCGCGCTCCGATGGCGCCCCAGGCGATGAAGTCGGCGATGTACTGAGGCGTGATCATGTCCAGAAACTCGGTGCCGGCCGGCAGACCCAGCTCGTTCACCTCCCACAGCAGGCGCCGCGCCAGGCGCAGGCCTTCGTTGATGGCGAAACTGCCGTCCAGATGCGGATCGTTGATCAGGCCCTTCCAGCCCACCGTGGTGCGCGGCTTCTCGAAGTACACCCGCATCACCACCAGCAGATCGTTCTTGAGACGGTCCGCCTCGGCCTTGAGACGCCGGGCGTAGTCCATCGCTGCCTCGTAATCGTGGATGGAGCACGGGCCGATCACCACCAGCAGGCGGTCGTCGGCGCCGAAGAGGATGCGATGGATCGCGCTCCGTGCCGCAAACGTGGTGTCCGCGGCCATGGGCGTGGCGGGGAATTCCCGCAGCACATGGGCGGGGGGCGCCAGTTCCTTGATCTCCTTGATGCGGACATCGTCGATATGGACTTTCGCGGAGGCATGCATGGTGAATCCTGTCAGCTACGGGGAGAGCCGGTGATTTTAGCCCATGGTCGTCCGTGAAGGCCATGGCCGCCGGTGCGCGGCCACGAACCGCCCGGGCGGCGGGCACCCTAGAGCATCACCTGGGTGCCCAGTTCCACGACCTGATTGGCCGGCAGATGGAAGGACGAACCGGCCCCTTCGGACTGGCGCACCATCCACGCGAACAGCGCACAGCGCCAGCGCGGCAGCTCGCCCGGACCGTCCACCACGTTGGAGCGGGCCACGAAGAACGTGGTCGTCATGGGCTCCAGCTCCAGGTCGTAACGGGCTGCCAGGGCCAGTGCCGCCGGCACGTCGGGCTCCTCGCGGAAGCCGTACTTGGCCTCCACGCTGAAGATGGACGGCGCCAGCTGGGTCACCTCCACCCGCTCCTCGTCGTCGATGCGTGGCACATCCTGGTTGGCCACATGGAGGAAAACGATGCGCTCGTGCAGCACCTTGTAGTGCTTGAGGTTGTGGAACAGGGCGCTGGGCACCAGATCGGAATCGGACAGCAGATACACCGCCGTGCCCGCCACCCGCGGCACATCCGGCAGCGGCCCCTTGATGAAGCCGGCCATGGGCACGTCGATCTGGCAGCGCTTGCGGGCCAGCAGCAGACTGCCCTGCTTCCAGGTGGTGAGCATCAGGAAGATCGTGCCACCCAGCACCATGGGCAGCCAGCCGCCCTCGGCGATCTTGGTCAGGTTGGAACCGAAGAACATCAGCTCCAGCAGGCCGAACAGCAGCAGCACCGCCAGCAGCCCCACCCGCGAACGCGTCGGCGACATCCACACGATGAAGGCGGTGAGCAGCGTGGTGATGATCATCGTGCCGGATACGGCGATGCCGTAAGCCGCCGCCAGCGCGCCGGAGGAGCGGAACTGGAACACCAGCACGAGCACCGCCACCAGCATCAGCCAGTTCACGCTGGGTACATAGATCTGGCCGCGCTCGGTATCGGAGGTGTGGAGGATGCGCAGACGCGGCAGGTAACCCAGACGGGTGGCCTGCAGGGTCATGGAATAGGCGCCGGTGATGGTGGCCTGGGACGCGATCACCGTGGCCAGGGTGGCGAGCCCGACCAAGGGCAGCAGGAACCAGTCGGGCGCGAGCATGTAGAAGGGATTGTCGATGGCCACCGGCTCACGCAGGACAAGTGCCCCCTGGCCGAAGTAGTTGAGCATCAGCGAGGGCCACACCAGGCCATACCAGGCCAGGCGCACCGGCCGTGCGCCAAAGTGGCCCATGTCCGCGTAAAGTGCTTCGCCGCCGGTGAGGGCCAGGAACACCGCCGACAGCAGCACGAAGGCGACCTTGGGCTTTTCAAACGCGAATTCGACGGCCAGGCGCGGATCGATGGCCTGCAGCACGCGGGGCGTCTCCATGATGCTGGCGACACCCAGTACCGCCAGGGTCAGGAACCACACCACCGTGACCGGCCCGAAGAAACGCCCCACGTGGCCTGTCCCGTGCTTCTGGATCAGGAACAGCGCCACCAGGATGCCCACCGTGATGGGCACCACCGCGTGCTCCAGGTGCGGGGTGGCCACGCTGATGCCCTCCACCGCCGACAGCACCGAGATCGCCGGCGTGATGATCGCGTCGCCATAGAACAAGGCCGCGGCGAAGATCCCGCCAGCCACCGCCAGCACACTCCAGCGCGGATTGCTCGACACCCGATGGGCAAAGGCCGTCAGGGCCAGCACCCCGCCCTCCCCCTCGTTGTCGAACCTCAGCACGATGCCCACGTATTTCACCGAGACGATCAGCGCCACCGCCCAGAAAAAGGCCGACAGGGCCGCCAGCACATTGCCCTCCGAGGGGTCGATCCCGTGCGGTCCGGAAAACGCTTCCTTGAACGCGTACAGCGGACTCGTGCCGATGTCGCCATAGACGACCCCCAGCGCCGCGAGGCTCAGGGCCAGCAGGCCCGCCCTGGAATGACTGGATGGATCACTCATCGATAACTCCCTGTGGTCCCGGCATGGCGGCCGGTGTTCGTCGAAGCCTATACCTGAAACCGGTAACCCACCCCGGTTTCAGTCAAGAAATGGCGCGGCTGCGCCGGGTCCGCCTCCAGCTTGTGGCGCAGATGCCCCACGTAGATGCGCAGGTAGTGGCTGCTGTCGCTGTACGATGGCCCCCACACCTCGCGCAGCAGCTGGCGGTGGGTCATCACCTTGTCGGCATTGGCCAGCAGCACCGTCAGCAGACGGTATTCGAGGGGCGTCAGACGCACCGGCTCTCCCTGGCGGATCACCCGGCGGCGCGACAGATCCACCTCCACGTCGCCGAAGACCTGCACCGCGGAGACCTGCTCATGGGCCCGCCCGCGGCGCAGCAGGGCGCGCACCCGCGCCTTCAGTTCGCCCACCGAAAAGGGCTTGGTCAGGTAGTCGTCGGCGCCCGCATCGAGGACGCCGATCTTGTCGTGCTCCGTCGAGCGGGCCGACAGCACCAGCACCGGCGCGGCCGACCAGGTCCGGAAGTCCTGCACGAAACGCGTCCCGTCGCCATCCGGCAGACCCAGATCGAGGATCACCAGGTCCGGCGCATGGACTCCCGCCGCCACCAGGCCCTGCCCGCAGGTGTCCGCCTCCCGCACGACGCAGCCGTCCGCCTCCAGCGCCGTGCGCACGAAACGGCGGATCTGGTGTTCGTCTTCGACGATGAGGATCTGGGCTGCGCTCAAAGCATCTCTCCCGAGCCTTCTGCGACGGGCTCGTGCTCTACCGGCGGCGGCGTGCCCAAGGGCAGGCGCAGCGCGATGCACCCCCCGCCCCCCGGCGGATTGAACGCACGGATCGTGCCGCCGTGGGCTTCCACGATGCTGCGGCAGATGGCCAGTCCCAGACCGACTCCCGGCACCGCGGCCTCGGGCGTGCCGCGCTCGAACAGTTCGAACACCTGCTCGAGCCGGTCCGGGGGAAAACCCGGCCCGCCGTTGCCCACGCGGATCTCCAGCGTATCCGGGCCGGCGCGGGCCGTCACCGTCAGCGGCGACCCCTGGGGTGAATATTTGACGGCGTTCTCGAAGAGGTTGCAGAACACCCGCTCCATCAGCACCGCATCGCACTGCACCAGCGGCAGATCCCCCAGCCCGGCGGTGCGCACCGGATGGCCGGCCAGGGCGCCGCCGAGGGATTTGAGGCTCGCGCCCACCACCTCCTCCACCGACTGCCATTCACTGCGCAGCACCACCTTGCCCGCCTGCAATCGGGCCATGTCCAGCAGATTGACCACCATGCCATTCACCCTCAGGGCCTGATCGCGGATCGCCTGCGCTGTCTCCAGCGCCTCGCCGGACAAGGGCGGGCGGGTCAGCAGCAGGGTGTCCGCCAATCCGTACAGGGCCGTCAGCGGCGTGCGCACGTCGTGGGACAGGGCCGACAGGATCGAGCTGCGCAGCCGTTCCGTGACCGCCTCCAGCTGCGCCGCCTGGGCCGCGGCAACGAAATGCAGGCGCTCGACAGCCGTCGCCGCCAGCGACGCCACCGCCTCCACCAGGGGCAGATCGCCCACCGGTCCGCCGGTCGGCAGCGACACCACCAGCACGCCACGCGCCCGCGACGCCCCCGCCAGCGGCAGATAATGACGGCGCAGACCCGGCACCTCGGTCGCCCCCGACTCGATGGCACACCCACCGTCGTACGCCATCCGCGCGGTGTGGCCGTCCAGTTCACCGAAAGGGCCGTCCTCAGCCTTGACCACCGCCAGCACATCCGCGGCGTCGGGCAGCACCAACCACATCCGCGCGTCCACGTGGGCATGCAGGAATGCCCGCAGCGCCGCCTCCACCTCGACCGGCTCGCGAGCCCCGGCGAGAGATTTGGCCAGCCCGTAGAGGGCTCGCGTGGTGCGTTCGCGCTGGCCGGCCTCCCCCGCCTGAAGACGCAACCCGGCGGTGAGCTGGCCGACGATCAGCGATACCGCCAGCATCACCGCGAAGCTGGCCAGATACTGGCTGTGATTGACCGCAAACGAGAACAGCGGCGGCACGAAGAAGAAATCGAACAGGGCCACGCTGCCCACGGCTGCCAGCACCGCCGGTCCCCGCCCCAGCCGCGCCGCCACAAGTACCACGGCGAGCAGGAAGAGCATCTCGGTGTTGGCCAGGTCCAGCACGTCCCGCAAGGGCAAAGCCAGCCCCGCCGCCAGTCCGCAGACCAGCACTGCCAGCCCGTAACGACGGACGGCAGGCGCTTCATCGCGCTGGTAAAAGGGCATGGTGGCGGACATGGGGCGCAGGAGGCCTCGCAAAACGCGTCGGGGCCGATTGTTGCACCGCCTCCATAAAAATGGCGTAAACGATCTGCGGCGACCGTGGGCGAGTGTATAGTGTATTTTTGTACACTAAACCACATGAAACGGCCGATCCCCCTTCAGGGCCGCGGCAGCCGGCTCAATCCTGACACCCGTTTTGCCGACTGGCAGCGCGCGGCCTTCGACGACGGCTGGGACGCCGCCGGCGACGCGCCGGTGCCCCCACCGACCGTCCTGATGGTGGACACGGCGCGCTCGGTCATCTGCCGCAATACGTCGCCCGACGTCCCCTTCAGCCAGTCCATCAATCCCTACAAGGGCTGCGAGCACGGTTGCAGCTACTGCTTCGCGCGGCCCGGCCACGCCTATCTCGGGCTCTCGCCGGGCCTCGATTTCGAGACCCACATCGCCTGGAAACCCGATGCCGCCGCCGTGTTGCGGCGCGAACTGGCGGCGCCGGGCTACCGCTGCGCCCCCATCGCCCTGGGCATCAATACCGACGGCTGGCAGCCCCTGGAGCGTCGCCTGGGCCTGTCGCGTCAGCTTCTCCACGTGCTGGCGGAGACCCGCCATCCGGTGTCCATCGTCACCAAGTCGGCCCTCATCGAACGGGATGCGGATCTGCTCGCCGATCTGGCACGGGACGATCTGGTGCAGGTGATGTTTTCCATCACCACCCTGGACCCGGATCTCGCCCGGCGCATGGAACCCCGCGCCGCGTCGCCAGCGCGCCGTCTCGCCGCCATGGACTGCCTGCGCCGGGCAGGCGTGCCGGTGGGCGTGCTGTGCGCGCCGCTGATTCCGGCGCTGAACGATCACGAGCTGGAAGGGGTGCTCGCTGCCGCCAAAGGGGCCGGCGCAGAAACCGCCGGCTACGTGCTGCTGCGCCTGCCGCGCGAACTGCAGGCGCTGTTCACCGACTGGCTGCAGGCCCACTTTCCCGATCGGGCGGCCCACGTGCTCAGCCTGCTGCGCCAGCTCCGCGGCGGCAAACTCAACGACCCCCGCTTCGGCCACCGCATGCGCGGCCAGGGTGTGCTGGCCGACCTGTACAGTCAGCGCCTCGCCCGCGCCCGGCAGCGCCTGGGACTGGATCGCCCCCGGCGAACCCTCAACACCGGCGCCTTCCGTCCGCCGGCGCCGGACGGCGCCCAGCTGCGCCTGTTCTGAACCCGGCCGTCAGCGGCGGTCGCGCCTCAACGCCACAGATGCACGCCCCCGCCCCAGCCGAAATGCCCACCCGGATAGCCGTGACGATACGGGTAGCCATAGGGCCACAGGGGGTCGTAATAGTACGGCGCAGCACGACGCCGGTCCCGCTCCGCCTCGGCCCGCGCACGATCCTCGGCCGCCGCTGCCGCGGTGTCGCGGCGGACGCGTTCGGCGGCGGCCTGGTCCTGGGCCCAGCGGGCCTGGGCCTCGTTGAGCACATCCACCACCTCCGGCGCGACACCCTGGGCCTGCAAACGCGCCGCCTCGGGCGCAGGGATGGCATGGCGGGTTCCCGTCGCGCGGATGCGCGCCACGAGATCCGCCGACGGGGTTCCCGCACGGGAGAGGGCCACGATCTCGTCGAGCGCGAGCGGGCGAAGCGCCCCACGCGCCGCATCGATACGCGCCGCATCCGCAGGGTCCAGGCGCAACAGCGGGGGCGGAGGGGACGGCTGCGTGGCACAGCCGGTCACCAGAACGAACGCCATCGCCACCACGCGCCATCGATTCATCGCACCGCCTCCTTCAGCGTGCCGCCAGCTTTTCGTACAGACCGACCACCAGGTCCATCTGCTCCAGGATTCGTTCGCTGGTGGTCGCCACATCGGCCGCAGCCCGCTTGGGATCGACACCCTCCTTCAGGACCAGGGCGTTCTGGAAGAAGAACCACTGCTGATCCACCAGGCCCAGCTCGGTATTGATCTGGGGAGAATTGGTGGCTGCGCCCCGGAGTTCCGCCTGGGCCTTGGCAAATTCCTTGGTGGCCTGATCCAGCATCTCTGCCGCGGGGCCGGCGTTCACATTCAACTGACGAAAAAAATAGGCCTTGGCCATGCGCTGGGACAGCATGCGCTGACGCCCGGCGAGCGCGACCAGGTGTCCGGACGGGCTGCCGAAGGCCTTCTCGTAGGCCACGGTGAGCTTGTGCGCCACCCCCAGCACGGCCTCGTTGCCATCCCACACCGCCTTCGGGTCGCTGCGGATGTCACCCAGCAGGGGGCGGTAGCGGGACCACTCGCTTTCCAGCTGGGCCAGCAGGGTGCGCACCTCGTCACTGGGCAGTTGGGTCTTCAGGTCGGCCAGCTGCTGGTCAAAACGGGTGACCGTCTGGTCGAGGATGCTCCGCGCCCGGTCCGGCAGCACGCCCAGCACGCTCATCAGCCAGGCCTTGGCGGATCGCTGCGAGAGCATACGCTGCCGCCCCGCGCGGTTGATGGCCCCCGGCAGGGCAATGCCCGCAGGGGCCGGCGCCGCGCCCAGCGGGGCCGCTGCGGCCATCGCTGCTGCGGCCATCAGGAATTCGCGCCGCTCCATGCTAGCCTCCCGTGCCGCCCACGGTCAGGCCGTCGATGCGCAGGGTCGGCTGGCCGACACCCACCGGCACGCTCTGACCGTCCTTGCCGCAGGTGCCGACGCCCGGATCGAGGGCCAGGTCGTTGCCGATCATGGACACCCGGGTCAGGCAGTCCGGTCCGTTGCCGATCAGCGTGGCGCCCTTGACCGGCCGGGTCACCTTGCCGTCCTCGATGAGGTAGCACTCGGACGTGGAGAAGACGAACTTGCCGGAGGTGATGTCTACCTGACCACCACCGAAGTTGACCGCGTACAGGCCGTTCTTGACCGACGCGATGATCTCCGCCGGTTCGTGCTGGCCCGCCAGCATGATGGTGTTGGTCATGCGTGGCAGGGGCAGGTGGGCAAAGGACTCGCGGCGGCCGTTGCCGGTGGGGGCGACGCCCATCAGGCGGGCATTGAGCATGTCCTGCATGTAGCCGGTGAGGATGCCGTCCTCGATGAGCACGGTGCGCTGGGTGGGGTTGCCTTCGTCGTCGATGGTGAGGGACCCGCGCCGGTCCGGGAGGGTGCCGTCGTCCACCACCGTAACGCCCCTGGCCGCCACCTGCTGACCGATGCGGCCGGAGAAGGCGGAGCTTTCCTTGCGGTTGAAGTCCCCTTCCAGCCCGTGGCCGATGGCTTCATGGAGCAGGATGCCGGGCCAGCCGTTGCCCAGCACGACCGTCATGGACCCTGCCGGGGCCGGACCGGCGCCCAGGTTGACGCGGGCCTGATGCACCGCTGCGCGGGCGTAGCCGGCCAGCACCTCGTCGCTGAAGTAGGCGTAGTCGTAGCGCCCGCCGCCACCGCCGGAGCCCTGCTCGCGGCGGCCATTCTCCTCCATGATGACCGACACCGACACCCGCACCAGGGGCCGCACGTCAGCCGCCAGATGGCCGTCGCTGCGCGCTACCAGCACCACTTCCCAGGAGCCCACCAGGCTCGCCATCACCTCGCGCACGCGGGGATCCTCGGCGCGGGCCATGGCCTCGACCCGCTCCAGCAGACGCACCTTGGCCACGTCGTCGAGGGAGCCGTGGGGATTGTCGCCCCGGTACAGGGCGAGGGGCGGCTTCTTCACCGCCTCCACCTTGTGGGTCTTGCGCCGGCCGCTGGCGGCGATGGCGCGGGTGGCCTCGGCGGCGGCCCTGAGGGCCTTCAGGCTGATGTCGTCGGAGTAGGCGAAGGCGGTCTTCTCACCGGTGACGGCGCGCACGCCGACGCCCTGCTCGATGTTGAAGCTGCCCGACTTGACGATGCCCTCCTCCAGACTCCAGGCCTCGGAGCGGTGGTACTGGAAGTACAGATCGGCGTAATCGAGCTTGTGGCGGAAGAGCTTGCCGAAGACCTTGTCGAGATCCTCGAAGTCCAGGTCATAGGGCTTGAGGAGGAGCTTGGAAGCGATCTTGAGGGGGCTGGGGGGCGGATTTTTTGTCATGGTCGGGGTGCAGCTCAAAGAATGCGATGCTGGAGGGCGGGCAGGCTGGTACGGACCTCGGCGATGCGCGCCGGGTCCAGGTCGGCCACCACCACGCCGGGGCCTTCGGCGCGACGGGCGAGCACTTCGCCCCAGGGGTCGATGATCAGGCTGTCGCCATAGGTGCGGCGGCCGCTGGGATGCACGCCGCCCTGGGCGCTGGCCAGGACATAGCACTGGTTTTCGATGGCGCGGGCGCGCAGCAGGATCTCCCAGTGGGCGCGACCCGTGGTGTAGGTGAAGGCGGCGGGCAGGACGATCAGGTCCACTTCGCCCATCGCCCGGAAGAGCTCCGGAAAACGCAGGTCGTAGCACACGGACAGGCCCACCTTGCCGCAGGGCGAATCAAAGGTGACCACCTCCCGGCCGGGCTCGATGGTGGCCGCCTCGTCATAGCGCTCGGCGCCCTTGCTGAAGCCGAAGAGGTGGATCTTGTCGTAGCGGGCGACCCGCTGGCCGGTGTCGTCAAAGACCAGGATGGCGTTCTTCACCCGGCCCGGGTCGCTGCCGGCGAGGGGAATCGTGCCTCCGATCAGCCACACGCCGTGACGCCGCGCCGCATCCTGCAGGAAGGCCTGGAGCGGACCCTCCCCGTCCGGTTCGCACAGGCGCAGCTTGGCGGTCTCGTCGGCGGTGATCAGCGGGAAGTATTCGGGCAACACCACCAGCCCCGCACCAGCCGCGGCGGCTTCGCCGATGAGCCGCTCGGCAGCCGCCAGATTGGCGGCCACGTCGGGGCCGGACACCATCTGGACGGCGGCGATGCGATGGACAGAACTCATTGACCGATCCTTTCGGCGGGGTTGGCCGGCGCGGCAGGCAGACGGACGGCGGCGATCTTCTCCACCTTGGGGTCGGACCAGCTGCCGGTCACCGCGTATTCAAAGCTGAACAGTTTTTCCACGGGGTCGCGCAGGGCCTTCTGCACCAGATAGGCGGCCAGCCCCACGGCCGGATGGATCACCCCGGTGGTGGCCAGGGCCGAGCCCACCGCCACCGATTCGGAGAGGGTCGGCTGCACCTTGACCCGCAGGCTCTGGGTTTCGCGCACCGCGTCCGCGTCGCCGCTCATGAATACGCGCGCCGCCGGACCGACAAGCTCCAGATCCTCGGTGCGCAGCACCCCGTCGTTCATCTGGATGCTACCGGAAATGCGGTCGAAGGCGAATCCTTGGGAGAAGACGTCGCGGAAATCCAGGGTGATGCGCCGGGGCAGGGCCTGCAGGCTGAGCACCCCGAGCAGGCGCCCGACACCCGGTTCGAGCTGGCTGAACTGGCCGCCTTCGCCGCGCACGTTCATGTGGCCGTTGAGGCTCGCCAGATGCAGCGCCGTGGGCGGCCCGCGCCAGCCGATCTCGCCGTCCAGCTGCGCCTTGCCCTGGCGCACCGCCTCGGGATAGCCCAGGCGGGCCAGCATCTTCTCGATGCTGCCCACGTCCAGCTTGAAGTTGAGGCGGGTCTCCTCCTTTGCGCCGGGACGCCAGGAGCCATCGCCGCTCAGGGTGCCGTCGGGGCTGGCCAGACTCAGGTGTTCGAGGCGCCAGGTATCGCCCCGGTTCGCGGCCTTCAGGTCCAGCTTGCCGAGGGCCCGCCCGCGCAGCACGAAGCTGTCGGCCGTCACGTCCAGGCCGGGCAGTTCGGACAGGCGGTCAGCGCTGCGGCCCGCCTCGCTGCCGCTGCCCGAGGTACCGCCGCTGATGGCCAGCTGGCGGAAACGCGCCTGGAGGCGGCCGCGCCCCTGGTCGCGCCACGTCAACTCACCCGTCGCCTCGCGGCTCGCCAGCCTGGCTTGCCAGCCGCCCTCCTCCATCACCGCCCGCAGATTCACGTCGTTCAGGCGCTGGCCGAACATGCGCAGCTCGCCGGCCTTCAGGGCCACGCCGGAGATCGGCAGCCCGCCGCCGGCCCCGCTGCCGCCATTGCCGGCGCCGCCACCGGAGAGGGCGCGACGCCACGCGTCCACATCGAGCCGGTCGGCCGTGGCCGCCAGCAGGACGCCCTTGTCGGCCATGCGCAGGGGTTCGTCGAGAGCCATCCCGCCGCGCAGGGGCGACCACCGTCCACCCTCCCGGCGCCGGGCCGTCTGCATCTGAAAGCTCGGACCGATGGCCAGCCGGAAGCTGTCGCCCGCCGTGCTGCCGCCCGCCAGGTAATCGGCGCGCAGGGGCATCGCCGCGGCGGGCGATTTGTTGAAGGGTTCCGGCAGGCTCGACGCGATGCCCTGCAGGCCGCTGTCCACATGCACCTCGAGCCCGCCCTGGCGCGGCACCGCGATCGTGCCCTTCCAGGCCGTGGCACCGGACAGGTGGTCGAGGAGCGGCTCGTCCAGCTCCCGGCGCAGGGCCGCGATGCTGGCGTTGCCCTGGATCGCCAGCAGCACCGTGCCGTCCGGGCGGGTGCCGCCGCTGACGCTGGCAGGCTCGCCATACAGCAGGGCCGTGCCGCTGCGCACGACAAGCTGGTTCTCGGTGAAGCCGATGCGCCCGGCGGCGTCCGTGAGCACCGGCAGCACCGGATCGGGCTGGACCTTGTTACGGGCGAACTGGAACTCGCCCTTCACCCGCGACGTCTCCATCCGGTGCAGGGGCAGGGCGAGATGCAGGTCCAGCGTGCCGACGCCCTCGGTGCGGAAACCGTCGGTGAAGTGGTTGATGCGTGCGCCCACCGGGCTTTCGGCGATGAAACGCAGGAAATCCTGGGTCGGCCCGCTGGCCTTGCCGTCGATGGAGAGCACCTCGTGGGTCTCGAAATCGGGCAGCACGACACTCACGTCCTTCAGCTCCACGCCGAAGATGCGCCCGTGCTGGGCCTTGATGCTCATCCCCGCGGCCTCGAAGACCAGCTCGCCGGTGACGTCCTCGATCTTCGGCCAGCCAGGAGCGTAGTCGAGGCTGCCGTCGCTGACCTTGGCGGTGACGCGGAAGACACCGTCCTTCGGATCGCGGAACGGGAACTTCGCCAGATTGCCCCTGAGCACCAGGCGCGCATCCCTGGCGCGGCCACCGGTCAGGCTGTGCTGCAGCCAGTCCCGCGCCCGCTGGTTCACCACGCCCGGCATGTAGCGCCACACCGCCGTACTCTCGGCCTCCGCCAGGCGTGCCTGCAGGTCGATCTCACCCGGCGTGTCCGGCCGCGCCCGGTAGCGCCCCGTCGCCGTGCCGCGGGTGTCCCGGTTGGCGAAGCTCACGCTGCCCAGATTCACCTCCAGCATCCCGTCCGGGTGGCTCCAGGTGCCGTCCGCGGCCATCTCCTCCAGGGCCAGACGCGATTCCGGAAAGACCTGGGGCAGATCCAGCGCCGCCTGCCGGCCGCTCAGGCTGAAGCGCCCGCCCCGGTCGTTGCCCTCGATGCGTCCCGACAGCCCCGCGAAGCCGGGCCACGCGCCGCCCGGCCGGATGCCCAGGCCGGCGAACTTCGCATCCACCGAATAGGTGGCCAGCGCCCCGGCCTCGCCGGTCCATTTGAGGTTGAGGGGCGCCACGCTGCCGCTGGGCGCCAGATCCGCCAGGCGCCTGCGGAAGCCCGGCTCCACAGGCAGGCGCTCGGCCAGTTCGGCCAGCACCCCCAGATCGAGCTGGTTGGCGACAAACTCGCCGCGGGCCGGCGTCCCCGCCCGCCCCGGCTGCCAGCGCAGGAAGAAGTCGGTGGGCGCCACCTTCAGCCCGTCGCGGGTCTCCAGGGCCAGGCGCTTGCCGCTCGCCTCCACCCGCCCGGCGTCGTCGGCGTAGCGCAAGCGGCCCTCCGCATGCATTGCGTCGATGGCCTCCAGCTCCGGCGCCAGCCGCGCCCGCGCGTCGCGCAGGGCAAAATCGGCAGTGATCCCCTTCACCCGCGCCTCGCCGAACTCCAGCCAGGCCCGCACGCCCCCAGCCCCCGCCAGATCCAGCGGATAGTCCACCCAGGTCTTCCAGGCGCCCAGATCGGCGTAATCGAGGCCGATGAAGACCTCACCGCGCCAGCTGGCCGGCTGCTGCGGATCGCGTCCGCGCAGATCGCCACGCACGTCCAGGGTTGCGGCGAGGGCCGACGGCGGCACGGCCTGCAGCCCGAAGCGGTGCTGGCTGCCGCGATTCTCGAGGCGCAGATTCACCTGCCGCAGCTCCAGCGCCGGCGCGCCGCGGCGGGCATCCTCCCAATCCACGCGGGCGTCGCGCACCACCACCTCGCGCTGATCCAGCAGCCAGGGCAGGAAGTCGCCCGATTCACCCTCGGCGTTCACCTGCAGGCCCGCCACGAAGAGGCGCCCGTCCGCGTCCCGACGCAATTCGAGATGGGGCGCCACCACCTCCAGCCGGTGCAGACGCAATTTGAGCAGGGGCAATGAGGTCCACCCCAGCTCGGTGTTCACCTGCGCCAGCGTCAGGGCCGGCTCGCCCCGCTCATCCAGCAGGGTCAGATTGTCCAGGCGCAGCGCCGGCCGGAAGCCGTGCCACTGGGCGGACAGGGCGCCGATCGCCACCGGCCGGCCGAGGGAACGGGACAGCAGCGCCGCCACGTCCTCGCGGTAAGCCGGGACGTTGGGCAGCACCGCCCAGCGCAGCGCGAGCAGACCGGCCCCGGCGACGAAGTACACCGCGATCAGGGCCCACAGCAGGCGACACGCCCACACGCGGGGCAGATGCAGCAGGGAGAGGAGGCGCTCACCCGAGAAAGGGGTGAGGAGGCGCCGGAGTCGGGTCATCAGGCTTGACGAAAATCAGTCCGGCAGACATAAGACGGGGCGAACATGACAGGACTCCATTCTACCAACCGCCCACCCACCATGTCCGAACAGCCTGACACCCTGCACCCCCTGGTGGCCGCGGCCACCGCCCACTCCCGCTTCCTGCGCCGCCAGCTGGACAGCCGCCCGTGGCTCGCCGCGCGCCTCGCCGCCAGCGTGGACGCGCCCCTGGACGCCACCGCCCTGAGGGACTTCCTGCGTGCCGAGCATGTGGACGACAGCACCCTCAAGCCCGCCCTGCGGCGCCTGCGCGCGTGGATCATCGGCCACGTGATGGTGCGCGATCTGGCCGGCCTGGCCAGCCTCACGGAAGTCACCGAGACCATGACCCTGCTGGCCGACATTGCCGTCGAAACCACCGTGGATCTGCACCGCGCCGCCCTGGTGGCGCGCCACGGGCAGCCGGTCTCGGCCGACGGCCGCGAGCAGGAGTTCATCGTGCTGGGCATGGGCAAGCTGGGCGGGCGGGAGCTCAATGTCTCCTCGGACATCGACCTGATCTTCGTCTATCCCGAGGACGGCAGCACCGCCGGCCCCAAGATCATCGACAACTACGAGTTCTTCACCAAACTCGGCCGCGCCGTCATCCAGGCCCTCAACGATCTCACCGGCGACGGCCAGGTCTTCCGCGTGGACATGCGCCTGCGCCCCAACGGCGACTCCGGCCCCCTGGTGGCCAGCTTCGACATGCTGGAAAACTACTTCATCACCCAGGGCCGCGAATGGGAGCGCTACGCCTGGATCAAGGCCCGCGTCATGACCGGCATCCGCGGCGCCGAGCTGGCCGCCATCGTGCGTCCCTTCATTTTCCGCAAGTACCTGGACTTCGGCGCCATCAACGCCATGCGCGAGCTGCACGCCCAGATCCGCCAGGAAGTCGCCCGCAAGGACATGGCCAACAACGTCAAGCTCGGCCCGGGCGGCATCCGCGAGATCGAATTCATCGCCCAGGTCTTCCAGCTCATCCGCGGCGGGCGCGACAAAGCCCTGCAGATCAAGCCCACCCTGGCCGTGCTGGGCCTGCTCGTGGAGCGCGGCATCCTGTCCCGCGAGACCGGCCGCGAACTGGCCGCCGCCTACGACTTCCTGCGCCGTGTGGAGCATCGCCTGCAATATCTGGACGACGCCCAGACCCACACCCTGCCCGGCAACCCGGACGACCAGGCGCGCCTCGCCCGCAGCATGGGCTTTACCCACTACGAAGCCCTGCTGGAGGAGCTGGACGACCACCGGGCCCATGTGGGCCGCCACTTCAACGCCGTCTTCGCCGACCCCACCGGCAAGGGCCACGACCTGGACACCCTGTGGTCCTCCGCCGGCGACGAAGCCCTCACCACGGCCGAATTCACCCGCCTCGGCTATCCCGACCCCGCCGCCGCCGCGCGCCGCCTCGCCACCCTGCGCGCCGGCATCCGCTACCAGCAGATGCCCCCCAGCATCCGCAGCCGCTTCGACCCCCTGATCCCCCGCGTCGTCGAAGCCGCTGCCCCCACGCCCGACGCCAACGCCACCTTCGAGCGCCTCCTCGACCTCCTCGACGCCATCAGCAAGCGCGGCGCCTACCTGGCCCTGCTCCAGCAATATCCCCAGACCCTCGAAAAGGTCGCCCAGATCGTCAGCGCCTCAGCGTGGGCCGCCCAGTTCCTCAACCGCCACCCCATCCTCCTCGACGAAGCCATCGACCCGCGCATCCTCGAAGAAGAGCTCGACCTGGGTGAATTCCGCCGCGAACTCGCCGGCCAGCTCGACGAGATCGAGCCCGACATGGAACGCCAGATGGACCTGATGCGCGAGCAGCACCACGCCCAGGTGTTCCGCCTGCTCACCAAGGACATCGCCGGCCACCTCACCGTCGAACGCCACGCCGACTTCCTCTCCGCCCTGGCCGACATCATGGTGGACCTGGCCGTCACCATGTGCTGGCGCAAGATCAGGAACCGCCACCGGGACGACCCCCGCTTCGCCGTCCTCGCCTACGGCAAGCTGGGCGGCAAGGAGCTCGGCTACGCCTCCGACCTGGACATCGTCTTCGTCTACGACGACGACGCCCCCGAGTCCGCCGAGCTCTACACCCGCCTCAGCCAGCGCACCAACACCTGGCTGTCTGCCCAGACCCCCGCCGGCAGCCTCTTCGAGACCGACCTGCGCCTGCGCCCCAACGGTGACTCCGGCCTGATGGTCGTGTCCCTCGACGCCTTCCGCCAGTACCAGCTCGAGAACGCCTGGGTGTGGGAACACCAGGCCCTCACCCGCGCCCGCTTCTGCGCCGGCGACCGGGCCATCGGCCGCAAGTTCGAAGCCATCCGCGTCGAAGTCCTGCGCCAGCCCCGCGATCTGGCCAAACTCCGCGACGAAGTCATCGCCATGCGCCAGCGCATGGTGGACGCTCACCCCGTGCGCGCCGGCGTGTTCGACCTCAAACACAGCCGCGGCGGCCTCATCGACGTGGAGTTCATCGTCCAGTACCTGGTCCTCGGTTACGCCCACACCCACCCCGGCCTCACCGGCAACCTGGGCAACATCGCCCTCCTCCCCATGGCCGCCGAACTCGGCCTGATCCCCCCCGACGACGCCGCTGCGGTGGCCGACACCTACCGGGAATACCGCCGCCTGCAGCACGCCCTGCGCCTCAACAACCAGGCCCCGCGGGTAGACCCGGCGCTGGTCGCCGAAGGGGCCGCGGCGGTGCGGGATCTGTGGGCGCAGGTGCTGGG
>DAOQMM010000055.1:0-22245 GCA_035335645.1 Rhodocyclaceae bacterium | reverse complement strand
ACCTGCGCATCGACTGGCCGGCCGGCCTGCGCGCGGCGGAGCGGGCGGCCTTCACGCGGCATCGTTTCCAGACTGTCTTCGGGATTGGCGAGGACTGGTGCGTCCTCGCCGACCGGAATGCCGTGGTGTTGCCCAGCCTGGCCTGCGCGCTGCCGCGGGCGCTGCTCGAGGCGGTGCAGGATTTCGCGCGGACGCGCCACCTGCGCCTTGTCCGCCTGGAAGGCGCCTTTGCCGCCGAGTTCAACCGTCACGGCCGGCGTTTCATCGGCGATGGCGCCTTTGCCCGCGCCGAGGCGGGCCGCGTCACCGTCGCCCTGTGGCGCGACGGCGTGTGGGCCGCGGTGCGCAGCCAGGCGGTCGCTGTGGCCGACGCGGCCGCGGCGGCGGGCTGTCTGGCCGGGCTGCTGCCAGGGCTGGCTGTGGCAGGTCAGGCGATGGCCCAGGGCACCCTCTATCTTGCGGGTGCGGCCGCGACCGCGACGGCGCTGCCCGCTGGCTGGACCCTGGCCGGCGTGGAAGGCGGTGCGTCATGAGCCCGCATCGCGCGCCGCCGCCGCTGGGGCTGGATTTCGTCGGCGGCCTGCGCCGGCCCGGCTGGCTGGGCTGGGCGGTGCTGGCCTTCGGCGTGATCGCGGCGGTCGGCGTGCTCCACGAATACGATGTGCTGGAGACCCGCGTGGCCGAAGCGGCCCATGCTCTGACGCGGACCAAGCACGGGCTCGACCTGCGCGCCAGCGGCGTCGATCGCGCGCCGGTGACCGAGCAGGAGGCGCGCCCCGCGCGGGCCGTGGCACAGCTGCTGCAGCGGGACTGGCGCGCCGTGCTGGGGGTGCTGGAAACAGCCAGCGACGATCCCGGCATCGCCCTGCTGGCGCTCGACCAGGAGGGCGCACGCGGTGGCCTGCGCCTGACCGGCGAGGGGCGCAGCCTGCCCGAGGTCTTCGCCTACGTGAAGCGTCTCGAGGCGGGTGGCGTGTTGCGCGAGGTGCGTCTGGGCAGCTATGAGTTCCATGCCAGCGGACCGCTTCAGGTCGTCGGCTTCACCGTGACCGCCCGCTGGGAGGTCGCGCCATGAGCCTCCGTCTGACCGGCGCCCGGTGGGCGACCCTGCACGAATCCGCGGTGCGGACCTTCCGCGCGGCGGGCTGGGCCGGCGTGGTGGGCGTGGCTCTGACGGTGTTTGCCGTGTGTTTCGACCTGAGCGGGAACCGGGCGCTGGAAGCCCAGGCTGACGCCCTGGAGCAGGAAACCCGCAGCCTGCGCCAGCGCCTGCGCACCCATCCGGAGGGCGTCGCCGTGCCTGAGCGGACGCGGCTGGAGCGCTTCTACGGGGCCTTCCCCGCGACCGATGCGCTCCCTGACCTGCTGGTGCGCCTGCATGGCTACGCGCTGGCGCGGGGCCTCAAGCTGGACCGGGCCGATTACCGTTCTGCGCCGGAGGGCGGCACGCCGCTGGAGCGGGTCACTCTGGAGCTTCCCGCGCGCGGCCCCTACCCGGTGCTGCGCACCTGGCTGGCCGACGTGCTGGCGGAGATGCCCGAAGTGGCGCTGGACGGCCTGTCCCTGCGGCGTGCGTCCATGGCGACGCCGGAGGTGGAGGCGCAGGTGCGTTTTGTGGTGTTCCTGAGGCGCCAGCCATGAAGCGCGTGCATGGGCTGCTCGCCGGACTGGCGTTGACCCTGCTGGCCGCCTGGTGGGCCGCCGGGCTGGAGGACGAGCCGGCCACCGAGGCGCCGCGTCGAGCCGTGCAGCGCAAGGCGGCTTCGGTGCGCAGCGCGCCCCGCGTGGATCTCGCCGCCCTCGCCGCGTCCCGGCCGGCACTGGCGGACGGGGATGCCGGTGCGCCGGTGCCCGATCTGTTCCCCGTGCGCAGCTTCGCGCCACCGCCACCGCCTCCCCCACCACCGCCCACGCCGACGGCGCCGCCGTTGCCCTTCCGCTACACCGGCATGCTGGAAGAGGGCGGCCGCCACGCCGCCTTCCTGGAGCAGGGTGAGCAGATCCGCGTGGTGCGGGTCGGTGACACCCTCGACGGACGCTACCGGGTGACGGCGGTGAGCCGCGCCCGCATCGACCTGATCTATCTGCCGCTCAACGAACCCCAGAGCCTCGTGACGGGGGCCATGCCATGACTTCGAGACGCCTTCCCCGACTCCTGCGCCGCCTGGCGCCCCTGGCGCTGACCGTGCTGCTCGCGGCCTGCGCCGGCAACAAGGCGCTGGAGGAGAGCCGCCGCTCCTTTGCCACCCAGAGCCCCGACGTGGCCCTGATCGACCTGCGCAGCCGCGTCGAGGCCGATCCGCGCAACCTGGAGCTGCGCGCCTATTACCTGCGCCAGCGGGAGGCCCTGACGACCCGCCAGCTGGCCATGGCCGACCAGGCCCGCGGCGCGGGGCGCTTCGAAGAAGCGGAGAACGCCCTGGCCCTGGCGCGCCAGTTCGACCCCAACAACCCCCGCGTGGTGGCCGGTGTGGACGCCATCGCCGCCCAGCGTCAGCGCAACCAGCTGGCGGCGGAGGCCGACCGGCGCCTGGCCGCCGGCGACTTTGCCGGGGCCGAGGCGGCGGCGCGCACGGTGCTGGCCGGCGAGCCGACCCATGCCGCGGCGCGGGCGGTGATGCGTCGCCTGGACGAACGGGCCGTCGCCCGCGATCCGGCGCCGGCCGCCCTCAAGGGGCCGCTGGCCAAGCCGGTGAACCTGGAATTCCGTGACGCGCCGCTGCGGGGCGTGTTCGAGGTGCTGTCGCGGGTGTCCGGCCTCAACTTCGTGATGGACCGGGATGTGCGCACCGACGCCAAGGTGACCATCTTCGTGCGCAACAACAGCATCGACGACGTGCTCAAGTTGCTGATGATCACCCAGCAGCTCGAACGCAAGCTGCTCAACGACAATTCGGTGCTGATCTATCCCAACACGCCGGCCAAGCAGCGGGACTACCAGGAGCTCGCCACGCGCAGCTTCTACCTGGCCAACGCCGATACCAAGCAGGCCATGAACCTGATCAAGCAGGTGGTGAAGACCAAGGACGTGTTCATCGAGGAAAAGCTCAACCTGCTGGTGATGAAGGACACGCCGGAGGCGATCCGCCTGGCCGAACGCCTGATCGCCACCCTCGACCTGGCGGAGCCGGAGGTGATGCTGGAAGTCGAGGTGATGGAGATCAGCCGCAACAAGCTGCTGGAACTGGGCATGCGCTTCCCCAACCAGATCGGCTACGGCGTGCTGCAGCCGACCGTGACCAATTCGGTGACCACCGCCACCGGCACTACGATTACCCAGAGCCTGGGCGGCCAGCTTCTGCAGGGCAACATCGACCTGCGCGGCGGGCGCAGCGGCGTGGTGCCCTACGTGGCCAACCCCGGCCTGCTCCTCAACCTCACGGACCAGGACGGCAACGCCAATATCCTGGCCAATCCGCGCATCCGGGTGAAGAACCGGGACAAGGCCAAGATCCATATCGGCGAGAAGCTGCCGATCTTCACCACCACGGCCACCGCCAACGTGGGCGTGTCGGCCTCGGTGAATTACCTGGACGTGGGCCTCAAGCTGGAGGTGGAGCCGTCGGTGCATATGGACGACGACGTGGCCATCAAGGTCAATCTGGAGGTGAGCAGCGTGGTCAAGGAGGTCACCGGGCCGTCCAATTCCATCGCCTATCAGGTGGGTACCCGCAGCGCGTCCACGTCCCTGCGCCTCAAGGACGGGGAGACCCAGGTGCTGGCCGGGCTCATCAGCGACGAGGAGCGCAGCTCCGCCGCCCGCCTGCCGGGGCTGGGCGAGGTGCCGGCCCTGGGACGCCTGTTCAGCAGCCAGCGGGATGTGGAGAACAAGACCGAGATCATCCTGCTCATCACCCCGCGGGTGGTGCGCAACGTGACCAAGCCGGGGCTTGCCAGCGCCACCCAGGCCGCCGGCACCGAAGCGGCGGTGGGGGTGTCGGCGCTGAGCATCGGGCCCACGGCGCCGGGCGCGCTGGGTGTGGCGGCCGCGGCACCGGGTGCGATGCCGGCTGCGTCGCCCGCCACCGGGGCGCTGGCGGCGGCCACCAGCGTGCAGGCTCCGCCGGAAGTGAAGGCGGGCGAGGAATTCACGGTGAGCGTCGGCGTGCAGGCCGGCGGGAACGAGGGGGGCAGCGTGGACCTCAATTTCGACAGCCGCCTCGTGGAGTCGGCCGATGGGCCGGCGGACGGGGATCTGCGCAAGCTGACCCTGCCGCCGGGCACCGCGGGCGTCGTGTTCGCGCGATTCCGGGTGCGGCCCGGCGCCAGCGGCACGGCGGTGTTCGCCCTGGGGCAGGCCCAGTTGAGGGTTGGCGGCCAGGCCCAGATGGTGCCGCCACCACCGCCCGTGTCGGTGCAGATCCAGCCTTGAGGCACGGCATGCGGCGCCGGCGCGGCTTTACCCTCATCGAGATGGCGGTCACCGTGGCGGTGGTGGCGGTGCTCGCCGCCATCGCCGCGCCGGTGGTGCAGCTCTCGGCCCAGCGGGCGCGGGAGGCCGAACTGCGCACGGCCCTGCGCCAGATCCGCGAGGCCATCGACACCTATAAGCGCTACAGCGACGAAGGGCGCATCGCCAAGGTCGTGGATGCCAGCGGCTATCCGCCCGCGCTGGAGGATCTGGTGAAGGGTGTGCCCGACGCCAAGTCGCCGAAGGGCGCCAGACTCTACATCCTGCGCCGCATTCCCCGTGATCCGCTGAACCCGGACCTGAGCCTGGCGGCGGACGAGACCTGGGGTCTGCGCAGCTACGCCAGCCCGCCGGACGAGCCGGCCGAGGGTGCCGACGTCTTCGACGTGTACTCCCGGGCCACCGGCAAGGGCCTCAACGGCATCGCCTACCGGGAGTGGTGATGGAACCACTTTCCCCACGTCGGCGCGGCTTCACCCTGGTCGAACTGCTGGTGGTGATGGCCATCGTGGCGGTGCTGCTGTCCATCGCCGCGCCGCGCTATTTCGGGCATCTGGAGCGGGCCCGCGAGGCGGCGCTCACCGAGACCCTGGCGGTCACGCGGGACGCCATCGACAAGTTCTATGGCGACACCGGGCGCTATCCCAAGGATCTGGACGAGCTGGTGAGCCGGCGCTACCTGCGCGCGGTGCCGGTGGATCCCATCACCGAACGTCGCGACACCTGGTCGCCGGTGACTGCGCCGGAAGCCCTCGGCGGCGGCATGAGCGACCTGCACAGCGGCGCGGAGGGCAAGACCCGCAGCGGTCAGGCCTACGAGGATCTATGAGGGCAGGACGCGCCCGGCGCCGGCCCCAGTCTGGCGTGGTCTATCTGCTCACCCTGTTCGCGGTGGCGGCCCTGGGCCTGGGGCTTGCCCAGTTCGGGCAGGTGTGGGCGAAGAGCGTGCAGCGTGAGCGGGAGGCGGAGCTCCTCTTCATCGGTGGCGAGTTTGCCCGCGCCCTGGCGCGCTACAAGGCGGCCGGCCCCGGCGTGGGGCCCGCGGAGCTGGGCGATCTGGTGACGGACAAGCGGGTGCCCGTACCGCGTCGCCATCTGCGGCGGATCTACCGCGATCCCATGACGGGCAAGGCGGACTGGATTGTGGAGCGGCGCGAGGGGCAGATCGTGGGCGTGCGCAGCCGCTCGGAGCAGTCCGTGCTGCGCCGGCAGGGGCTGCCCGACTGGGTCCAGGTCATCGACGTGGCGCAGCGGACGCGGGGCGGCTTCCGCCAGGCACCCCTGAGTCTGCTGCGCGGCAAGGAGGCGGACACGCCAAGCTACACCGACTGGCTGTTTCGCCCCAAGGAAGGGCCGGGCGCTGCGCCGGGTGCAGCGGGTCGTCCGGCAGCCCATTCGGCCGCAGCGCCGACGCCGCCGGCCGCGACCGCCGGCGCCGTGCCCTGACGCGGCGTCGCGTCAGGCGATGCAGACCCGGTTGCGGCCGCTGTTCTTCGCCTCATACAGGGCCGCGTCGGCCCGTTCCACCAGGGTAATCGAGGACTGCCCGTAGACGTGGCTGGCCAGCCCGATGGACACCGTGATGGTGGCCAGCCGCTCGCCGGACCGGTTGTCCTTGAGCACCAGCTGCTCGATGGTGTGGCGCAGCCGGTCGGCCTGTTCCTGGGCCTGGGCCAGGGTGCCGCCGCAGAAGATCAGGCAGAACTCCTCGCCGCCGTAGCGATACACCGACACGCCCACCTGGGCCATCTCATTGAGCTGGGCGCCCACCACCTGGAGGACGCGGTCACCCACCGGGTGGCCGAAACGGTCGTTGAAGGCCTTGAAGTGGTCAATGTCCAGCATGCCCAGGTGCAGCGACGGTCCCATGTTGCCCTGGCCGATGAACTGGTCCAGTTCCTGGTCGAAGGCGCGGCGGTTGAAGACGCCGGTGAGGTCGTCGTGGAGGGCGTCCTTGCGCAGGGTGGCGAGCTCGCCGCGCAGACGCCGGATCTCCTCGTCGGCGGTGCTCAGGGAGCTCTCGAAACGCGAGGTGTGCTGCTGCATCGCGTTGGCGCCCTTGATGAGGCGCTCCACCGTCCCCAGCACCTCTTCCAGGCTGCCGGATCCGGAGGGCGCGAGCAGCCCCCGGTTGCATTCGTCGAGCAGGGAATTGAAATTCTGGGTGCCTTCCAGCGTGGAGTAGAGGTCGCGGCTGAGGTCGGCCACCATGCGCTCGAGGCCGGACTTCATCTTGGAGAGGGCGTTCTCCTGGGTGCCTGTCGGTGAGACATGATCGCGGAACAGGCCTTCGGCCTTGGCCGGCGGAATGGTGCCGTAGGTGGCGACGATGTCGTCGATGTGCTGGTTGAAGTGGGGGTTTTCGTTGGCCACGTAGGTGTACCAGAGGGCGTAATTCACCGGCGTGACGGGGATGCCGCGCTTCACCATGATGGGCACGGCCTTGCGGAGGCGTTCGGCTGCCTGTTCGACGAGCTCACTCATTCTTGTTCTTCCCTTGTGTTCTGGACTCCCGCGGACCTCCCCCAAAGAGACGAGGTCCGGTCCGCCAGTACGACCACCGATCGGCGCTCGCCCGGCTGACATCAGGAAATATCGGTCACCGGGGGAGAAGTTGAGCGGGTTCTGCAACAATGTGTGAATTAATTGGAGACGTCGGAAGAAGGCGTTTTTCAGTGAGAAAAAATCTATAAAAAACAAATGCGTACTGTCACTTTCCGGCGGGGGTGCCTACGGCTTTGGATATAGCTTAGGCGAATGGGATTTTGATGAATGATGCATTTTTCGAGGGCTTGGCGGATTCGGAGGATTTTGGCGGTCAGGCCGCTGCGCAATGCGTGGGGACCGCGCCGAGTCGGCACGTCCTTCGGGGGCGGGGGCGTGGGTTCGGCGGGGCGAAAAAGCGACGGCGCCCGCGGGCGCCGTCTGGAACATGGGATGGGTTGGGCCGGATCAGGCGGCCGCTTCGTACATCAGGCTGCCTTCCACCAGGGTGTAGCGCACCTTGCCGGGCAGTTCGAGGCCCAGGAAGGGGGTGTTTTTGCCCTGGCTCTTGAGGAGACTGCGGGTGATGAGCTGGTAGGCCTCCGGATCGAAGACGCACACGTCGGCGCGGGCGCCTACGGACAGGTGCCCGCCTTTGGCGATACCGGCAATTTTTGCCGCGTCCGAGGTGATGCGGGCCAGGGCATCCAGCAGCGGCAGTCCGTGTTCGCCGGCCCACTTGAGGGTGAGGGGCAGGAGCAGTTCGAGGCCGGTGTTGCCCGGTTCGGATTCGCTGAAGGGGGCCTGCTTGGCGTCGTCGTCCACCGGCGTGTGGTCGGAGCAGATGGCGTTGATGCGGCCTTCCGCCACCGCCTTGGACAAGGCCGCCCGGTCGCGCTGGCTGCGCAGGGGCGGGATCACGTGGCAGTGGGGGTTGAAGTAGCCGATGTCCATGTCGCTCAGGTGCAGGGCATGGGCGGCCACGTCGCAGGTGACGTCCACGCCGTCCCGCCGGGCCTGCTCGATGTGGTCGAGGCTGTCGGCGCTGGACAGGCGGGTGATGTGCAGGCGGGCGCCGGTGAGGCGGGCGAGCTGCAGGTAGGTGTACAGGGCCACGGTCTCGGCGGCGGCGGGGATGCCCGGCAAACCGAGGCGCGAGGCGACCTCGCCGTCGTGGGCGACGCCACCGCGGGACAGGTGCGGGTCAATGGGCTGCAGCCACAGGCGGAAGCCGAAGGTGGCGGCGTAGAGCATGGCGCGGTAGAGCACGCGGGTGTCCACGATGGGCACGTTGGCCTGGCTGAAGGCGACGCAGCCGGCTTCGACCAGCTCGGCCATCTCGGAGAGCTGCTGTCCCTTGAGGCCGATGGTGAGGGCGCCGACCGGGTACACGTGGGCGCGGTTGAGCTTCTTGGCCCGATAGCAGAGCATCTCGACGAGGCCGGGTTCGTCCAGCACCGGGTCGGTGTCGGGCGGGATGGCGAGGCTGGTGATGCCGCCGGCCATGGCCGCGTCCATTTCGGATTCGAGGGTGGCCTTGTATTCGAAGCCGGGTTCGCGCAGGCGCGCGGCCAGGTCGATCAGGCCGGGGGCGACCACCAGTCCGCGGGCGTCGATGACGCGGCCGGCGCTGAAGCCGGCGGGCGCGCTGCCGACGCCGACGATCTTGCCGTCGGCGATGAAGAGGTCCTGGTGGGTGTCGAGGCGGTTGGCCGGGTCGATGAGGCGGCCGTTCTGGATGTGCAGGTTCATCGTGGTGGTCTCAGTGGCTGCCCAGCATGCTCATCACGGCCATGCGCACCGCGATGCCAAAGGTGACCTGGGGCAGGATCACCGCCTGCCCGCCGTCGGCCACAGCGGAGTCGATCTCGACGCCGCGGTTCATCGGGCCGGGGTGCATGACGATGGCGTCGGGCTTGGCGAGGGCCAGCTTGTCGGCGGTGAGGCCCCAGATCTTGAAGAATTCCTGCGGGCTGGGCAGCAGGGCGCCGTTCATGCGCTCGTTCTGCAGGCGCAGCATCATCACCACGTCCACGTCCTTGAGGCCTTCCGCCATGGTCGGACAGTAGCGCACGCCGAGCTTTTCCACGTCGGTGGGGATCAGGGTGCGGGGGCCGATGACGCGCACTTCGGGCACGCCCAGGGTGGTCAGGGCGGCGATCTGGGAGCGCGCGACGCGGCTGTGGAGCACGTCGCCGACGATGGCGACGGTGAGGTTGTGGAATTCCTTCTTGTAGTGCCGGATCGTGAACATGTCCAGCAGGCCCTGGGTGGGGTGGGCATGGCGGCCGTCGCCGGCGTTGACCACGTGGATGTGGTCGCGTCCGGTGGTCTGCAGGTGCTGGGCGATGAGGTAGGGGGCGCCAGAGGATTCGTGGCGCACCACGAACATGTCGGCCTGCATGGCGCAGAGGTTGTCGATGGTGTCCAGCAGGGTCTCGCCCTTTTTGGTGGACGAGGTGGCGACGTTGAGGTTGATGACGTCAGCGGACAGGCGCTTGGCAGCGATCTCGAAGGTGGTGCGGGTGCGCGTGCTGTTCTCGAAGAACAGGTTGAAGACGCTCTTGCCGCGCAGCAGGGGGAGCTTCTTCACTTCCCGCTCGGCCACTTCGGTGAAGGGCTCGGCGGTGTCCAGAATCTGGGTGAGGATGGCGCGGGGCAGGCCGTCGAGGGTGAGCAGGTGCTGCAGTTCGCCGTTGCGGTTGAGTTGGGGATTACGCATGGATCAGCCTCAGGGAGAGGGCGCCGGCTTCGTCGCGCTCCAGTTGCAGGTTCTGGTCGGACGGCAGCGGCTCGGTCAGGGTGAGGGCGCAGAAGCGCGGGTGGATGGGCAGTTCGCGGCCGCCCCGGTCCACCAGCACGGCCAGGTCGACGCGCGCCGGGCGGCCGTAGTCGAAGAGTTCGTTGAGGGCCGCGCGGGTGGTGCGGCCGGTGTAGAGCACGTCGTCCACGATGATCACCGGCGTGCCCTCCACGTCGAAGGGCAGCTTGGAGCCCTGGGGACGCGGGTGCAGGCCCTTGGCGGCGTAGTCGTCCCGGTAGAAGCTCACGTCGATGCTGCCCAGGGGCTGGGACAGGCCGAGCAGGGCGTGCAGGCGCTGGGCGAGCCACACGCCGCCGGTGTGGATGCCCACCAGGGCGGTGTCGGGCGAGACCTGGGGGCGCATCGCCTCGGCCAGGGTGGCGATGAGCTGTTCGGCGTCAGGGAGCTGCATGGGCGGCGTTCTCCAGGTACTGGGACAGGATGATCTGGGCGGCAGTGGCGTCGAGCAGGGGTTTCTGCCGGCGCCAGCCGGCATGGCCGGCTTCCTTGAGGCGCGCTTCGGCCTCGGCGGAGCTGAGCCGCTCGTCCACCAGGGCCACCGGCAGGCCGTAGCGGCCGTGGAGCTGGTTGGCGAAGCGCCGGCAGCGGGCGGTCATGGCGTGTTCGCTGCCGTCCAGGTGGGTGGGCAGGCCGACCACCAGGGTGGCCGGCTTCCATTCGGCGAGGAGTTTTTCGATGGCGGCAAAGCGCGCAGCGTTGGCTTCGTCACCAATCACCGCGAGGGGATGGGCCAGGCCGGTTTCCGTTTCACCCACCGCCACGCCGATGCGGGCCAGCCCGAAGTCAAAGCCGAGGACGGTACTCACGCGTGGCCGGCGACGTCCGAGAGCTTGGCGAAATCCACGCCGAGCAGCTGCATGGCGGCGGCGAGGCGCTCTTCCGGCGGCAGGTCGAAGACGATGGTCAGATCGGCTGGCACGGTGAGCCAGGCGTTCTGGGTGAGTTCGTGTTCGAGCTGTCCGGCGGACCAGCCGGCGTAGCCGAGGGCGACCAGCACCTCGGCGGGCTCGCCGTCGAGGGCGAGGGCCTGGAGCACGTCGCGGGAGCTGGTGAGGCCGATGTCGTCCGTGACCTTGAGGCTGGAATGCCACTGGCCGGCCGGGCGATGCAGCACGAAGCCCCGGTCGGACTGCACCGGGCCGCCGAAATACACCGGCAGGTCGGCAAAGGCAGGCTGCTCGAAGGGGATGTCGATGCGCTCCATCAGCGTGGCCAGGCGCATGTCCGTGGGCCGGTTGACGATCACCCCCATGGCGCCGTTCTCGTTGTGTTCGGCGATGTAGGTGAGGGTCCGCGCAAAGTTCGGATCGGCCATGGCGGGCATGGCGATCAGGAAATGGTCGGTGAGATTGATGGTCGGTTTCGTCACACTGTCTATTTTAAGCCGAGAACGGCGGAATTGTTCCTGCACGCTGCGGAAAGCCGTGGGGACGGTTGCGCCGTCGGGGTTTGCCGCGTGCCGCGCGGCTCGTTAGGATGCCGGCTCCGTCTGCCGGGAGTGTCCGATGACTGCCGCCCTCGTGTGGTTCCGCCGCGATCTGCGCGATGTGGACCACGCCGCCCTGTACCACGCCCTGCGCCGCCACGATCGCGTGCATTGCGCCTTCGTCTTTGACACCGAGATCCTCGACGCGCTGCCGGGCCGAATGGACCGGCGCGTGGAATTCATCCACGGCAGCGTGGTGGCGCTGGACGCGGCCCTGCGGGCGCGGGGGGGCGGACTGATCGTGCGCCACGGGCGCGCCCGCGACGTGATCCCGGCGCTTGCAGCGTCCCTGGGCGTTGCAGAGGTACTGAGCAACCGGGACTACGAGCCGGCAGCCATCGCCCGGGACGACGAGGTGGCGGCGCGTCTGCGGGGCATGGGCATCGGCTTTGCGGACTTCAAGGATCAGGTGATCTTCGAGCGCGGCGAGGTGCTGACTCAGGGCGGGGCGCCGTTCTCGGTGTTCACGCCTTACAAGCGGGCCTGGCTGAAGGCGCTGACGCCCTTTTACGTCAAGGCCTATCCGGTGGAGGCGTATGCGGGCCACCTGGCGCCGCCGCCGGACGGGACCGGGGTGCCGACCCTGGCCGAGCTGGGCTTTGCGACCACCAACCTGGCGGAACTGGGCGTGACGCCGGGCCGCGCGGGCGGACGCCGGCTGCTGGCGGATTTCCTTACGCGCATCGGGCGTTACAAGTCGGCGCGGGATTTTCCGGCGCGCAAGGGCGTGTCCTACCTGTCGGTGCATCTGCGCTTCGGCACCGTGTCGATCCGCGAGCTGGCCGCCGCCGCGCTGGCGGTGGGGGGCGAGGGCGCCGAGACCTGGCTGTCGGAGCTGATCTGGCGCGATTTCTACCAGCAGATCCTGTGGCATCACCCGCGCGTCGTGGCCGCCAGCTTCCGTCCGGAGTACGACCGGGTGGTGTGGGACGACGCGCCGGACCTGTTCGCCGCCTGGTGCGAGGCCCGCACCGGCTATCCCCTCGTCGATGCGGCGATGTGCCAGCTCCTGCACAGCGGCTACATGCACAACCGCCTGCGCATGGTGGTGGCGTCTTTCCTGACCAAGGACCTGGGCATCGACTGGCGCCTGGGCGAGGCCTTCTTTGCCGAGCACCTGATTGATTTCGACCTGGCCGCCAACAACGGCGGCTGGCAATGGGCGGCGTCCACGGGCTGCGACGCGCAACCCTATTTCCGCATCTTCAATCCGGTCACCCAGTCCGAGAAGTTTGACCCGGATGGTGCCTTCATCCGCCGCTACCTGCCAGCGTTGGCGCGGGTGCCGGCGCGCTACCTGCACGCCCCGTGGACGATGCCGCCCGTGGACCAGAAGCTCGCGGGCTGCGTGATCGGGCAGGACTATCCTGCGCCGGTGGTGGATCACGCCCGCGCGCGGGCGCGCACGCTGGCGCGCTTTGCCGTCGTGAAGGGTGCGGACGGGGACGTCGCCGAGGCGTGAGATCTCAGTCCGCCGGCAGCAGGTGGGCGAAGTCCGCCGCGGCCAGGTTGGGGGCGAATTCGACGATGCGGTATTCCGCCAGGCCGCGCTGGCTGAAAGGGTCTTCGGCCAGCAGGGCGGTGAGCGCGTCGCGGCTCACGTTGCGGGCGAGGATCACGCCACCGCTGCGGGGCACCTGGGGCCCGGAGAGCAGGAAGGTGCCGGCGGCATAGTGGCGGGCCAGGAAGGCGCGGTGATCGGGGACGGCGGCGTCCACCTCGGAGAGGGGGCGCAGATAGGTGACGATGACGACGAACATGGGGGCTCCGCAGAATGAAAACGGCCCGGCATGGGGCCGGGCCGCCATGATGCCCGGATTTCCGCCGGGCGTCGTGCCGATCAGCCGTCGCAGCGGGTGCGTTTGCCGACGGTGGTGCAGGCGCGGATCTTCTTGCGGTCCATGTCGTAGAAGGTGCTCGTCCAGTTGGTGGTGCCGGGGATGCGGTCGAAGACCACGAAGCCAAAGTCGGTAATCCTGGCCTTGGCCGGGTCGTTGGCATTCACGATGGGGCTGGTGCTGAAGGCGTCCGGCAGGGACTGGGCCAGGCTGCCGAACCACAGGGCCGCCTTGGCGCCCAGCCAGGGCCACACGCCCGAAGTGATGGCCGTGCCGAAGTTGGCCGGCGCGAAGGGTGCGCCTGTGGCACTGTCGAACATGAAGCCCGCTTCCAGGGTGTCGCCGGAGACGCCGATCAGGAAGGAGGTGGGCAGGTTGCTCGCCGCCGGATGGCTGATCATCTGCCAGCCGTGGATGTGGCCGGCATGGAGCATCTGGGTGTTGGCGGGCAGGCTGCCGTTGCCGCCGGCGTAGGTCTCGACGCCGTTCACGCCGCTGGCGGCGATGGCCTTCTGGTACTGCCAGGTGCGCGGGGTGGCCGCGCCGGTGCCGCCGGTGTAGGCGAACAGGGGCTTGTGGGTGACGATCCAGGTGACCTTGGTGGGGTCCTTGGAGGCGCTCAGGTTGGCCAGGGCGTTGAGCTGGCGGGCGGTGCGGATGTGGTCGCCGTGGGTCCAGCCCTGGTTCTTGCCGACGCCCGGATCGTCCTGCAGGCCGCTGTTGTCGAGCAGCACGATCTGCAGATCCTTGAGGGTGATGGCCACCGGGTCGATGTAGTCGCTGCAGGTGCTGGGGTCGTAGGTGGGCGAGTACTTGGGCTCCTTGGCCGCGCTGGTGGCGGCCGGGAAGGGGCGCGGATCCAGGAAGTGGAACCAGCCGGTGGCGGCGCGAAAACAGGATTCGTGGTTGCCGCGGGTGATGGCCCACGGCGCGGCACTGAGGAGGGCGCCGGTGGGTTTGAAGAAGTCGGCTTCCCAGGCGGCCCAGCCGTAGGTGATGGTGGGCGTCAGGCCCTTCTGCTGCAGGAAGTCCTCGTTCTTGCCGGTGCCGGCCACGCCGGCGGGGGTCTCGACGCCGACGGGCGTGCCTTCCCGGTAGTGGATGTCGCCGTTGTGGATGACGAGATCCGGGTTGAAGCTGGCCGCGGCGGCGGCGATGCGCTTGTAGGGCCAGGCGCGGTCGTCGGTGCAGTCCTGCAGCGGGTCGCCGCCGGCGCCGTTGGTGTAGGCGGTGGGGCCCTTGATGCGACAGCCGGTGTCGCCGATCACCACGATGCGGTTGAGGGCGGTGCTGCTGTTGAGGAGCTTGAGGGCCTGGCCATTGACGATGGCGGACCTGGCGGTGTCGGGGATGCGGAATTCGCAGGTGAGCACGGCGAAGTCGGCCTTGACGGGGACGCTCTTGCTGCCGGTGGAGTACTGGCCGTTGCTGTCCACCTGGGTGATGGCCGGCGCACGCACGGCCATGGGCTGGGCGACGCCATCCACGGTGATGGACGGGCAGGTGGCGGCGGTGGTGATGGCGCGGGCGTAGAGGGCGCCGGCGCTGACCGGGCTGCCGTTGGAGCTGTCGCTGACGGTGTAGGTGGTGGCGTCGGCGACCTTGCCCTTGACCGGATCGGCATTGAGGGCGACGGCGCTGCTGCTGCCGGTGATGCTCACCTTGCTGAAGGGCGTGGTGTCGTCGGCACCCACCTGGGTCCAGACGTACAGCACCTTGCTGTCCACGGCCTTGGCGGTGAGGGTCTTGCCCATGCCGCCCTTCAGGTCGCTGCCGGCGGTCTTGACGGTGGCGGCGATGGTCTGGATGGCATTGTTGCCCTGGGCGAGGAGCTGGCTCCTGGTGAGGCTGTCGGTTTCGGTGTTGTAGTCGCCCATCAGCTTGGCGCCATCCACCCCGAGGCGGCCGGCGACGGTGCTGCGGGCGTCGGCCAGGCTGGCGCCGCCGTCCATCTCGGCGACGACCAGGGTGGTGAGGGCGCTCAGCACGGCGGTGTTGCCGGCGGGGGCGCGGAACACGAGCTTGTCGGTGACAGCCGAAGCGGTGCCGGTGTCGGGATCGAGCCGGGAGGCGTCGGTGCCGATCTCGGCGACCACCGGCACCTTGGCCACGGGCAACGTGAAGCGGCCCTGGGCGTCGCTGCGGGTGGAGAACTCGTTGGCGTCGCAGACGGCGTTGTTGTTCTCGTCCAGACAGACCTTGGCGTTCTGAAAGTAGCTGCCGACTACCACGCCGGTGCTGGTGCCGACGTCCGATCCACCGCCGCCGCAGCCCGTCAGTCCGCTGCCGATTCCGATCGTCGCCAGGGCGGCGACCAGGGATTTGACCTGCCAGGAGCCTTGCATGCCCGTTTCCTTCGCATCTGAAAGCGCAGAAGGGTAGGGAATGTGTGTAACAGCGTCGTGACGGGGCGGGCTCAGCGGCGGGCCGTGGCGATGAGGACGGTGCTTTCCAGCGTGAAGCCGGCGCCGTCGCGATGGGGCGCGAGATCGTCGGCGACGGCGGCGCGCAGGGTCGCCTGGGTGGCGTCGGGGAGGCGCAGCAGGGCTTCGGCGGCGCCGCCCGCCAGATCGAGGAAGGCCTGCCAGTAGGCGTCGGCGGAGTCGAAGCGGCAGGCCAGGCGGTGGGGCGTCACGGCGATGGCGCGGAAGCCGGCGTCGTCCAGCAGGTCGTGCAGGACGGCTGCGTCGCCGAGGCGGAACACCGAAGGCCGCGGCACCTTGGGCGCGGGCAGATGGCGGGCGATGCAGTCGAGGGCACGGGCGATGAGGGGAACGTCGTTGCGCGGGCCCCACACGGACACGGCGAGGCGTCCGCCGGGGCGCAGCACGCGGTGCAGTTCGGCCACTGCCCGTTCCGGGTGGGGCAGGATGAAGAGGCCGAGGCCGACCAGGGCCGCGTCGAAGCGGGCGTCGGCAAAGCTCAGGTGCTCGGCGTCGCAGGCGGCGGCGAGGAGGTCCGGCACGCCTTCGTCGGCGGCGCGGCGCAGGCCTTCGGCGAGCATGCCTTCGGCGATGTCGCTGGCCACGACGCAACCGCCGGGCAGCACCTGGCGGGCCGCGGCGCGGGCGAGCAGGCCCGGCCCGGCGGCCAGATCGAGGACGCTCTCGCCGGGCGCGAGGGCGGCGGCGGCGAGCAGGGCGTCCTGCAGGTCGGCGCGCAGGGGGGCGCCGTCGGCGTAGCGGGCGGCGATGCGGTTGAAGCCGCTGCGTTCCAGGGCCTTGAAGCGGCGGGCGTCGAAACCGGGCGGATGGGACATGGGCGGGCGTGGGGTGCGTGGGCGCGGATCAGGGGATCAGGCCGGCGAAGCGCAGGATCGGGTCCAGGTAGGCGTCCCAGCGGGTGAAGCTGTGGTCGCCACCGTCCAGCACGGTCTGGCGGCAGCCGGCATAGCGGGCGACGGCGTGGCGGTAGTCGAGCACCTCATCGCCGGTCTCGGCGAGCAGCCAGAAGCGCTCCGGGTGGCTCAGGGCGGGCACGTCGAGGGCGCGCAGCTCGTCGATGTGGGCTGGCGTGAAGTCGAAGGTCTCGCCCGTGTAGAGGTGGGTCTGGGGGCCCAGGTAGGCGCTCAGGGAGAGGGGCGCGAGGACTGCCGGATTGACCACCACGGCACGCAGGCCGTGCTTTTCCGCCAGGTAGGTGGCGTAGTAGCCGCCGAGGGAACTGCCCACCAGGGTGGGTGGGCGCGGGCTGGCGGCGATGGCCGCTTCGGCCAGGGCCATGGTGGCGCGGGCCGACACCGGAAGCTGTTCGCACCAGAGGCGGTCGCCGAGGCCGAGTTCGGCCATGCGCGCCGCGAGGCTGCGGGCTTTCCAGGATTGAGGGCCGGAACGAAAGCCGTGGAGGTAGAGGATCATTTGCGGGCGTAGCGGTCGTCGTTGCGGAGTATGCCGGGGAGGCCGCTTTCCAGCCAGTGGCGGGCGTCGCTGTCGTCGAGGAGGTGGGCGCGCCAGAAGGCGGTGCTGGCGGCCAGGAGCGCATTCTGGAAGGGTGGCGGGGCGCGGCGCAGGCGGAACATGCCTTGTTCGGCGGGGCTGGACTGGCCGGCGAAATCCAGGTGGGTGCCGCCGGCAAAGACCAGCAGGTATTTGTGGCCCGGCGGCATGTGGCGGAAGGGCAGCTCCCGGTTGGCGGCGGTGATGTCGGACAGGCCCATGCCGTCGTCGCGGCTGCCGGTGAGGCTGAAAAACGGGCGTTCGAGGGCGCCGAAGCGCTCGGTCAGATCGTGGCCCTCGCCCCGCGCCGAGGGGCTGAGGGCGAGGATCGCCCGCACGCGGGGATCGAGGGGGACGACACGCTGGGTCGGGCGGCGTTCGCCGGCCAGGATCTGTACGGTGACGGCGCCGAAGGAGTGACCGGCCAGGCCGATGGGCGCATGGATGTCCGGCAGGACGGGGTCGTGGCCGAGGCGGGCGAGGACGGCGCGCAGGTCGTCGGCCCGCTCGGCGAGGCGTTCGGGATTCATCGCCGCCTTGAAGGCGCGGCGCAGGGCGAGGGGCGAGCCGTGCTGCAGGAGGCTGTCGTCGCTGCCGGGATGCTGCACCGCGAGACCGGCGAATCCCCACGAAGCCCAGTGGGCGAGCCAGTCAGCGCCACCTTCGCGGGAGCCGCCGAGGCCGTGGGAGAAGAGGATCAGACCATCCGGCGCAACGCCCTGCGGCAGGTAGCGCTTGAGCGGCAGGCTGCGTGCGCGGTGTTCGTCGTGCAGCGTGTCGAGCTGCGTGACGACCGGGTGGGGGCCCGGGCGGCCGTCCGCGGGGGCGAAGGGCGCGTCCGGGTCGGGAGGCAGGCTCAGGGGCGGGCCCTCAGCTGCTGGTCCATTCCACCAGACCGAAATGCCAGGTCGCCAGCACCACCAGCCCGAAGAAGATGCGGTACCAGGCGAAGGGCACGAAGTCGTGGTGGGAGATGTAGCGCAGCAGCCAGCGCACGCACAGGAAGGCCGAGACGAAGGCGGCGATGAAGCCGACGACCCACATGCCGATGTCGTCGGCGTTGAGCAGGGCGCGCTCCTTGTACAGGTTGTACAGGGTGGCGATGAACAGGGTGGGGATGGCCAGGAAGAAGGAGAACTCGGTGGCCGCCTTGCGCGACAGGCCGAAGAGCAGGCCGCCGATGATGGTGGCGCCGGAGCGCGAGGTGCCGGGAATCAGCGCGAAGGCCTGGGCGATGCCGAGCTTGAGGGCGTCGAGCGGGCGCATCTCGTCCACGGAGTGGATGCGGATGCGATGGTCGCGGCGCTCGGCCCACAGGATGACGAAGGCGCCCACGATGAAGGCGAGGGCCACCGGCACCGGTTTGAAGAGGTGGGCTTCGATGACCTTCTTGAAGGCCAGCCCGAGCACGGCCAGGGGCAGGAATGCGATGGCCACGTTGAGCACCAGGCGGTTGGCTTCCCGCTGGCGGCCGAGGCCGGCGAAGGTGCGGGCGAGGCGCTCGCGGAATTCCCACACCACGGCGAGGATGGCACCGGACTGGATGACGATCTCGAAGAGCTTGCCGCGGTCGTCGTTGAAGTTGAGGAGGTCGCCGGCAAGGATCAGGTGGCCGGTGCTGGAGATGGGCAGAAACTCGGTGAGCCCTTCGACGACGCCCAGGATAAGGGCCTTGACGAGCAGGATGATGTCCATGGACGGGTTGACTGTGCAGTGCAAAAAGAGCGCGCATTATAGCCTTGCTCCATGACGCCTTAGACGGGCCGGCGACGCTCGGACACGAACTTCCCGCACGCCGCCGTGACGGGGTGCTCAGTTCAACGGCATACCGCTTCAGGTCGGGGCCGGGCGGCCGATACCACTCTGGATGCGATCCATTGGCCCCGTGCGATGTTGAAGAAGATCCCCGTAGAGCGGCTCAGAGCCGGCATGTTCATCCACGAGCTGTGCGGCGACTGGATGTCCCACCCATTCTGGCGTGCGCGTTTCAGGCTGAATGGCGGTGACGACCTGCAGCGCATCGTCGAGTCCGGCATCCGCCATGTCTATATCGACACGGACAAGGGTCTCGACGACGCGGAGGCGGTGGATGCCGGTGCCGTGCGCGAGGCCGTCGAAGCCCAGATGGTGGCGGCTCTGGCGACGCCGGAGGAGACGCCCCTGCGGGTGTCGGTGGCGGAGGAGATGGAGCGGGCGCGGCGTGTGCACGAACAGGCCCACCGGGTGGTGCGAGGGATGATGCAGGACGTGCGCCTCGGGCGGGCCGTGTCCCTGGAGGACGCGGAACCGGTGGTGGAGGCCATCACCGGCTCGGTGCTGCGCAACAGCGGCGCGCTGATCGGGCTGATCGGCATCAAGAACAAGGACGACTACACCTTTCTGCATTCGGTAAGCGTATGCACGCTCATGATCGCCTTCGGCCGTTCGCTCGGGCTGGCCGGCGAGGATCTGCGCCAGGCCGGGATCGGCGGGCTGCTCCATGACGTGGGCAAGATGAAGGTCCCCGATGCGGTCCTGAACAAGCCGGGGCGGCTCACCGACGCGGAGTTCGCCCTCATCAAGATGCACCCGGGCGACGGCCACGCGGTCCTTCTGGAGACGCCAGGCATCGGCCCGGTGCCTCTGGACATCACCCGGCATCACCACGAGCGCCTGGACGGCAGTGGCTACCCGGACGGCCAGCAGGGCGAGGCCATCAGCAGCATGGCGCGCATGGCGGCCATCGTGGATGTCTACGACGCGATCACCGCCGACCGCTGCTACCACCAGGGTCTGCCGGCGGCGGAAGCCCTGCGCAAGATGTGGGAATGGAGCGCGGCCCACTTCGATCAGAAGCTGCTGCAGGCCTTCATGCGCTGCGTGGGGATTTATCCGGTGGGTAGCCTGGTACGCCTGGAATCGGGCCGCCTCGGGGTGGTGATCGACCAGAACGAGGGTGCGCTGCTCACGCCGCGGGTGCGGGTGTTCTTCAGTACCCGCTCAAACGCCCACATCCCGCCCGAGATCGTGGATCTCGGTCGCAAGCCGGGCCACGGTGGAGGCGACCGGATCGTCTCCGCCGAGGCGCCGGACAAATGGGGCGTGGATCCGGCGCGCTTCCTGCTGCGGGAGGGGTGATCCGGCGTCAGTGCCGCAGGCGCGCGTCGAGGCTGTCGATCAGTTCGGCCCAGTCGGCGTCGTCGGCCAGCTCGCGGGCCAGGAAGTCGGCCTGGGGCTTCGTCCAGAAGGGCGCGTCGGCCAGACGCATGTCGGGCGGCAGGCTGTGGCTGTCGAGGAAGGCTTCGATGGCGCCGGTGTCGGCGGGCAGGCCCAGCTGTTCGAACAGGTGGCCGAGGGTATGAGTCGGGGCTTGCATGGCGTTCTCCTTTTCGTGGGGGCGGGCATGACAGGATTTTTGCACCCAGGGTTTGGGCAACGGGTCGGCGGAATGGTTTCCGGGATATTCCGCCGGAGCCTGACATTGCCGGCGCAGCTCTGGGACAATGGGGCTCCCCATCCCCCAGAAGGAGTCCGCCATGTCGTCACCGCTCAAAATCGTCACCCTGCTCGGCAGCCTGCGCCAGGGCTCCTACAACGCGGCCATCGCCCGGGCCCTGCCGACCGTGGCGGGGGAGGACGTGGTGGTCGAGGCGCTGCCCTCGATCCGCGACATCCCCGTGTACGACGCCGACCTGCAGGCGGAGGGCTTTCCGCCTGCCGTCATTGCCCTGGCGGACGCGATCCGCGCGGCCGACGGGGTGGTGATCGTCACGCCCGAATACAACTATTCCGTGCCCGGCGCCCTCAAGAACGCCATCGACTGGCTGTCCCGCGTGCCGGAGCAGCCCTTCGCCGGCAAGCCGGTGGCGATCCAGACTGCGTCCATGGGCATCCTGGGCGGTGCCCGCTGCCAGTATCACCTGCGCCAGGTGCTGGTCTTCCTGGACTGCCACGTCCTCAACAAGCCTGAGGTCATGATCGGTGCGGTACAGGACAAGGTGAACGCCGCGGGCGAACTTGCGGACACCGGCACCCTCAAGCGCCTGGACGAACAACTGTTGGCGTTCACCAAGTTTATCCGCCGCCTGGGATGAGTCTCGCGGACTGGGTGGCCCATTACGGCTATTTCGCCGTGGCGGTGGGCTGCCTGCTGGAAGGCGAAACCGTGCTGCTGCTGGCCGGTGTGGCGGTGCATCGGGGTCTTCTCGATCTGCCCGCCGTGGCGGCGGTGGCGTTTGTGGCGGGATTCGCCGGTGATCAGGCCTGGTTTTTTGTCGGGCGGCGCTTCGGAGACCGGCTGATCCGGCGATTCGCAGCGGTGCAGCGGGCCGTTCCCCGCATCCAGGACCTGATCCTGCGGCATCAGAACCTCCTCGTTCTGGGCATCCGCTTCATGATCGGCCTGCGCATCGCCGGGCCCGTGCTGATGGGCTGGAGTCGGGTGCAGGCCTTGCGCTTCGTGCTTCTCAACCTTCTCGGGGCCGCGCTCTGGGTGGCGGTGATCGGCGGCGGCGGCTATTACTTCAGCGCCCTGATGGAGCGGCTGCTGCCGGACCTGCGGCGGGCCGAAGAGGGACTTCTGGCCGCCACCGCGGCGGCTGGTCTGGTCGCACATGGGGTACGGCTGTGGCGGGGACGTGCCGCGCGGGGCAGAAATAAAGTATATTAGTATGTACTGATTAATTTAGGATTAGGATGTTCCGATGCGTCACATGTTCATCGCTGCCCTCGCCCTGAGTGCGGGCATCGCCCAGGCCGCCGACCTGGACGCCCTCAAATCCGAAACCCGCCAGAAGGCCCTGCCCGTGCTGCCCAAGGTGGCGGGCATGATGAAGGAGACCGTCGTCGCCGAAGGTACGGTCGCCGCCATCCCCGTGTGCAAGGAAAAGGCCCCGCAACTCCTCCGGGCGCTCTCGGCCGAAACCGGCTGGGACATCCGCCGGGTCAGCCTGAAGACGCGCAATCCCCAGCGCGGCACGCCAGACGTATGGGAGGCGCGCCAGCTCGCCGACTTCAACATCCGCGCTGCCAATGGCGAGAAGGTCGAGACCCTCGAAACCGGCGAGATCGTCAGCGAGCACGGCAAGCCGGTCTACCGCTACATCCGGGCCATTCCGGCGGGCGACGTGTGTCTGGCCTGCCACGGGGCCGCGGACACCCTGGACGCGCCCTTGCGGGAGCAACTCGCCCGCCATTATCCCGATGACCGGGCGACGGGCTATACCAAGGGCCAGATCCGGGGTGCCCTGACGGTCAAGCGGCCGCTCTGAGCGTCTGTTACAGCCTTA
>DAOQMM010000054.1:0-22519 GCA_035335645.1 Rhodocyclaceae bacterium | reverse complement strand
AGGCTCATCACCACCCCCAGAACCCCCAGCAGGGCCCAGGACAAAAACGTGCGCAGAATCGATTGATGCATGAGGTGTTCCATCCAGAGTCCGGATTAACGCAGGCCCAGCTGCTCGTTGAGGATACGGGGCGTGATGAAGACCAGAAGTTCGGACTTGTTGTCCTTGCGTTCGTTGTTTCTGAAGAAATAACCGAGACCGGGCAGATCGCCGAGGAACGGGACCTTCGTCGTCGTGTTGGAGACGTCCTGCTGATAAATGCCGCCAATGACGATGGTACCGCCGTTCTCGACGATGACCTCGGTCTTCACGTGCTTGGTGTCGATCGGCACCCCGGACGTGAGGGAGACGTCAAACCGGGGAGAATCCTTGTTGATGTCGAGGGACATCATGATCTTGCCGTCGGGGGTGACCTGCGGCTTGACCTTGAGGGCCAGGTTTGCCTTGCGGAAGGTCACGGACGTGGCACCCGAGCTGGTCGCCGACTGGTAGGGGATCTCGACGCCCTGCTCGATCACCGCCTCAGCCTGATCGGCCGTCATGACCCGCGGACGGGAAACGACCTTGCCGCGACCATCGGCTTCGAGGGCCGACACTTCCAGGTCCAGGTAACGGGTCGCCGAGCTGTTCCACAACGCGAAGGAGATGGCGCCCGCCTGACGACCGTTGATGCTGGAAGCCGGAAGGTTGAGGTTGAGCGCGTCCTTGAAGAAATCCGGCTTGGTCTCGATCTGCCCGGCCTGGTAACCGGTCGACCCCAGCCCACCGCCGATGGTGTTGCGATAGACGGAGACCGAATTGGTGGAGTTGCTCGAGGACTGGGTCTGACCGAGGTAGGCACCGGTCTTGCCGCCGATGCCCAGACGCATGCCCAGGTTGCGTGCGAAGTTGTCCGTCGCTTCGACGATCTGCGCCTCGATCATGACCTGGCGCACCTGCACGTCAATCTCGGCGATCAGGCGACGGAGATCCTCGAGCCGGGACGCCACGTCATTGACGAAGAGCTTGTTGCTGCGCTCGTCAACAATCACGCTGCCACGCTTGGACAGCACCGTCTGGTCCTTGCTCTTGAGGAACTCCGAAACCGCCTTGGCCTTGTGGTAGTTGATCTGGAAGCTTTCCGTGCGCAGGGGCTCCAGATCGCCGATCTGGGCCTTGGACTCAAGATCCATCTTTTCCCGGGCGGCCAGTTCGTCCCTCGGCGCGATCCAGATCACGTTGCCATTCTTGCGCATGTCGAGGCCGCGAGCCTGCAGGATGATGTCAAGTGCCTGGTCCCAGGGCACGTCCTTGAGGCGGAGGGTGACGTTACCCTGAACGGAATCGCTGGTGATGATATTGAAGTTGGTGAAGTCGGCGATCACCTGCAGCACCGAACGAACATCGATATTCTGGAAGTTGAGGGAGAGCTTTTCTCCACCGAACTGCCCCTTGCCGGCCCCCTTGACGAGCTTGTTGGGATCCTCGCGAACGGGCTTGACCTCCAAGACGAACTGGCTGTCACTCTGGTAGGCGTTATGCTCCCAGAGGCCCTTGGGCGTAACGGTCATGCGCACATTGCCGCCTTGCGCCTGGGTCACCACCGAGTTGACGGGTGTCCCGAAATCCACCACATCGAGCCTGCGGCGCAATTGCTCGGCCACATCGGTCTTAAGGAAATCGACGATGAGGGCGTTGCCCTGCTGGCGGATATCGATGCCCGTGTTGGGATCCGAAAGATCCACGACCAGACGCCCTTCTCCGTCCTTGCCACGCCGGAAATTGATTTCACGGATGGCGTGGCGATCGCCGGAATTGAGTGGCACCGGCGCGAACTGGGTCGCCGGCAATGCCTGCGCAGCCTCCTTGAGCTGGGCGGCCGCCAGGGTGATCAGCACATCATTCCCCTCGACCCGCGCATCATAGGGTGACACCCGCGCGAGGTTCAGGACCAGGCGCGTGCGGTCACCGACCTGTACGATATTGGCGCTGCGCAGGTCGCCGGTATTGAAGGTCTGACTGTTACGACCGAGCCCATTGGCCGTATCGGGGAAATCGAAGGCAATCCGTGCAGGAGACGCCACACTGAAGCTGGCCGGCACACGTGACAAGGGCTGCGCCATGGACAGCTTGACGATGATGTTGCCCCCTTGCTCGGTGGCAAGGATCCGCTCGATACGGTTGCTCGCTTCAGCAGTCGAGGCAGCCGGCTCCTGGGCAAACGCCAGTCCGACCGGCACGCTGCATCCCAGCCAGAACGACGCAAACATCACGCCCAGACCGACCCTGACATTTCCTGTTCTCATTTCTTCGCCTCCTGGGGCGCCTGCTCCTGCAACTGCAGCGTACTGACGCGCTCGACCCATTCGCCGTTCGCATCCTCGACGAGTTCCTTGAGGGTGACTTCGGACTCACTGATTGCCGTCACCCGACCGTAGTTCTGTCCCATGTAATTGCCGACGTGCACCTGATGCAGCGTCTTGTCGGCCGCGATGATCGCATGAGACTGCCCGCCCTTGATCAGGACCCCCACCATCTTGAGGGTTTCGAGCGGGTAAGCTTCGAGAGGCTCACGCCTCCGGTTCGCATCCGGCACGAACATGCCGGATTTCTTGTCGGGTTCAATCTTGGTCGGGCGGAACGGATCCACCTGCCCTGCCCCCTGATAGGTCACCGTCTCAGCCTGCTGGATGGGTGGCAAGGGCTTGAGATTGGGCTTGAGGTCCTTGGAGACATCCGCCATCCAGCTCCTCAGGTCGTCCTCATGATCACCGCAGCCCGCGAGGATCAACGCGGCCGCCAGCAGCGGCAGAAGGGTCAGTCGCTCGTATCTCACTTGCCCGCCTTATCCTTGGACTTGTCCTTGCGCGCCTTGGCCACTTCCTCTTCATCCAGGTAGCGGTAGGTCACGGCCGTCGCGTCGAACTTGAGTGCTCCATCCTTGCCGGCCTCGATGGCCATATCATTGAGCGTGACGATGCGCGACATCTGGGCCACATCACTGACGAAATCGCCCAGGTCGTGATAGGACCCGGTCACCCGGATGGCGATCGGCAGTTCGGCGTAGAAATCCTTGGCGGCTTCGGCCCCGGGTTTGAAGAGTTCAAACTGCAGACCACGCCCGAGTCCAGCCTGATTGATGTCCGACAGCAGGCTTTCGATCTCGGACCGATTGGGGAGCTGCTTCAGCAGCGCACCGAACTGCCGGTCGATCTCGCCAAGCTGGCGCTTGTACTCTGCCAGGTTCACCGCCTGCCGCTTCTTGCCCAGCCATTCATCCTTGAGACGGCTTTCCTCCTGGGTCTTCTGATCCAGTTCGGCCATCTGCTCGCTCCAGTCGAACCACCAGCCCAGTGCCACAATCCCGGCAAAGACCGCCACCAAGGCAGCACCGCGCGGCGCGAGGGGCCATTGTCCGGGGTTGTTCGGATCAAGCCCCTTGAAATCCTCGACGAGGGCCTGGAAATCGATGGCACGCAAGCGTTCGATACGATCCTTGAGTGCCATCACGACTTCCCTCCCGCCTGCGGAACGTCCGACTTGCCCTTGGCGCCGGGGCCGTCGGCTTTGTTGCGCTTGACGGAAACATTCATGTTGAACTCACTGACCCGACGGTTATTGATCATCGCCGCCTTCACTTCAACCAGTTCGGGACGTTCGAGATATTGCGACCCGTCCAGATTGCGCATCAGCATCGAGACCCGCGCGTTCGACTGCGCAAATCCCTGCAGATTGATCGTCGCGCCGGTTTCCTTGAGTGCCTTGAGATAAACCCCCTCTGGCATTAGTCGGGCCAATTCGTTAAAGACCGCGACGGTCTCGGTACGGTGCGTCTGCAAGGATTCGATCACCTGCTTGCGCGACAGCAGCGCCTCGGACTGCTCCCGCAGTCGCTTGATCTCGACGATATCCTTGTCGAGGGCCGCGATTTCCTCCTTGAGGAAGGCATTCTTGGCATCCTGTCCGCTGAGGTAGCCGCCCAGGATCGTATGTCCGACGAACCACACGAACAGCCCGGCCACCACCATCAGGGCCGACAGCAGGAAGAACTGCTGCCGTCTCGCCTTGCGTTTTTCCTCCCGGTGCGGGAGCAGGTTGATGCGGATCACGAATCAAACCTCCGCAGGGCCAGTCCGCACGCCACCAGCAAGGCCGGCGCATCGGCTGCGAGGTTCTTGGGGCGGACCTTCGAGGAAAGGGTCATGTTGGCGAACGGGTTGGCAACGATGGTGTCCACCTGGGATCGCCCGGCCACCGTCTCCGCCAGCCCGGGAATGACCGCACACCCTCCGGCGAGCACGATGTGATCGACCTGGTTGAACTGGGTCGAGGTGAAGAAGAACTGCAAGGCGCGCGTCACTTCCAGCGCCAGGCTGTCCATGAAGGGGCGCAGCAGATCGGATTCATAGTTCTCGGGCAGGGCGCCGGTACGCTTGGCGTTTTCAGCCTCTTCCATGGACATGCCGAAGTGACGCATGATGTCCTGGGTGAGGAGGTAGCCACCGAAGGCCTGCTCCCGCGCATACACCTGATTGCCGTTGCGCAGCACCGAGACGTTCATGACATTGGCGCCCGCGTCCACGACGGCGATGATCTTGTCCTCCCCTTCGTCGGGCAACTGCACCTGGACCAGCTCGAATGCTGCCAGCGCCGCATAGGACTCCACATCCATCACCAGCGCCTTGAGACCCGCCGCCTCCGCCGCCGCCACACGGTCCTCCACCTTTTCCTTGCGGGACGCTGCAATCAGCACTTCGTCCTCATCCGCACCGGAGCCCGCCGGGCCGAGCACCTGAAAATCCAGATTGACCTCGTCCAGCGCAAAGGGAATGTACTGATTGGCCTCGGACTCGACCTGGACTTCGAGCTCCTGGTCACGCAACCCTGCCGGCAGGATGATCTTCTTGGTGATGACCGCCGACGCCGGCAATGCCATGGCGACGAATTTCGTGGCCGTCCCCAGGCGCCGCCAGCCGCGCCGGATGGCTTCGGACACCGCTTCCAGGTTGGCGATGTTGCCGTCGACGACCGCATCACGCGGCAGGGATTCGATCGCGTAGCGTTCGACCCGGTACCCTCCGCCCGCCACGCCGGACAGTTCGACCATCTTGACCGACGACGACGAAATGTCGACGCCGATCAAAGGCCGCGCCTTCGGATTGAGAAAGGATAGGTCGATCACAAAAAGTCCTGAAAATTCGTAACGTTAGGCGCAATAACAACAATCTACTTGAAATCCTAACAACAACCATGCCGGGTGTAAAGCAAGCCCGGGTAAAACCACGCCACACGCAACGGCCGACGAGGCGGGCCTCCCCGTATAATGGCGAACCGTTTCCGTCTGCCGGACACTCCATGCGCTGGGTACTGTACCCCCTGACCTTCCTGCTCGGCCTCGTCGTGCTGGGCATCGCTGTCCTTGCCCTGGCGGTTGCCTTTGCCTGGCCGACCCTGCCGTCCCTGGAAGCGCTGACGGACTATCACCCCAAGATCCCGCTACGCGTCTACACAGCCGATGGCGCGCTGATCGGCGAATACGGGGACGAACGTCGCGCCTTCATCCATATACAGGACGTCCCGCCTGTCCTCAAGAATGCCATCCTCGCCGCCGAGGACGACCGCTTCTATCAACATTCCGGCGTGGACCTGCTCGGCATCCTGCGGGCTGCCGGCACCAACATCGTCACCGGCAGCAAACGCCAGGGCTCCTCCACCATCACCATGCAGGTGGCCCGCAACTTCTTCCTCACCCGGGAGAAAACCTACTCCCGGAAACTTTACGAAATCCTGCTCGCCTTCAAGATCGAGCAGAACCTTACCAAGGACCAGATCCTCGAGGTCTACATCAATCAGATCTTCCTGGGCCGCCGCGCCTACGGCTTTGCCGTCGCCGCCCACACCTATTTCGGCAAATCCATCCGGGATCTGAACATTCCCGAAGCCGCCATGCTGGCCGGCCTGCCCAAGGCGCCTTCCGCCTACAACCCCATCGTCAACCCCAAGCGCGCGGCCCTGCGCCAGCAATATGTCCTGCGCCGCATGACTGAACTCGGCTTCATCTCCGATGCGGAGCAGCAGCAGGCCCTCGCCACGCCGCTCAAATATGCTTCCAGCGGCGCCGAATTCGGCGGCAGCGCCGATTACGTGGCCGAGATGGCGCGCCAGATCGCCGTGGAACAGTTCAAGGACGAGGCCTACACCCGCGGCATCAAGGTCATCACCACCATCGATCGGGGCGAGCAGGAAGCCGCCTATCGGGCCCTGCGCCGCGGCGTGATGGACTACGACCGCCGCCACGGCTACCGCGGCGCCGAGGCCTACGTCGACCCCACCCGCCTGGGCGGCGAGCAGCAGGGCGAAAACCTCGACGAAGTCCTCGCCGACACCCCCGACTACGACGACCTGAAGGCCGCCGTCGTCACCCAGGCCGCACCGGGCGCCGTCACGGTCTACCGCTACGGTGAAACGATCCGCATCGCGGGCGAAGGTCTGCGCTTCGCTGCGGCGATGCTCGGCGACAAGGCCCCGCCCAACAAGCGCATCCGCCCCGGCGCCATCGTGCGCATTGCCCAGACGGACAACAAGGCCTGGGAGATCACCCAACTGCCCGAGGTCGAAGGCGCGCTCACCGCCGCCGACCCGCGCACTGGCGCCATCCGCGCCCTGGTGGGCGGCTTCGACTTCAACCGCAATAAGTTCAACCACGTCACCCAGGCCTGGCGGCAGCCCGGCTCCAGCTTCAAGCCCTTCATCTACTCCGCCTCCTTCGAAAAGGGTTACGGCCCCAACAGCATCGTGGATGATTCGCCCCTGTCCTTTCCGGCGGGCGAGACCGGCAGCCAGGCCTGGGAACCCAAGAACTACGACGGCAAGTACGACGGCCCCATTTCCCTGCGTACGGCCCTGGCTCGCTCCAAGAACATGGTGTCGATCCGCCTGCTCAAATCCATCGGTCCGCGCTACGCCCAGGACTACGTGACCAAGTTCGGCTTCGACGCCGAACGCCACCCGCCCTACCTCACCATGGCCCTGGGCGCCGGCTCCGTTACGCCGTGGCAGATGCTGCGCGCCTATGCCGTCTTCGCCAACGGCGGCTATCGCGTCGAACCCTATCTGGTAAAGGAGATCCGCGATGAATCCGGCGCGATCCTCGCCCGCGTCGATCCGCCTGTGGCGGGCGAAACGGCCGAGCGGGCCATCGACGCCCGCAACGCCTATCTGATGGACTCCATGATGAAGGACGTGGTCCGGCGCGGCACCGCCACCCGCGCGCTGACCCTCAAGCGCGGCGACCTGGCCGGCAAGACCGGCACGACCAACGACTACATCGACGCCTGGTTCTGCGGCTATCAACCTACCGTGGTGGCCGTGTCATGGATCGGTTTCGACCAGCCGCGCAAGCTTGGCTCCGGCGAAACCGGCGGCGCCGCCGCGCTGCCCATGTGGATCGGCTACATGCGCCGCGCGCTCGAAGGCGTGCCCGAAAGCTACCCGCCCGCACCCGACGGCCTGATCCGCGTACAGCCCGGTGGCGGCGGAACCGAAGAACTGATCTACAAGGAAAACCTGCCGGCGGTCCCGACTGAAGCCCCCGTCGAGGCGCCCCATGAGGGCCCGGCCGACGAAGCGCCGCCCCGCTGAGCGGGTGCGGCACACCGGCTTCAGCCTGCGATGCGCACCTGCACGCCAGCCTGTTCGCCCATGCAGCGGGACAGCACGGCATAGAAATCCTCGCCGTCCCGCGTGCCCACCCAGCGGCCCTCCTGGGGCCGGAAATGGAAGCCACCCGACTTGGCCGCCAGCCAGATCTCCCGCGCCGCCGTATGCCGGTTCACGATGATCTTCGTGCCATTGTCGAACTCCAGTTCCAACACACCGCCCGGCTTCACTTCATAGTCGAACTCCACATCGCAGGCATCGAGCAAGGCTTCCAGACGCGCCAGTTCCGCGTCTGCCAGTGCGTTGAATCGTGCTTCATCCATGGCCATCTTCCCGATCTGTTAACATTGTCGTTTTTGCGCGCGACCCATGCGACCCATGCGCACACTTTCCATCGCTGCCCTCGTCTGCCTGCTCCTGAGCGCCTGTGGCATCAAGGGCCCGCTCTATCTGCCCCAGGTGCCGCCGCCCAAGTCGAAGCCGGCCACACAGGCACCCGCCGCCGATCATAACAAACCCGCTCCCCAGGATTCCGCCCCATGACCACCGCTTTGCCCATGCCGACGCTCAGCGCCGGCACCGCCGGCCTGCACCTCGAAGGCGTGGCCCTTGCCAGCATCGCCGAACGTTTCGGAACGCCCACCTACGTCTATTCCCGTGCCGCCCTCACCTCCGCCTACGCGGCCTACCAGCAGGCCCTCGGCGAACGCAAGGCGCTGGTGTGTTACGCCGTCAAGGCCAACTCCAGCCTGGGCGTCTTGTCGGTGTTCGCCAGGCTGGGCGCCGGCTTCGACATCGTCTCCGGCGGGGAACTGGCCCGCGTACTGGCTGCGGGTGGCGATGCCGGCAAGGTGATCTTCTCCGGTGTCGGCAAGACCGCTGCCGAGATGCGCTTTGCGCTGGACGCCGGCATCGGCTGCTTCAACGTGGAATCCGCCGCCGAACTCGACCGCCTGAATGACGTCGCCGCCGCGGCGGGCAAGCGCGCGCCGATTGCCTTCCGCGTCAATCCGGACGTCAATCCCAACACCCACCCCTACATCTCCACGGGGCTGCGCAGCAACAAGTTCGGCGTGGCCTTCGACGAGGCCCTTGATCTGTATCGCAAGGCGGCGCGCCTGCCCCACATCGAGATCTCCGGCATCGACTGCCACATCGGCTCCCAGCTCCTCGACCCGGCCCCCATGACCGAAGCCGCCGAGAAGATCCTCGGCCTGGTGGATCAGCTCGGCCGCGAAGGCATCAAGCTCGACCACATCGATCTGGGCGGCGGCCTCGGCATCCGCTACCGTGACGAGGAACCGCCCACCCCGAGCATCTACCTCAAGCCCCTGCTGGACTGCTTCGCCGGCCGCGACGAGGCCCTGTGCTTCGAGCCCGGTCGCTCCCTGGTGGGCAACGCGGGCCTGCTCCTGACCCGCATCGAATACCTCAAGCCCGGCGTCGAGAAGAACTTCGCCATCATCGACGCGGCCATGAACGATCTGGCCCGCCCGGCGCTCTACGACGCCTATCACGAGATCGTCGCCGTGGCACCCCGCGCCGTGCCGGCATCCCGCTACGAAGTGGTGGGCCCGATCTGCGAGAGCGGCGACTTCCTTGGCCACGACCGCGACCTGTCGGTGGCCGCGGGCGACCTGCTGGCCATCCTGTCCGCCGGGGCCTACGGCATGACCATGAGCTCCAACTACAACACCCGCCCGCGGGCGGCGGAAGTGCTGGTGGACGGCGACGCGGTGCATCTGATCCGCGAACGGGAAACCCTCAGCCACCTGCTCAAGGGCGAAACGCCGCTGGCCTAACGCGAAGGCCGGCACCACAACACCCACAAAAAAACCCGGCCATGCCGGGTTTTTGTCATGAGGTCCGCCGTACGCGCTCACCCCAGCGGCGTGACCGCCCCACGAGCCGCCGGCGAATCGAGCCAGCGCGACAGGACGCGGTAGACGTCCAGATCGAAGCTGCGTGGCGACGGCGCCGCCAGCAGCTCGCCCAGCGCGCCCTCGTCCTCCACGCTGCCCAGCAGGCACCAGCGATCCACCACGTGCACCGCGCTGCGACCGGTCTCCCCGTGGTGTTCGCGGATCGCCACCGGGCCGTCCCATGGCCAGCGGCGCAGACGCAGGCTCTCCAGCACCTTCAGGAGACGCGCATCGTGCTCATCAGGGCTTTCCCGACCCGCGCAGACACCCGCGCAGCGCTTCATCTGGTGAGCCATGCAAGCCCCTTCGCCCCACGGCTCCGTGCCGATGCGGCGCGGGCACAGCTTGTACAGGGCCGCCAGATCCCGCAATGCGTTGTCGGCCTCGCGCTTGCTGCGGAAGGCGCCATACACGGCCTCCCAGGCGGCCGGATCGCTGCCGTTGAGCGCCTCCCGCAGGAGCACCGGGCCACGCTTGCGGGCGCCGTCGTAGCGCAGACCGAAGACCGCCTCGGTTTCACGCAGCTGGCGGTTCTCGGTGGGTTTGCGGGCCTTGACGAGGCGCGACTCCAGGAGCAGCGCACCGAGCTCGCCGGCCGTGGTCTGCCAGTCCACCCGCCGCACCTGCTGGGCGATACGCGCCTCCTTGGCGTTGCGGTGATCTGCAGAAAAATGGCTCATCACCCGCGAGCGCAGGCTGACACTCTTGCCGATGTAGAGGGGCAGGTCGTTCTCGCCGTAGAACAGATACACGCCAGGCCCTTCCGGCAAGCCTTCCAGCGCGCCTTCCGGCAGCCCGGCTGGCCGGCTCGGCGCCTTCATGGCCTTGAGGACGGCCGTTTCCAGCACCGGTGCTTCGAACTGGCCGCAAACCAGTTGGGCGAACTGCCACAAAGCGTCGGTATCGCCCATGGCCCGGTGACGGGCGGTGCATTCGAGGCCGTGGCGCTCGATCAGCGCATCCAGGCCGTGGCGGTGATACTGGGGAAACAGGGCGCGGGACAGCTTGACCGTGCACAACACCGGCGCGTCGAACGCCTCGCCGATGCGGCGGAATTCGTTCTTGATGAAGCCGTAGTCAAAGCGTGCGTTATGGGCGACGAACACGCAGTCGGCGAAGAGTGCCCGCACGCCGTCCTTGAGCGCGTCAAAGCCTGGCGCCTGCGCCACCATGGCGTCGGTAATGCCGGTGAAACGCTGGATGGTGGGCGGGATCGGGATGCCCGGATTGACCAGACTGGACCAGCGCTCCACCAGCCGGCCATCTTCCACCCGCAGGATGGCGATCTCGGTGACCCGGTCCACCACCGGATTGGCCCCGGTGGTTTCCACATCGATGAAAGCGAGCCGGGGTGCGAGCACGACGTGTGGAGCAGGGGGACAACCGGGCAGGGCGGCGGACTCAGCCTTCAGTGGAGTACGGGTAAGGCTTCTGTTCAATCTTCCCAACGGCGAATCCCTCGTTCAGCTCGGGATTCTGCGGACGGTCCCACCACAGGGCGCGACCCGCCTGCTGCACAGAGACCTCTTCCGGGTGGTTCTTCAACCATTCGCGCATGAATTGGGTGTGTTCGGATTCGTAGATGGCCATATGAAATCTCCCTTGAAATGACGTGGATTCTAGCAGCAGTCAGTGGCGGTCTCAGGCGACCGGCAGCTTGGGGTCACCCTTCAGACGGCCGATGCGCACCACTTCCGGAATGTTGCGCACGCCGCGGATGACCTTGGCCAGATGCAGACGGTGGGTGACCTGCACGGTGAGGTAGATCGTGGAGAAGGCACCCTGCTCCCCATCGGTGCTGACATTCTGGATGTTGCAGTCCTGCTCGGCGATGGCATTGGCCACCTTGGCCAGCACCCCGCGCACATTGTGCGTGAGCAGACGCAGGGTCACGTCGAAGAGGCGGTCCACGCCCGGTTCCCACTCCACGTCGATCCAGCGCTCCCGCTCACCGCGCAGCTTGCGGGCCTGGGGACAGTCGTGCATGTGCACTTCCAGCCCCTGGCCCTTGCGGATGATGCCGACGATGGGATCGCCGGGGATCGGCCTGCAGCAGCGCGCCAGTTGCACCGCCACACCCTCGGTGCCACGAATCAGGATGGCACCGGCCGGTTTGGGCTTGACCACGTCGGCGCGGCCCGATTCGATGTCCTGGATCTCTGCCAGACGCCGCGCCACGATGGCGGACAGGCGCCGACCGAGCCCGATGTCGGTCATCAGCTCCTTGCGGTTGGCCAGAGTGAATTCCCGCAGGTAACGTTCCCAGGCAATCGCACTGACGGAACCCAGGGTGAGCCCATGAGGACGCAGGGCCTGGTTGAGCAGGCGCTCGCCGAGGGTGAAGAAGGCCTCTTCCTGGTGGGCGTTCTTGAGGAAATGGCGGATCTGCGCCCGCGCCTTGCCGGTGCGCACATAACTGAGCCAGGCCGGGTTGGGGCTGGCGTGGGCGGCGGTGATGATCTCCACCTGGTCGCCATTGCGCAGCTCGGTGCGCAGGGGCAGGAGTTCGCCATTGACGCGGCCGGCCACGCAGCGGTTACCCACGTCGGTGTGCACCGCGTAGGCGAAGTCCACCACCGTCGCGCCCCGCGGCAGGGCAAAGATCTTGCCCTTGGGCGTGAAGGCGTAGACCTCGCCGGGAAAGAGATCCACCTTCACGTGTTCGAGGAACTCGCTCGAATCGCCGGAGGTGGATTGGAGTTCCAGCAGGGACTGCAGCCAGGTGTGGGTCTTGGCCTGCAAGTCAGTGAGGGTCTTCTCGTCTTCCTTGTACAGCCAGTGGGAGGCCACGCCGCTGTCGGCCACGTGGTTCATCTGGGCGGTACGGATCTGCACCTCCAACGGCGTACCGAAAGGCCCGATCAGGGTGGTGTGCAGGGACTGATAACCGTTCGCCTTGGGAATGGCGATGTAGTCCTTGAACTTGCCCGGCACCGGCTTGTACAGCCCATGCAGCGCACCGAGGGCGCGGTAGCAGGTCTGCACGTCAGGCACGATGACGCGGAAGCCGTAGATGTCCAGCACCTGCGAAAAGGACAGGCGCTTCTCGTTCATCTTGCGGTAGATGCTGTACAGGTGCTTCTCGCGGCCCCGCACCTCGGCCTGGATGTTCCACTGGGGCAGCCGCTCCTCGATGGCCGCGAGGATCTTGCCGACCACCTCGCGGCGATTGCCCCGCGCCGCCAGGATGGCCTTGGAGAGCACCCGGAAGCGCATCGGGTGGACGTGCTTGAAGGCCAGCTCCTGCAATTCCCGGTAGAGGGCGTTGAGACCCAGCCGGTTGGCGATGGGGGCGTGGATCTCCTGGGTCTCGCGAGCGATGCGGCGGCGCTTGTCCGGACGCACGCAGTCGAGCGTACGCATGTTGTGGAGGCGGTCGGCGAGCTTGATCAGGATGACCCGTAAGTCGCTGGCCATGGCCAGCAGCATCTTGCGGAAATTCTCGGCCTGCGCCTCTTCCTGGGACTGGAATTCGATCTTGTCGAGCTTGGACACGCCATCCACCAGTTCGGCGGTGGTCCTTCCGAAACGCTCTGCGATCTCGGACTTGGTGATGTGGGTGTCCTCCATCACGTCGTGGAGGAGCGCCGCGCACAAGGCCTGGGCGTCCAGATGCCAGCCGGCGAGAATCTCGGCGACGGCGACGGGATGGGAGATGTAAGGATCGCCACTGATGCGGAACTGCCCCGAATGGGCGTCCGCGGCGAAGTGATAGGCCGCCTCGATGCGGCCTACGTCCTCCGGACGGAGGTAGGTCGCCACCTGGGCACGCAGGCGACCGAAATCGAGCGGGAGCACACTTGAGGCCGGAGGCTGGAAAACGCCGCTGCGTCCAAGCGGAGCCGATGCGGCGGATTCCATGACATTGCCCGCTCGGTGAGGATCAGGCCTGACCGCGGTTCAGGACTTCCGTCCCCACCTTGCCGGCGGCGATTTCGCGCAGGGCGATGACGGTGGGTTTGTCCTTGTCGTGACGGTCAAGCTCCACCTGGGGCGTGGCACCGGCCGTCAGCTGACGGGCACGGTAGGTCGCCGCCAGGGTGAGCTGGAAACGGTTGGAAATCCTCTTCAGACAATCATCGACGGTGATACGGGCCATGGATCAATCCTGCTCCAGATAGTGGAAAAACTCGGGCTGGCGCGCCGCCTGATTGGCGTAGCGCAAGCGCGCTGCCCGCACAACGGCCACCAGATCTTCGAGCGCCGCGGACAGGTCTTGGTTGATTATAACGTAGTCGAACTCCCCGACATGCCGCATCTCTCCGCGGGCACCGAGCACGCGCCGGGCGATGACCTCCTCGCTGTCGGTGCCGCGGCCGCGCAGGCGACGCTCGAGTTCATCCACGGACGGCGGCAGGATGAACACCCCGACGGCCTTGGGGAACGCCTTGCGCACCTGCTGGGCACCCTGCCAGTCGATCTCCAGCAGAATGTCCCGCCCCGATGCCATCTGCTCCTCGAGCCAGCGCCGGGATGTCCCGTAATAATTGTTGTGGACCTCCGCCCATTCGAGAAATTCCCCTTTGTCGCGCAAGGCACGGAACGTCGGCACGTCCACGAAGTGGTAATGCACGCCATGTGTCTCGCCGGCTCGCGGCGTCCGGGTGGTATACGAGATGGACAGACTGACCTGGGCATCCCGTTTGAGCAGGCCGCTCACCAGAGTGGTCTTGCCGGCGCCAGATGGCGCCGTGACGATGAACAGGGTTCCGGGCATGGGCGTCACTCGATGTTCTGGACCTGCTCGCGCATCTGTTCGATGGCCAGCTTGAGTTCCACGGCGATCGCAGTCATGTCGGCAGCCATGGCCTTGGAGCCGAGCGTGTTGGCCTCGCGATTGAGCTCCTGCATTAGGAAGTCCAGGCGCTTGCCGGCGGTACCGCCGCTCTTGAGGATGCGCTCCACCTCGTCAAGGTGGGTGCTCAGGCGCGACAGTTCCTCCGCCACGTCAACGCGCTGGGCGAACAGCCCGACTTCCAGCCGGATACGGTCATCATCGAGGGTCGCGGACGCGTCGCGCAGGCGCTGGGCGAGCTTTTCCTGGTATTCGGCGACCAGCGCCGGCACACGGGGCTGGACGCGGGCCACCAGATCGCGCATGTGGGCGATGCGCCCACGGATCATGTCGGCGAGCTTCTCGCCCTCGCGACGGCGCGAGGCGACGAGATCCTCCAGCGCAGCGGCGAGCAAGGGCGCGATCTGCGGCTGGATCTGTTCGAACCCGACGCCGTCATCCCCCAGCATGCCGGGCCAGCGCAGGATCTCGCCAACGCTCAGGGGCGCGGCGGCGGGCAACTCGGCCCGCACCGCGGCCTCGACCGCCTTCAACTGACCGAGCAGCCCACCATTGAGCACCAGTTCGGCCGTTGCGCTCTCCTTGCCCTGCAGGTGGAAGCGGCACTCGACCTTGCCCCGGCTGAGCCGACCGGTCAGCGCTTCCCGCAGTTGAGGCTCGGACTGGCGCAGCTCATCCGCGATGCGGAAAGCCAGATCAAGAAAGCGGGAATTGACGCTGCGAAGCTCCAGATGGAGCGCCACGCGCCCCAGTTCGCGGGTCTGAACGGCGTAACCCGTCATGCTGTGAATCATCTTGTATTTTCCCGAATAAACGAAGCAATCCGGCGCTAAACTAAGCACCCTGCCGCCCAAAGGAACGAAGTGTAGCGCCCCGCCCGATGGCCACTCAACAAAACTGCCCCCTGCCACCCGGATTCCAGCTCGACCACTACCGTGTCGAGAAGCAGTTGTCCCTGGGCGGATTTTCGATTGTCTACCTGGCCTACGACCAGGACGGCACGCCGGTGGCCATCAAGGAATATCTGCCCAATTCCCTCGCGTTACGCGCCCAGGGAGAGATCACCCCCCATGTCACCGAAGCGCACCAGAGTGCCTTCCGCTACGGCATGAAGTGCTTCTTCGAGGAAGGCCGGGCGCTGGCCAAGCTGGTGCACCCTAATGTCGTGCGGGTGCTCAACTTCTTTCGCGCCAACGGTACGGTTTACATGGTGATGCAGTTCGAACGCGGCCGAACCTTGCATGACTACGTCCAGAAGCACAAGGGCAACATCCGCGAGCGCTTCATCCGCGGGGTCTTCACCCGCATGCTCAACGGACTGCGAGAGGTGCATTCCCACAAGCTGCTGCACCTGGACATCAAGCCGTCCAACATCTATCTGCGGGCGGACGGCAACCCGGTGCTCCTTGATTTCGGCGCAGCCCGTCAGACCCTCGCCTCCGACACCCCCATCCTCAAGCCCATGTACACGCCGGGCTTCGCGTCGCCCGAGCAGTTCACCAACCGGGAAGCGCTCGGACCATGGAGCGACATCTACAGCGTCGGCGCCAGCATGTACGCCTGTCTGGCGGGCACCTCGCCCCAGCGCTCCGACGAACGCCTGAACAACGACACCGTCGTGCCGGCCTCCAAGCTGTGGGTCGGACAGTACTCGCCGCACTTCCTGTCCACCATCGACTGGTGCCTGCAGCTTGATCCCCTGAAGCGCCCCCAGAGCTGCTTCGCCCTGCAAAAGGTCCTCGCCCAACGTCACCGGGAAGCTCCACCGGAGCCCAAGACCTGGCTGACCGGACTCGGTGACCGTATAAAAACGATCATGGGCCGTACATGAGATTCACGATCTACCAGGAAAGCCGGGTCGGCAAACGCCGTACCAACCAGGACCGGGTCGCCTATTCCTATACCCGCGACGCGCTCCTGCTCGTCCTCGCCGACGGCATGGGCGGCCACCTGTACGGCGAGGTCGCCGCGCAGATCTCCGTCCAGTTCATCGCCCAGTCCTTCCAGCAGGAAGCCCGCCCCAAGGTCAGCGACCCCATCCTGTTCCTGTCGCGGGTGCTCAGCAACGCCCACCACGCGATCCTCGACTACGCCTTCGACAAGCAGCTGTCGGACGTTCCCCGCACCACCATCGTCGCCTGCCTGATCCAGGACGGTGTCGCCCACTGGGCCCACGCGGGCGACTCGCGGCTCTACCTCATCCGCCGCAACAAGGTGTTCGCCCAGACCCGCGACCACTCCCGCGTCCAGCTCATGCTCGACCAGGGCCTGCTCGACGCTGAAGCGGCCGCCTCGCACCCCGGCCGCAACCGCATCTTCAGCTGCCTGGGCGGCAATCACCCACCCCAGATCGAATTCTCACGGGCCGTCACGCTGGCCAACGGCGACGTCATCGCCATGTGTTCCGACGGCGTGTGGGGCCCCATCGACACCGACTCCCTGGTGCGCACGCTGTCCAACGGGCGCGTCATGGAAGGCGTGCCGGCCCTGATGGACCTCTCCGAAGCTGCCGGCGGCGCCCAGTGCGACAACATGTCCCTGATCGCCGTCGCCTGGCACGACGAACTGCAGGAAGACAGCCCGGAGACCGTCTCCACCCGCGGCATGCCGGCCGACGCCTACACCACCCAGATGGAAGGCTTCGGCCGTCGGCGTCCGGACCAGGAGGATCTCAGCGAGGATGAGATCGAAAAGGCCATCCGCGAGATCAACGCTGCCATCCACAAGTTCAAATGACTGACACTTCCTTTGCCCGTCCGAGCGGGCGCGCCCCGGGCGAGTTGCGCTCCGTCCGCCTCACCCGCCATTTCACCCGCCACGCGGAAGGTTCGGTGCTGGTCGAATTCGGTGACACCCGCGTGCTGTGCACCGCCAGTGTCGAAGAGTCCGTCCCCCCCTTCCTGCGCGGCAAGGGCCAGGGCTGGCTCACCGCCGAATACGGCATGCTGCCCCGCTCCACCCATACCCGCAGCCCGCGGGAAGCCGCCAAGGGCAAGCAGAGCGGGCGCACCCAGGAGATCCAGCGCCTGATCGGCCGCAGCCTGCGTGCGGTGGTGGATCTGCAGGCCCTCGGCGAACGCCAGATCACCCTTGACTGTGACGTCCTGCAGGCGGATGGCGGCACCCGCACCGCCTCCATCACGGGCGCCTGCGTGGCCGCCTGGGACGCCCTCGCCGGTCTCGTCGCCGCCGGCAAGTTGACCGCCCACCCCATGCGCGACTTCGTCGCCGCCATCTCGGTCGGCATCTACCGCGGGGTGCCTGTCCTCGACCTGGACTACCCGGAAGACTCCGACTGCGAGACCGACATGAACGTGGTCATGACCGGCAGCGGGGGCTTCGTCGAGGTCCAGGGGACCGCTGAAGGGGCACCCTTCTCCCGGCCCGAACTGGATGCCCTGCTGGAACTTGCCGGCGGCGGTGTGGCCCAACTGGTCCGTGAACAGAAAAAGGCGCTCGGGCTCGCCTGAGCGGCGCGCAGCAGGCCGACCATGAAGCAACTCGTCCTTGCCAGCGGCAACGCCGGCAAACTCAAGGAACTCAATGCTCTGCTCGCCCCGCTGGGCATCGAGGTGCTGCCCCAGTCCGCCTTCCATGTGAGCGAAGCGGAAGAGCCTCACCCCACGTTCGTCGAAAATGCGCTTGCCAAGGCCCGTCACGCATCCCGCGCCACGGGCCTGCCGGCCCTCGCCGACGACTCCGGCCTCTGCGTGAGCGCCCTCGGTGGCGCGCCAGGCGTGATGTCCGCGCGCTTCGCCGGCGAACCCAAATCCGACGCCCGCAACAATAGCCTGCTGCTGGAGCGCCTTGACGGCGCCAGCGACCGCCGTGCCCGCTTCGTATGCACCCTCGCCCTTGTACATCATGCGGATGACCCCTTGCCCCTCATCGCCACCGGCGAGTGGCACGGCGAGATCCTCGCCGAAGCCCGCGGCCAGTCCGGCTTCGGCTACGACCCTCTGTTCTACGTGCCCGATCTGGACCAGACCGCCGCCGAACTGGCGCCCGAGCTGAAGAACATCCTCTCCCACCGAGGCGCCGCCTTCCGTCAGCTCCTCGAAAAGCTGCGCGCTGAACTCGCCTGAACCCTCGCGGCGCTCCTCCGGCGCCGCCCGCGCCATGACCGAACGCCGCATCATCCCGATTGCCACCCAAGCCGCCCCGCCTGCCGGGCCGTGGGTGCCGCAACTCACCGCCTCGCCGCCTCTGGCGCTGTACATCCACTTCCCGTGGTGCGTGCGCAAGTGTCCGTACTGCGACTTCAATTCCCACGCCGTGCGGGACGAGGGCATCCCGGAAGCGACCTATCTCGAGGCCCTGATCGCTGATCTGGAAAGTGCGCTGCCGGGCATCTGGGGGCGCCGGGTGCACAGCGTGTTCATCGGGGGCGGCACCCCCAGCCTGCTCAGCCCGGACGGGCTCGACGCCCTGCTCACCGCGGTCCGCATGCGGGTGCTCCTTGATCCCATGGCCGAGATCACGCTGGAGGCCAATCCGGGCACCGTCGAGGCCGGACGCTTCCGCGCGTTTCGCGAAGCCGGCGTCAATCGCCTCTCCCTGGGCATCCAGAGCTTCGACGACCGCCATCTGCAGGCCCTGGGACGCATCCACGGGAGCGCCGAGGCGAGGGCCGCAGCGGAGATCGCCCTCGCCCATTTCGACACGGTCAACCTCGACCTCATGTACGCGCTGCCCGGCCAGACCCTGGCCGACGCCGAGGCCGACCTGGCCACCGCCCTCGCCCTCGGCCCTGCGCACCTGTCGTGCTATCACCTCACGCTGGAACCCAACACGGCGTTCGCCGCCCACCCGCCGGAACTACCCGACGGAGACCTTGCGGCCGACATGCAGGACCACGTGGAATCGCGTCTGAGCGCTGCGGGCTACGTCCACTACGAAACGTCCGCCTTTGCCCGCCCTCAACGGGAATGCCGCCACAACCTCAATTACTGGACATTTGGGGATTATCTGGGGATTGGCGCCGGTGCCCACGGCAAGCTCTCGTCCCACGCAGGCATCCTGCGCGAGATGCGTCACAAGCACCCCGCCGCCTACCTAGCCGCGCAACAATCAGGCGATTTCGTACAGGAACGGCGCACCGTGAGCGGCGCTGAACTGCCCTTCGAATTCATGATGAACGCCCTGCGCCTGAATGGGGGCTTTCCGCTGCGGCTGTTCGCAGAGCGCACCGGACTGCCCTCCGAGGCCGCCGAGACCGGCCTGATCGAGGCCCGGCGCCGCGACCTGGTGACCATCGAGGACGACTGGCTACGTCCCACCGATCAGGGGCGGCGATTCCTCAATGACCTGCTGACCCTGTTCCTGGCGGACTGACCGGCCGCAGAAGTCGCCTCAGCCGACCTGGCGGGCTTCGCGGCTGAACAGGCGATGCAGGAGCCCGACGACCCCCGCCCGTCCGGCCTGCCCATCCAGCCACGCGGTGCACCGTCCCAGATAGGCATGCAGGCGCAGGAGCAGGTGGTTTGTGAGGGTGGGGCGCAGGTAGAGGATGTCGGAACAGCGCAGGGCGCCATTGGCGAACTGACGTTTGATCTCCCCGTCGCCCGGCATGAAGTCCAGATAGCGGAATCTTCCGTCGGCGAACAGGCGGCGCAGGACTGCCACGTGGAGCACCGAGCCGGCGGACCATTGGCGGAAGGCCTCGCTTTCACCCGCGCTGTGATACTGAACCGTGTCGCCAGCCGAACGCAGGTGCAGGAACGCCACCGGCGCCCCATCGGCAAACAGGGCGAAAGCATCGTCCCCCGGCTGCATGGCCCCCAGGGCCGGCATGCGGTCGCGGCCATCCACAACCTGGGCCGCGATCAGCGCAAACCGTTGAAGCTCTTCCGGACTGCGGTATTCCCGCAAATCGAGGCGACCAAAGGTCTCGACAAAGCGCCCCTCGTCCCGCTCGAAGGACGCCCGGGTCTTTTCGGAGAAGCGATCCGCAAGGTACTGCTCGAAGCTGCCGGCCATCGCCAGGTAGTGCCAGTGCTCGCGCGCCACCACGTATTGCAGCCGGTCGCCTTCCAGAGTGAGCGTCCGCGTCCCCCGGTCGGGCATGCAGCGAATGAGGACTCCGTCGCGACCCGCCGCGAGCTCGGCAGCAGACAATTGGTCCGGACTCCGGCCTGCCAGCACGTCCGCCAGCGAAAGCTCCCGCACGGCCACGCGCCTTGCCACCGAGAACAAGACCCGCCGACCCAGTCCGCATGTCAGGCGATGTTCTGTTTCACCCTGCTCAGTCATTTTGATGCACCCGCAAAAGGCCGCGAGAGAGGCAGCCAGTCATGATCTTTAACAATTTGAAAGATAGCACGATATCATTACAAATCATACTTTCGTCGTACCGTTGCCACGCATTGGCACAATTCGGGCCCGCCCGCCCGCAGGGCGGCCTGGCAGCCCCCCTGCAGCGGGCCGATCATTGGGGCAAAATGGAGGATTATTCCGACTCACCCGCCCATGTCCGCCCCTGCCCCCCTTGATGTCGCCGTGCTCGGCCAGGTGTTTACGCCGGAAATCGTGGTGCGCGCCATGCTTCGCCTGCGTCACAACACCGGACGGGTGCTCGAACCCGCCTGTGGCGACGGCGCCTTCCTGCGCCATCTCAAACAGGTCACGGGCATCGAGGTGGATGCTGCCCACTGTCCGCCGGGCGCACGCCGCATGGATTTCTTCGCCTTTCCGGAAAACGAGAAATTCGACACCGTGATCGGCAACCCGCCCTACGTGCGGTACCAGGACATCCCCGCGTCCACCCGCAGCCTGCTGCGCCATGACGGCTTCGACGGGCGTTCCAACCTGTATCTCTTCTTCATCGCCAAGTGCGTGCGCCACCTGGCGCCCGGAGGCGAGCTGATCTTCATCACGCCGCGGGATTTCCTCAAATCCACCAGTGCCCGCCAGCTCAATCGCTGGCTGTACCGCCAGGGCACCATCACGCACGCCATTGAACTGGGCGACAGCAAGGTGTTCGCCGACGCGGTCCCCAATTGCCTGATCTGGCGCTTCGAATTGGGCAACCTGTCCCACCACACGGCCTGGATGGCGGTGCGGCAGGGGGAGGCCCTGGCCACAGCCCTCGAATCGCCCCACTGGCACTACCGTCACTTCTCCGAATTTGCCGGCCAGCTGCATTTTTCCCGGGGGGAGTACGCGCTCAGTCTGGCGGACGTGGCCAGCGTGCGGGTTGGGGCGGTATCGGGCCTGGATGAGCTCTACGCCAGTGACACCCACGGCAACCGGGACTTCGTCTCATCTGCCACCGCCCGCACGGGCCTGACCCGGCGCATGATCTGGTGCGAGCCGGGCGACCCGCCGCCTGCCGCACTGTTGCCCTACCGGGACCGCCTCCTTGCCCGGCGCATCCGCCGATTCGATGCGTCCAACTGGTGGCAGTGGGGGCGCAGCTATCCCCAGACCGACGCTCCGCGAGTCTACGTCAATGGCAAGACCCGCGCGGAGCAGCCCTTTTTCCTGCATCCCTGCCCCCACTTCGATGGTGCCGTGATGGGCGTGTTTCCGCACCGTCCGGACGTGGATCTGGGCGCCTTCCGGGACGCCCTCAACCGGGTGAACTGGGACGACCTGGGCTTCGTCTGCGACGGACGTCACCTGTTCACCCAGCGCAGTCTCGAGAACGCCCCGCTCCCCGCCGCCTTCCGCGCCTTCCTGCCGGACACCCCGTAAACAAAGGCATTCCGGCGGAGGTGGTAACATCCGCCGAACAATTCCGGGCGACGCCGGTCCACGCCGGACATCCCTGTCGACGCACCGAAACGCGCCGCCCACCCGAGAACAGCCCGCGAGGTTCCATGGTTCCCCATCTCACTACCGCGCTCACCGGCCCCCTGCTGGAGCTGGAGCGGCACTTCCTCGACAACGCCTGCGCCATCGAACGCTGGATGCGTACCCAATGGCAGGAGCACCTGCCGCCCTTCTACGGCTCCACCGACCTGCGCAACTCGGGCTTCAAGCTCGCCCCGGTGGACCTCAACCTCTTCCCCGGCGGCTTCAACAACCTCAACGACGCCTTCATGCCCCTCTGCGTGCAGGCTGCCCAGGCCGCCATCGAGCGCATCTGCGTCGGCGCCCGCGCCATCCTGCTGATCCCCGAGAACCACACCCGCAACCAGTTCTACCTGCAGAACGTCGCCAA
>DAOQMM010000053.1:4715-22725 GCA_035335645.1 Rhodocyclaceae bacterium | reverse complement strand
CGCTGCGGCGAGGAGCGCGGCAACTTCCTCAACGCCCGCTACCGCAACGCCTTCCCGGCCGGTTACCGGGAAGACTACGACGCCCGCAGCGCGGTGGGCGACATCGAGCTGATGGAATCCCTCGCCGCCGACGGCCACCTGGCCATGAGCCTCTACGTGCCCCTGGAGGCGCCCCCCGGCACCCTGCGCTTCAAGGTCTTCCGCGACACCGACCCGGTGCCCCTGCATGTCTCCCTGCCCCTGCTGGAGCACATGGGCGTGCGCGTGCTGGAGGAGCGTCCCTATGAGATCGAGCGGGCCGACGGCCAGAAAGTGTGGATGCACGACTTCGGCCTGTCCGTCCGCGGCGCCGACGAGATCGACGTGGACCGGGTGCGCGGCGCCTTCCAGGACGCCTTCCGCCACATTCTGGCAGGCGACGCAGAAAGCGACGACTTCAACCGCCTGGTGCTGGCCGTGGGCCTCACCTGGCGCGAGGTGGCGGTGCTGCGCGCCTACGCCAAATACCTGCGCCAGACCGGCTTCACCTTCAGCCAGGCCTACATGGAACAGACCCTCGCCGCCCACCCGGCCCTCGCCCGGCAGTTGCTGGAGCTGTTCATCGCCCGCTTCGACCCGGACCTGGGCGAGGACCGCGCCGAACATGTCGCAAGTCTGGCCGCCGCCCTGCAGGCCGATCTGGATGAAGTGGCCAACCTGGACGAGGACCGCATCCTGCGCCAGTTCCTTGCCGTCATCCAGGCCAGCCTGCGCACCAACTGGTTCCGCCGCGACGGCGGCGCACCGCGCCCCTGCCTGTCCTTCAAGCTCGACCCCCACGCCATCCCCGGCCTGCCCGAACCGCGCCCCCTGTACGAGATCTTCGTGTATGCGCCGCGCGTCGAAGGCATCCACCTGCGCGGCGGCAAGGTCGCCCGTGGCGGGCTGCGCTGGTCCGACCGCATGGAGGACTTCCGCACCGAGGTGCTGGGGCTGATGAAGGCCCAGATGGTCAAGAACGCGGTGATCGTGCCGGTCGGCTCCAAGGGCGGCTTCGTGGTCAAGAATCCGCCGCCGGCCAGCGACCGGGACGCCTTCCTGAAGGAGGGCGTGGCCTGTTACCACCTCTTCCTGCGCGGCCTGCTGGATCTCACCGACAACCGGGTCGGCGGCGCCGTGGTGCCCCCGCCGGACGTGGTCCGCCACGACGGCGACGACCCCTACCTGGTGGTTGCCGCCGACAAGGGCACCGCCACCTTCTCCGACTACGCCAACGGTGTCTCCGCCGAATACGGCTTCTGGCTGCGGGACGCCTTCGCCTCGGGCGGTTCCGCCGGCTACGACCACAAGAAGATGGGCATCACTGCCCGCGGCGCATGGGAATCCGGCAAGCACCACTTCCGCGCCCTGGGCGTGGACATCCAGACCCAGGCCTTCACCGTGGTCGGCGTTGGCGACATGTCCGGCGACGTCTTCGGCAATGGCATGCTCCTGTCGCGCCAGACGCGCCTGGTGGCGGCCTTCGACCACCGCCACATCTTCATCGACCCCATGCCCGATCCGGCCACCAGCTTTGCCGAGCGGGAACGCCTGTTCGCCCTGCCCCGCTCCTCGTGGGCCGACTACGACGCCCGCCTGCTCTCGCCGGGCGGCGCCATCGTGCCGCGCAGCGCCAAATCCGTCAGCCTGTCGCCGGAAGCCCGCACCGCGCTGGGCATCGAAGCCGACACCCTGACACCCCAGGAACTGGTCCGCGCCATCCTCGTCGCCCCCGTGGACATGCTCTACAACGGCGGCATCGGCACCTATGTCAAGGCCAGCAGCCAGCGCCACGCCGAGGTGGGCGACCGCGCCAACGACGCGGTCCGCGTGGACGGGCGCGACCTGCGCTGCAAGGTGGTGGTGGAAGGCGGCAACCTGGGCTTCACCCAGCTCGGCCGCATCGAGTACGCCCGTGCCGGCGGGCGCATCAACACCGACGCCATCGACAATTCCGCCGGGGTGGACTGCTCCGACCACGAGGTGAACATCAAGATCCTCCTCAACCTGGTCATCGAGGACGGCGAACTCACCGAAAAGCAGCGCAACGCCCTGCTCGCCGGGATGACCGACGAGGTCGCCCTGCTGGTCCTGCGCGACAACTACTTCCAGAACAGCATCCTGTCCGGCATCCGCGCCCGCGGCACGCGCATGCTCGACGAGCACGCCCGCTACATCCGCCACCTGGTGGCTCGCGGCCGCCTCAATCGGGACGTGGAATTCCTTCCGCCGGACGACGAGATCGCCGCCCGCAAGGCCGCCTGCCAGGCCCTCACCGCGCCGGAGCTGGCCGTGCTGCTGGCCTACGGCAAGATGGAGCTGTTCGACGCCCTGCTCGCCTCCGATGTGCCGGAAGACCCCTACATCCGCACGGCCCTGCACCGCTACTTCCCGGCGCCCCTGCGCGAACGCTACCCGCAGCACATCGAGCGCCACCCCCTGCGCCGGGAGATCATCGCCACCCATGTGGTGAACAGCATGGTCAACCGGGTCGGGCCGAGCTTCGCCTACCGCCTCAGCGAAGAGACCGGCGCGCCGCTGCCCGACGTGGTGCGCGCCTACATCGCCACCCGCGAGGTCTTCGGCTTCGTGCCCCTGTGGCAACGCATCGAGGCCCTCGACAACCGGGTCGATCACGGTGCCCAGATCAAGCTGGTGTATGAAGGCTGGCGCCTGATCCAGCGCGGCACCCTGTGGTTCCTGCGCCACCGGGAACACCTGCGCGACCTGGCCGAGACCCTCGCCCGCTTCGCCGGCAGCGTGGATCAGCTGGCCGCCGGCCTCTACGACCTGATCACACCCGCCTACCGGGATCAGCTCGACCAGGGCATGGCGGTGTACCTGGAGCAGGGCGTACCGGCCGATCTGGTCCGCCACGTGGCCTGCCTGGACGCCCTCTACGCGGCCCTGGACATCGTCGAGACCGGCGCCGAGACCGGGCGGCCGGTGGAACTTGTGGCGCGGGTGTACTTCGCCCTCGCCGGCTGTCTGGACCTGCACCGCCTCGCCCGGCGCATCGGCACCCTGCCCACCGACAGCCACTGGCAGGGTCTCGCCCGCAACGCCCTGCGGGACGACCTGTCCACCCAGGCCCGCGGCCTCGCCACCGATGTCCTGCGCGAGACGCCGGACGAAGCCGATCCGTTCCGCCTGCTGGAACACTGGAAGGCCCGCCGCGCCTTCGAACTGGAGCGCTGCCGACAGATCGTCGCCGAAGTCCTGGCCGCCCCCGCGGCCGACCTGGCGATGCTGTCCGTGGCCCTGCGGGAGCTGCGCGGCCTGGCGATGAAGTAGGCCGCCGGGTTCAGCCTTCGCCGGGGCATCCCCGGCGAAGGCGCCTCAGACCGCCACCGCGCGGCGCGGCGACACCTCACGGATCGGCACGTTGGCCAGCGCGGCCAGCAAGGCCAGCACGATGTCCGCGTACCACATCCAGTCGTAGTTGCCGAAATTCACCAGCGCCAGCCCGCCCAGCCAGGCGCCGAAGAAGCCACCGATCTGGTGGGACAGCAGGGTCAGGCCGAACAGCGTCGCCAGATAACGCAGACCGAACAGCTTGCCCACCAGCCCGGCCGTGGGCGGCACCGTCGCCAGCCAGGTGACGCCCAGCCCCACCGCAAAAAGGTAGAAGGTCCACTCCGTCTTGGGCGCCATCAGATAGAGGGCCACCAGCACCGCGCGGGACGCGTACATCACCGCCAGGATCCATTTCATCCGGTAGTGCTGGCCCAGCGCGCCGGCCCCCAGGCTGCCCACGATGTTGGCCAGCCCGATCACCGCCAGCGACACCGCCGACACGCTCGCCGGCAGACCGCACAGATTCACCGCGCCGGGCAGGTGCGTCACCAGGAAGGCGATGTGGAAGCCGCAGGTGAAGAAGCCCGCGTGCAGGCACCAGTAGCTGCGGTCCCGCAGGGCCACCCGCAGCTGCGCCTTGAGGCCCGTCTCGGCGCCCGACTCGGCGGGCGGATGCTCCACCTTGTGGCGCAGCGGCCACGACAGGGGAATCGTCAGGGCCGCCGCTGCCGCCATGCCGAACAGGGCCACCACCCAGCCGTAGCCGGTAATCAGAAACTGGGAAAGCGGCGCGAACAGGAACTGCCCGAAGGAACCGCCGGCGTTGATGAAGCCCGACGCGAAGGCGCGCTTCTGGGGCGGCACCCGCTGGGCCAGTGCACCGATCAGGATGGAGAAGCTGCCCGCCCCCGCGCCGGCCGCCACGAGCACGCCGAGACACAGGATCAGGCCGGTTTCGCTCGTCACGAAAGGCGTCAGCGCCAGCCCGGCCACCAGCATGACGGCGCCCGTGAACAGGGCCCGCGCCGGACCATAACGATCCGCCACCGCGCCGAACACCGGCTGGGCCGCGCCCCACATGAATTGCCCGACGGCCATGGCGAAGCTGATGCTGGCGACGCCCAGCCCGGTGGCCGTGTTGAGGGGTGAAAGATACAGGCCGAGGGACTGGCGTACGCCCATGGTGATCATCAGCACCGCGGAGGCCAGCAGCACCAGGGGCCAGTGACTGGCGCCCGGGCCGGCAGGGTCGGATGTTTTCATTATGAAGACCGGTTCGGTTGGGGAGCCCGAGCATCGCCCGGAACGTCGCCCCGGTCAATGCGGCTGAACGGTCTGGGCCGACTCGAGCAGCGCCAGGGCACGGGCGAAGTCGAAGGCCGCCACGGCCCGCTCGAACGGCCCGGCATCGGCCCCCAGCCCGGCCCGCACGACCGCCAGCTGTTCGCGCAGCACGCGGCCGACTGCCACGTTGTCCTCCCGCAACAGGGCCTCCAGTTGTCCCAGCACCTGCCGGATCAGCGTCGGATCGACCTCGGCGGCGGCTTCCGCCTCCCCCTCGCCGAGGGCCGCGATCCCCGCCACCGCGGCCGCCTGCTGCACCGCCAGCGCGTCGATCAGTTCGGCCACCCGTGCCTCGCCCTCCCCGGCCTTCAGGGCCGCATCCAGACGGGTCGCAGCCTCCTGCACGGTTCGCACCCCGATCATGCCGGCCACGCCTTTCAGGGAATGGGCCATGCGCGCCGCCTCCGCGTGCTCGCCGGCCTGCCGGGCCGCGCGAATGCGCTGCGGGTCGTCCGCATGACCATCGGCGTATTTGCGTAGCAGACGCACGAAGCTGCTCACCCGGCCGCGCAGGTTCTTGAGTCCGTAATCCACGTCCAGCCCGGGAATCGCTTCCAGCGCTTCCCGCAGCCGCTCCGCGTCGGAAGTCGCCGCGGGCCCCGTCGCCGGCGCGCCGCCCAGCCAGCGCAGCAGCATGGCGTAGAGTTGGGCCGGGTCCACCGGCTTGGCCAGATGATCGTTCATGCCCGCCGCCAGGCAGCGCGCCCGGTCCTCGCCGAAGGCGTTGGCGGTCATGGCCACGACCGGCACCGAAGCCCCGCCGGGCAGGGCACGGATGCGGCGGGTCGCCTCCAGACCGTCCATCACCGGCATCTGCATGTCCATCAGGACCAGGGCGTAGGCGTGCGCCTGCATGTGCTCCACCGCACGGGCCCCGTCTTCGGCGACGTCGACAACCAGACCGCAGCCCTCCAGCAAGGCCACCGCCACTTCCTGGTTGATCGGGCTGTCCTCCACCAGCAGGATGCGGGCGCCGGCGTGCCGCCGGCCCAGCTCCAGCTCGGCCGGACTGCGCCCGGCGCTGACCGCCACGGCCCCTTCGGCGTGAACGAAAAGGGCCTGCAAGGTCTCCAGCACCGCCGACACCCCCAGCGGCTTGGTCAAAGTCGCCGCCGCACCGCCGGTCTGGATCGATTGCCCCCGGGCATCGTCGCCCGCCGTGACACGCACAAACCGGATGCGGGGGTCGGCCACGGCCTCGGCGGGCCCACCGCGCCCCGGACCGGTAAAGACCACGTCGGGATGCTCGCCGCGGGCCGCCATTTCTGCCAGCGCCGCCTGCGCGGCGGCATCCGAATCCACCACGCGGACGTGCACATCCAGCACGTTCAGGATGCGCGCCAGAGATGCCCGCGCCTCGGCCACCGGCTCCACCACCAGGGCGGAGAGGGCCGGCAGACCCGATGGCACGGCAGGCCGGGGATCGCCCCGATCGACGCGCACCGAGAACCGGAAGAGGCTGCCCTGGCCCGGCGTGCTCTCGACCCCGGTGGTGCCGTCCATGAGACGCGCCAGATGACCGGTGATGGCCAGACCGAGGCCGGTGCCGCCGTATTTCCGGGTGGTGGAGCCATCCGCCTGCTCGAAGGGCCGGAAGAGGCGCGGCAGGGCCTCCGGTGAAATGCCGACGCCCTGATCGCGCACCGCCACGTGGAGCCGCGCCGAGGATTCGCCTTCGTCCTCCACCCGCGCCGTCACCAGGACCACACCGGACGACGAGAACTTCACCGCGTTGCCCAGGTAATTGAGCACCATCTGCCCGACCCGGGTGGCGTCGCCCTTCAGCACATAGGGCGGTTCATCCACGTCCATCACCAGCTCCAGGCCCTTCTCCCGGGCCTTGTCGGCCACCAGTCCGCAGGCCTTGCGGATCACCTCCTCGACACGAAAATCGGACACGTCCAGGGACAGCTTGCCGGCCTCGATCTTCGAGATGTCGAGGACGTCGTTGATGATGGAGAGGAGGTGCTCCGCCGCATCGCCCACCTTTTCCAGGCGTCCCTGCTGCTCCGCGTCGAGCACCCCGCGCCGCAGCAGGTGGGTCATCCCGATGATGGCATTCATGGGCGTACGGATCTCGTGGCTCATGTTGGCCAGGAAGGCGCTCTTCGCGCGGTTGGCCGCGTCCGACGCATCCCGCGCGGCCTCCAGTTCGGCAGCCCGGCGCTCCAGGGCGGCATTCAGCTCCGCCACCTGGGCCGAGCGGCCGGTCAGGTCCCGGTACGCCTCCTCGAGCTGGGCGGTGCGTTCGGCGACGCGCTCCTCCAGATGCTGGCGATACTGGGCCAGCTCGGCCTCCACCTGCTTGCGCCGGGTGACATCCTCCTGCAGGCCCAGATAGTGGCTGACGCTGCCGTCCGCCCGCAGGATGGGTGCGATGCGGGCATGCTCGATGCGCAGTTCGCCGTCGCGCCGGCGGTTGATGAATTCCCCCTCCCAGGCCTGCCCCGCCTGAAGAGCGTCCCACAAGGCCTTGGTGGTCTCCTTGGGTGTCACGCCTGATCGGTTGAAACCCGCCATCTGCCCGATGACCTCTTCCCGGGCATACCCCGTGCTGTGCAGGAAGGCCTCGTTCACGTACTCGATGGTGCCCGCCATGTCGGCGATCAACACGCTGGTGGGGCTCTGCTCCACCGCCATGGACAGCTTGCGCAGACGCTCTTCGGCCTCCAGCTTGTCGGTGGTGTCGCGCCACACGCCGATCAGGAAGGCATGACCGCGGATGTTCAGCGAGCGGTAATTGAGCTCCACCTGACGCACGCTGCCGTCCTTGCGCCGGTGCAGGTTGGAAAAGCTCACCGCCTCGCCCACCGCCAGCCGGGTCACGCGCAGCTCCGACACATCCCGCACCGGCACCTGCTGCACGTCGCGCAGGTTCAGGGCGGCGAATTCGTCGCGGCTGTAACCGAGTCCGTGGCAGGCGGCGTCGTTGAATTCCACGAAATTCAGGCTCTGCGCGTCCAGCAGCACGATGCCGTCCGCAGCCTGATTCACGATGGCGCTGTAGAGCTCTTCCCGCTCCCGCAGCGCTTCTTCCTCGCGGCGCAGGCTGGTGATGTCCCGCGCCATGGCGAAGACACCGCCTTCGCCGTCCGCGTCGGGCAGCGGGCCCACCGTGACGTAATGGATGCGGGCCGCAGCCCCTTCCCCGACCCGGACCTCCGAACCGTGAACCGCCTCGACGACCGCCCCGCCCGCGCTCGCCAGCGCCTGGATGCGCTGCAGGGCCTCCGACGCGCGGGCCCGTTCGCCGCGACTGCCCACCAGGGATTCCGCCTCCACCCCGATCAGACGGCTCGCCGCCGGATTGCAGAAGCGGATCACGCCGTCCCGATCCCAGGCCAGCATGGCGTCGGGAGAGGTCCCGGCGATGGCGTCCAGCAGGCGCAGACCGCGCAGCTGTTCGGCCTGGGCCCGAAAGACGCGCCGGGAATGGGTCAGTTCCTGGCGCTGGTAGCGCAGCAGCGCCCCCGCCCCGACGACCATCACGGCCGCCAGACAGCCCAGGGCGATCCACGACACCGCCCGGCGCGCGTCCGCCTGCCATTCGTCCCGGTCCATCTTGGTGACCAGGACCCAGTCTGTTCCGGCCACCGGCAGCACCACGCCGGCCGAGGGCACGCCGCGGTAATCCACGCCGAGCAGCACCGTGCCCATCCGCTCCGGGTGGAGCATGCCCTCCATCACCAGCGGAACCGGCGTCCAGTCCAGTGGCATCCGGAACGTACCGGTCTCCACCTGGCGATGGCGCACGGAGTTCAGGAACTCCACATCCGCGCCATCCCGTCGCGCCAGCAGGGTCTCCGCGCTCACGCTGGGCGAAGGCCAGGTCTGAAGTGTCGGGAACAGACTGCGGGACGGATCCGCCAGCAGTACCGCCGCCACATCGCCCGCACCGGCGACCGGCGCGATGAAGGCCAGGCCCTCCTGCCCGGACGCCAGGTCAGCCCACACCGACTGCTCGCCCGGATGCCCGTCCTGCCACAGGGCCCGCAGACGGGCCGCAAACGCATCGGGCAGGGCAGGCAAGCCGACCAGGGGTTCACCGCGACTGTTGACCAGCGTCACCGTTGCGTAGTCGTAGGCCTGCCCCACACTGACGAGGCGGTCCTGCAACCACTGACGCGCCACCCTGTCCCCGCCCTGCACGCGCGTCACCAGCTCGGCCATGCTGCGATCCTGGCCCAGCGAACGGGCATCCGCACGGCGCTCCGTCAGCCAGGTCTGCAGCTGCTGTTGCTTCAGGCGCGCCACGGCTTCGAGACGGCGGCTCTCGTTCCCGTTGCGGTCCGCGCTGACCATCACGCCGAGACCGTATCCGGCCGCCAAGATGACCAGGACCACGACCACGAAGGTCCGGGTGAGGGCCCGGACTCGGGCCTGCCGCTCGCTCCGCCCCGCCGCCCTCGTGTCCGGCAAAGACATGGGCACTCAGTCCCGGGCAGTGGATGGTTGCGGGGCGTCGATCTCTGGGAACTCGTCCCGGTAGTGCAGCGCAATCTCCGCAAATCCGTCGAAGGCCGCCAGGAAGGCGTCCACCACGTCCGGATCGAAATGATTGCCGCGCCCTTCGACGATGATCCGCCGGGCCGTCTCCATGCTCATGGGCGCCTTGTACACCCGTCGCGTGGTGAGCGCGTCGAACACGTCCGCCAGGGCCATCAGACGTGCCGACAGGGGAATCTCGTCGCCGCGGAGGCCGTCCGGATAACCGCTGCCGTCCCAGCGCTCGTGGTGATGGCGGGCGATCTCCTTGGCGAAGGTGAGGAAGGCCACCGGCTGGGCTTCGTCCTTCTCGGCCAGTTCGATGGCATCGCTGCCAAGCTTGGCGTGGGTCTTCATGATTTCCCACTCGTCCGGGGTGAGCTTGCCCGGCTTGAGCAGGATGTGGTCCGGAATCCCCACCTTGCCGATGTCGTGCAGCGGCGCCGACTTGCCCAGCAGCAGGATGGTGCGGGGCGTCAGCGTGTCGGCAAAGCGCGGATGGTCGCGCAGGCTGCGGGCCAGCAACTCCACGTACGCCTGGGTACGCTGCAGGTGGTAGCCCATCTCCGGATCGCGGATCTCCGCCAGGCGGGCCAGGGCGCGGATGCTCACATCCTGGATGAGCTGGTTCTCGCCCATCCGCCGGGCCACCTCGGCCTCCAGGAATTCGTTGTGGTCGCGTAGATGGTCGCGGGCGCGTTTGAGTTCGAGCTGGGTGTTGACCCGCGCCAGCACGATGGACGGGCGCAGGGGTTTGCTGATGTAGTCCACGGCCCCCAGCTCGAGCCCGTGCTCCTCCTCCTGCACGCCATCGAGGGCGGTCACGAAGATCACCGGAATGTCGCGGGTGGCCGGATCGGCGCGCAGCCGCGCTGCGACCTCGAAGCCATCCATGTCCGGCATCATCACGTCGAGCAGGATCAGGTCCGGCCGCGGTGGCGTGCACGCCACCTGCAGCGCGCGCGCGCCCGACTGGGCGGCACGCACCCGATAGCGGGATTGCAGCAGCTCCGCGAGGACTTCCAGGTTCTCCGGAACATCGTCGACGATCAGCAGCGTCGCGGTTTCGGGCGTCAGGGCGGTATCGGAAAAATCGTTCATGAAGCCGGGGTCCCCGCCATAAGACTGAGAGGAGGCCGGAAGCCGCCGGAGGAGTGGCGATGCCCGCCCCCAACCGACCCAGGTCACGCCGCCGGACCGGCCCCCGGCGGCAGGAATCAATTTCACGATAGTCGATCCGGAGCATCCCCGACCGGCTTTCCGTCTGCTGCATTACGGTTCATCCTGCGAGCGACTTTAGCCCGGTCGTCGCGCCGCCGTGACACAATGCGCGCTTCGTTCTGCCCAGAATCCGTCCCCGCGCCCGAGACGTCCGCATGGACCGCTTCCTGCCCTTCCTCGCCTGGCGCCGGCGCCTCGACGCCGCCGGCCTGCGGGCCGACCTGCTGGCCGGCGTGACGGTCGCCCTGGTGGCGATTCCCCAGGCCCTCGCCTACGCCCAGCTCGCCGGCCTGCCGCCCTACATCGGGCTCTACGCCTCCCTGCTGCCGAGCATCGTCGGTGCGCTTTTCGGCTCGTCCGCCCAGCTCAACACCGGACCGGTGGCCCTCACCAGCCTGCTCACCGCCACCACCCTGGCGCCGCTGGCCCCGCCCGGCTCCCAGACCTACCTGCTGCTGGCGGTGCAGCTGGCCCTCCTGTCGGGCCTGCTCCAGGTGATCTTCGGCGCCCTGCGCCTGGCCCACTTTGCCGACCTGCTGTCCCATCCGGTGCTGCACGGCTTCATCAACGCCTGCGCGGTGCTCATCTGCGTGGCCCAGCTGCCGGCGCTGCTGGGCCTGCCCATCCACGGCCAGCGCCCCTTCGTCGAGGCCGTCGTCGAGATCCTCACCCGCCTGCCCGAGCTGCACCTGCCCTCCGCCGCCCTGGGCGGCGCGGCGGTGCTGATGCTGATCCTGCTGCGGCGCTTCGCGCCCCGCTGGCCGGGCATCCTGATCGTCGTGGCGAGCCTCACCCTCGTCTCCGAAGCCATCGACTTCGCCGCCCAGGGTGGGCGCGTGGTCGGCACGCTGCCCGAGCACATCGTCGCCTTCGACTGGCCCGGCATGGACTGGAGCCAGATGACCGAGCTGCTGCCCTCCGCCTTCGTGCTGGCCCTGGTGAGCTTCCTGGAGGCCATGTCCAGCTGCAAGGTCGCCTCGGCCCGCACCGGTGAACGCTGGGACGGCAACCAGGAGCTCATCGGCCAGGGCCTCGCCAAACTCACCGCCTCCGTCTGCCAGGCCTACCCGGTGAGCGGCTCCTTTGGCCGCTCCGCCTTCCTGCTGGCGGCGGGGGCCCGCACCGGGCTGGCCTCCGTGGTCGGCGCGGTGATGGTGCTGGCGGCCCTCCTCGCCGCACCCGAGCTCATCGCCCGCATTCCGCGTCCGGTGCTGGCGGCGGTCATCTTCGTCACGCTTTCCGCCCTGCTCTCGCCCAAACCCCTGCAGGAAGCCTGGCAGGCCAGCCGTGACGACGGCCTCGCCGGTACCGTCAGCTTCGCCGCCACCCTGCTGCTGGCGCCCCACATCGAGATCGGCATCCTGTCCGGCCTGATCCTGTCCCTCGCCTTCCTGATCTACCGCAGCATGACCCCGCGGGTCGCCCTCCTCGGCCGCCACCCGGACGGCACCTGGCGCGACGCCGACCGCTTCCGCCTGGCACCGCCCCACCCGCGCCTGATCATCCTGCGTTTCGACGGCCCCCTGCACTTCGTCAACGCCGCCACCTTCGAGGACGCCGTCCTCGACGCCACCCGCCGCCACCCCCAGCTGCAGGTGCTGCTCCTCGCCTGCGCCGGCATCAACGACATGGACGCCAGCGGCGTAGACACCCTGCGCCGCATCCACCGCCAGTTCCACGAGGCGGGTCACACCCTGGCCTGCTGCGGGCTCAAGAAGCAGGTCATCGACGTGCTCGAACGCACCGGTCTGTGGGCCGGGCTGGCGCCCCACGCCGCCTATCGCACCGAAGACCACGCCCTCTCCGCGCTGCTGCCCCTGGTCGGCGTCGCCGCGCCCGATCCCCACGCCCGGCGCGGCCTTGCATGGTGAAGGGCATTTGATCCAGATCGTTGTTGCAGGCCGGTGACGGGCCGATACTGTCATGCAGCCGACACTTCAGAACACACCACAAGGGAGCGCCCCATGACACCCACTTCGGTCCGCGACATCCGCAACCTCAGCCTCCTCGGCCAGTCCGGCAGCGGCAAGACCACCCTGCTGGAAAAGCTCCTCGCCACCGCCGGTGCCATTGGCGCCCCCGGCTCGGTCGAAAAGGGCGACACGGTCAGCGATTTCGACCCGCAGGAAAAGACATTCGGGCACTCCCTCAACACCGCCCTGGCCCACCTGGAATGGGCCGAGCACTGGGTCAACCTCCTCGACACGCCGGGCCTGCCGGACTTCCTCGGGCGCGCCCTGGCCTCCCTGCCGGCGGTTGAGACCGCGGTCGTCGTCATCAACGCCGCGGCCGGTGTCGAGACCGTCACCCGCCGCATCATGGACGCCGCCGCCGACAAGTGCCGCATGCTGGTGGTCAACCGCATCGACGCGCCGGGCGTGGATTTCGGTGCCCTGATGGAGCACATCGTCGCCAGCTTCGGCAAGGAATGCCTGCCCATCAACCTGCCCCTGGCGGGCGGCACGGGCGTGGTGGATTGCTTCTTCAAGCCCGACTACGACGCCGTGCCGGCCTTCTCCTCCGTGCGCGAAGCCCACGACCGCATCGTGGACCAGGTGGTCGAGGTGGACGAAGACCTCATGGCCCTCTACCTGGAACAAGGCGAATCCCTCCAACCCGCCCAGCTCCACGATCCCTTCGAGCAGGCCCTGCGGGAAGGCCACCTGATCCCCGTGTGCTTCACCTCTGCCCGCAGCGGCGCCGGCGTCAGCGAACTCCTCGACATCCTCGGCCGCCTGCTGCCCGACCCCACCGAAGGCAATCCGCCCCACTTCCTCAAGGGCGAAGGCCCCGCCGCCCAGCCCGTCGAAGCCACCACCGCCGCCGACCAGCACGTCATCGCCCACGTCTTCCAGGTCAGCAACGACCCCTTCCGCGGCAAGCTGGGCCTGTTCCGCATCCACCAGGGCACCGTCACGCCGGCCACCCAGCTCTTCGTCGGCGACGCCCGCAAGCCCTTCAAGGTCGGCCACCTGCTGCGCATCCAGGGCAAGACCCAGACCGAGATCACGGTCGGCATCCCCGGCGACCTGTGCGCCGTGGCGCGGGTGGACGAGATCCACCGGGACGCGGTGCTCCACGACTCCCACGACGAAGACCACTTCCACCTGGTCCCGCCGCGCTACCCGCAGCCCGTCTTCGGCCTCGCCCTGCAACCGGAAAAGCACGGCGACGAGCAGAAGCTCTCCGACGCCCTCCACCGCCTGCTCGACGAAGACCCCTGCCTCTCCGTCGAACACGACACCCAGGCCAAGGAGACCGTCATCCGCGGCCTCGGTGAGGTACACCTCAAGGTGGTGCTGGAACAGCTCAAGACCCGCTGGAACCTCAGCCTGGTCACCCGCCCGCCCGCCATTCCCTACCGCGAGACCATCGCCGGCACGGCCGAAGCCCGCTACCGTCACAAGAAGCAGAGCGGCGGCGCCGGTCAGTTCGGTGAAGTGGCCCTGCGTGTCGAAACCCTGGAGCGCGGCGCCGGCGTCGTCTTCGCCGATGAAGTGAAGGGCGGCGTGATCCCCGGCAACTTCATGCCCGCCGTCGAGAAGGGCGTGCACCAGGCCGTGATCGAAGGCGTGATGGCCGGCTTCCCGCTGCAGGATCTGCGCGTGGTGGTCTTCGACGGCAAGCACCACGCCGTCGATTCCAACGAGATCTCCTTCGTCACCGCCGCCCGTCACGCCGTGCAGGAAGCCGTCCAGGCCGCCCGCCCGGTGGTGCTGGAACCCCTCGTGACCCTCACCGTGCGCATCGCCGACGAGCACTTCGGCGGCATCAGCGCCGAACTCTCCGGCCGGCGCGGGCGCGTCACCGGCACCGATGCGCCCCAGGCCGGCGTCACCGAGATCACCAGTCTGGTGCCCATGGCAGAGCTGGAAGGCTTCGAGAGCCGCCTCAAGTCCATCAGCGGCGGCGACGGCAGCTGCGCCATCGCCTTCAGCCACTACGAGCCGGCCCCTGCCGAGGTGCAGCAGCGCCTCGCCCGGGAACACGCCGGCAAGCGCGGCGGCGAGCAGTAAGCCGCCCGTGCGGACGGGGGCCTCGGCCCGGCCCCCGTCTCAGCCCTCCTCAGGCAGCATCTCGAAGAACTGGGCCTCGATGGTCCGGATGTGCTTGACGCCCACCTCCTGGGCCACCTCCCGGCACACCTCAAAGGCCTGCAACAGCTCCGCGCGGGTCTTGGCGGCGCGCAGGCAGTCGCGGATCGGCTGGTCGTCCTGACGCAGGCTCTGCTCCATGGCATTGAGCAGGTAGAGCCGCGCCAGCGCCAGGGAACGGCGCTGGCCGGGACGCGGCGCCGGGCGCTCGTGCGCCGGCTTCTCGGGCACGCCCTGGGGTTGCGCAGCGCGACTGGCCGGCAGCGCGGGGGCCGACGATGGATCCGGAGGTGCCGCTTTGCGCATCGGCTCGATCAGGCCGAGCGTCACAAGGTGGGCCAGGGGCTCATCCACCGGCCCGAAGCCGACGGTGGCGTCCGCCAGCGCCTGCACCGACCGCTTGCCATCGGCGAGGATCAGCAGGGTCCGCAGGCGGGTCGGCAGACGTCGGTCGCGACGCGCGATCTCCTCGTGTCCCGCCGCCGTCTTGACGGGAATATCCGACAACTCCATCGCGCATCCTCCACTTTAAAGCGTCCGGGAGGATACGCAGCGCAGACTGCAGCAGCGTGACATCCGTCACGCCGCGCCCCGTTCAGCGCCCGTTGGGGCGACGGTGCCGGAAGCTCGCCGGCGCGTGGGCGAACAGCACGGAGAACACCAGGATGGCCCAGAACAGGGGCAAACGCACTGCCGCATCGGCCATGTACCAGCCCAACAGCGCAAACTTGGCGAACAGCGACCAGCCGGCCGGCTCCCGCAGCCAGTCCGGATTGGAATAGGCGTCCAGCAGCGCCATGGCCGCCCCGGCCGCCACCAGCAACACCAGAAAGGCCGGCTCCGGCGCCACCATGGGTTCGGCCAGCAGGGCCGCGCCAACGCCCACCACGCCCGCCATGTGCCCGGCCCGCAGGGCCACCACCAACCAGCGCCGCCCCGGAAAATCCCGATAGCCGGACCGTCCGCCGCTCACCGACGCACCCTTACGCCGCCGACGCGTCCGCGCCCGGAGCGTCCCACCGGTAACCCCGCCGCGCCACTTCGGCCACGATGCGTGCCATCGCCTCGTCCACGCGGGCGGCCGAACCCTTCATGCCCAGCTCCACATGCCGGCGCACCTCGTCACCGCCAAAGCACGGCAGGCTGAACAGGGTCAGGTCCGGGTAGTCGGCGGTCAGCGTCTCCATCAGGTCGATGAGCTTCCCTTCCAGCGCCTCCCACACCAGGATCGAACGCTCCACGTAGTCCGTGCGGTGATGCAGGTGCGCGAAGCGGGTATCCAGCACCCACTCCACCATCGGCCAGGCCATCACCGGAAAGCCAGGCACGAAGAAGTGCTGGCGGATCGAGAAGCCCGGAATCCGGTTGTAGGGATTGGGAATGATCGCGCTGCCCACCGGATACACGCCCATCTGCAGACGCTGGGGCGTGGTCTCGTCGCCGAAGCGCCCGCGGATCTCCGCCTCGGCCTCCGGATGCAGGGCCAGGGGCAGCCCCAGCGCCTCGGCCGCCGCCTGGCGGGTGTGATCGTCCGGCGTGGCGCCGATGCCCCCGAAACTGAACACGATGTCGCCGCTGGCGAAGCTCTCGCGCAGGGTCTGCACCAGCCGCGGCCGCTCGTCCCCCACGTAGCGCGCCGAGGCCAGCCGCAGCCCGCGGGCCTTGAGCAGTTCCACCACCTTGGCCAGATGCTTGTCCTCGCGACGCCCGGAGAGCAGCTCGTCGCCAATGATGATCGCGCCAAAGGCTGGCGCGGCTTCTCGAAGATCCGACATTCACACCACCTCGATCACGTTTTCGGTGCGACGCGCATCCCGCAGCGCCGCCAGCAGGTAATGGACGAAGGCCAGCCCCGTCACGGCCGGCGCAAACAGGTTGAGCAGCGGCACGTGGGCCAGCACCGCCCCCAGCAGGCCCACGCCGAACAGCCCGGCGGACTGCTGCTGCGGCAGGGCCTTGAGCTCGTAGGCATCCGCGTGGGTCATCAGCGCATCGTAACGGAAGGCCCGCTGGTTGAGCCACGCGGTGAGGAGCAGGGAGATCACCAGCCCGGCGCCGGGGATCAGCCACAAGGGCAGGCTCGCCACCAGCAGGAGCAGGAAGACGATCACCGCGACCAGGGCATTCCACACGCTGCCCCAGGTACTGCCGCCGCCACGGCGCGCCAGGTCCGCGTAATCCGTGCGGGCCACCGTCTCCAGCATCAGGGGCAACGCGATCGCCGCCACCAGAAAGGCCGCCGTCACATAGATCACCGGCAGGACCAGCACCACCAGCGCGATTTTGAACAGCACCAGCGCCACCACCAGCGCCCCCGGCGAACCTGCCAGCCAGCTGCCGAGCCAGGGCAGCGCCACCAGCCCGTCCTGGGCCGACGCCACCAGCGCACTCCACCCAAAGGCCAGCCCGCCCACCCACAGGGCCGCCGACAGGATCGTCGGCCACATGAGATGCCACAGGATGTCGGCCCGCAGCAACGAACGCGCCGCCGCCCCATAAGCCAGAAGGGTCTTCTTCATTGCTCGCTCCGCTTCGCGGCCGTGCCGGCCCGCCACGGGCGGCATTGTCCCCGAAGCGGACATGGGATACCAGCCATCGAGGTCGCGCGGCCGGAGATCGGGCAGGCACCGCCTCCCGCCCGGCGCCTCCACGGGAGATCAGTCGCTGCCGAACAGATCCCGCGTGAAGACCTTGTCCCCCACATCCGCCAGCGCGTCCGTGCGCCGGTTGGCGATGATCACGTCCGACTGGGCCTTGAAGGCCGCCAGATCGTTCACCACGCGGGAGTTGAAGAACTCGTCCTGCTTGAGCACCGGCTCATAGACGATGACCTCGATGCCCTTCGCCTTGATCCGCTTCATGATGCCCTGGATGCTCGACGCCCGGAAATTGTCCGAACCGGCCTTCATGATCAGCCGGAAGATCCCCACCGTGCGCGGCCGGCGACGGATGATCTCATCGGCGATGAAGTCCTTGCGCGTGGTGTTCGACTCGACAATGGCGTGGATCAGGTTCTGGGGCACATCCCGGTAATTGGCCAGCAGCTGCTTGGTGTCCTTGGGCAGACAGTAGCCGCCGTAGCCGAAGCTCGGGTTGTTGTAGTGGCTGCCGATGCGCGGATCCAGGCACACCCCGTCGATGATCTGGCGGGTATCCAGCCCGTGGGCCGCCGCATAGCTGTCCAGCTCGTTGAAGTAGGCCACCCGCATCGCCAGGTAGGTGTTGGCGAAGAGCTTGATGGCCTCCGCCTCGGTGCTGTCGGTCAGCAGCACCTGCACATCCTGCTTGATCGCGCCCTGGCGGAGCAGATCGGCAAAAGCCTGCGCCCGCTCCGAACGCTCGCCCACGATGATGCGCGACGGGTACAGGTTGTCGTACAGCGCACGCCCCTCCCGCAGGAACTCCGGCGAGAAGATCACATTGTCGATCCCGAACTGCTCCCGCAGCTTGGCGGTGTAGCCCACGGGCACCGTGGATTTGATGACCATCAGGGCCTGGGGGTTGATCGCCAGAACGTCCCGCACCACGGATTCGATGGAGCGGGTGTTGAA
>DAOQMM010000053.1:0-4615 GCA_035335645.1 Rhodocyclaceae bacterium | reverse complement strand
GGGGGTTGATCGCCAGAACGTCCCGCACCACGGATTCGATGGAGCGGGTGTTGAAGAAGTTGGTCTCGGTATCGTAGTCGGTGGGCGTGGCAATGATGACCACCTCGGCCCCGTCGTAGGCCTCCCGCTTGTCCAACGTCGCCCGGAAGTTGAGCGGCTTGGCGCGCAGGTATTCCTCGATCTCCCGATCCTCAATGGGCGACTCCTTGCGATTGAGCTGCTCCACCTTGGTGGGAACGATGTCCAGGGCAACGACTTCGTTGTGCTGGGCCAGCAGGATGGCGTTGGACAGTCCGACGTAGCCGGTGCCGGCGATGGCGATCTTCATGGAGGGAGCGGATTCCATAGGGGAGGAATGAACATTTTAAGTCGAAGTCGTTACCGTCTTGAGAACGGCTCGACCGAAATCGCGCTCCGCGGAACTCATCTCACCTCCATCCCCAGAACGCCGAGCCACCGGCACGCGCAGCCCCCAAAAGCCCTTCTCCATCCGGCCGAAGGCACCTGATGGCACTGCGCCCGGGTTGGCAGAAATGCATTTGGGCAACGGACCCGGCAATCCACATACCCAAAATTCATCCACACACCCCAAACGCATCAAATATTTCTACACATCTACGCAAATGGTCTATAGTAAAAACACTGTACATTTGTTCACCAACAATCGTCCAGCGTGAGCCTTCACCATGTTCTCCGCCATCTTCCTTTCCTGCCTCACCGTCCCCGGATCCCATGGCACGTCCACCAGGATCATTTGCACATCACATATTTCCCGCCGCACATCCCGCAGGGCCTGCATGACACCCTTCGGATCGTTTCACACATCTCAAACATTCTGCCAACGCTCCCACATCGTGTCCGTGGGGTTCCGCAACCATCTTTTCAACACATTCCGGAGGTGCCCGACCTGACACAACACATCCCCACGCTTCATCACACGTTTCCGGGCGTGCGGCACACCGTGCCAGACCTGCCCGATGACCTGATCTACCCCTATTGAGACTGGAGAGACATCATGCCCAAGAGCTACTACCTCCCGACCGACGACAGCGGCAAGATCGAAGTGCTGGAGATGCTTGCCGCCAAACTACCGGCCTACAAAGACGTGCTCTACATCAGCACCGAAGAAATCGAAGCCGTCCAGGCCGACGCCATCGCCATGCGCTACATCCTCAGCGTCTTCAACCAGATGCAGAACAACGCCAAGCAATGGACGGCCTACAAGAACCTCATCCGGGACGGCGGCGCCAGCAAGGCGGCGCTCCCCGTCTTCCCCAGCCTGCCAGACCCGGTGCCGCCCACCGTTCCGCCGGGCATCATTCCCCGCCTCACCTCCCTGGTTACTCGCATCAAGGCCGCCCGCAACTACACCGACGTGATCGGCCAGGATCTCGGCATCGTCGGCACCGTCAAGGTCGTCGATCCCGCCACCTGGAAACCCACCCTCGACACCCGCATCGAAGCCGGCCGGCCCTACATCCTGTGGTCCAAGGGCAAGGCCGACTCCCTCGAAATCTGGGTGGACCGGGGCAACGACAAGGGCTTCGTGTTCCTCGACATCAGCACCGACTACCGCTTTGCCGACAACGCCCCCATGCCCAACACCGTCGCCCTCTGGAAATACAAGGCCATCTACCGGCTCAGGGATCAACAGGTCGGCCAGTGGAGCAACGTCCACGCGGTGCCCGTCGGCGGATAAATCCGGCGAATCATCTCAGGCAACACGCCGCGAGCCGCGGCACACATGCCCGGCTCGCTCTCCCCTAACTGAGCGGCTTTCTCCGCCTGTGCGCAAAAAACAGCGCAGCGGCGCATTGTCGATCCGCCACTTGGAATAGATCACCGAGCCGCAACGCAAACCGCCTAAAGCGTTCCGGAATCCCCAAAAAACAGATCCCATAGATGAACCCTTCAACGCCTCGCAACAAGCCTGTGCCGCCTGCAAGGCTCTGAAGCATGCAGCACTGCATCACGCTCACGCACGGGCATCCCCCCAACGCAACGGGCAGGTATCGTCACCGACATATACCGCTTCACCACTGCGGTCGACACAATACTGGGGTGACAGGATCTTCTCCGTGAAGACCATGCCCTCCGCCACGCGGGTGTACTCAAAAAGAATGCTCCGCACGACGCGCGAACCCGAGCGGAGATGGCTACCGTGCCCGATCCACGCTGGCCCGATGACGGACACGCCGGGCTCGATACGCACATTGGACCCGATGTAAACCGGCCCAACGAGCTGCACGCTTTCCCACGCAATCGACGTATTCAACCCAACCCACACCCCTGGCGCCACCTCCTGGCCCGGCATGTGCATCTGAGCCACTTCACCACGCAGCACCCGTTGCAACACATCCCAATAATCCGTCAGCCTGCCGATATCGATCCAGTTGAACGCATGCCGCTGCGCATAGAACGGCACCCCCAACTCCACCAGCTTCGGGAACAACTGGCTGCCAATATCGAACTCCACGCCAGGGGGAATATAGTCAAGCACCGCCGGCTCAAAGATGTAGATACCGGTACTCGCCAAACGCGATTTGGCCTCTTCCGGCTTGGGCTTCTCCTGAAAGGACATCACTCGTCCCTGCTCGTCCGCCACTACCACACCGTAATTTTTCACCTGCTCAAGCGGCACCTCGACTGTCACCACCGTGGCAATCGCCCCTTTGGCCTTGTGCTCTGCAATCGCAGCAGTAATGTCCAGATCGACAATCGCGTCACCACATAACACCAGTGTGGTCTCATCGAAGAAACCACCGAAGTCCTGAATTCGCCGCATGCCGCCGGCCGAGCCGAGGGGCTTTGGCACAATATCGCCATGATCCCGCTTGCCCTCGTAGGAATACCCCATCTCCACACCCCAGCGATGCCCGTCGCCGAAAAAATTCTCGATCTTGTAATGGTTGAACGCCACGTTCACCATGATCTGGCGAATATCGTGCCTGGCCAGATGTTCGATCAGGTATTCCATCAGCGGCTTACCGAGGATGGGCACCATGGGTTTGGGGATGTTCTTTGTGAGCGGGCGGACCCGCGTGCCCTGGCCTGCGGCCAGGATCATGCCTTTTGCCAATACACTCTCCGCTATATAAGCGCCATAAATATCAGCCTAACTATTTCCAAACAACATTTACGAAAGATAGGAGTTTCTGAATTCCTATAATCTAAATTCCCAATATCTGCAATAAACTAAACTGACGTACTCCATTCCAGCAACCGATCCAGTTCGGCAACGATGCGCTCGGCGGCCTTGCCGTCCCACAAGGCGGGACGGCGCCCCTGTTTGCCCGCGCCAGAGAGCACCTTGGCAGCTTCTTCGAGAATGCGCTGGGGGTTGGGTCCGACAAGCACGTTGCTACCCTCGTCCGCCGTCACCGGGCGCTCAGTGTTCTCGCGTAGCGTCAGGCAGGGAATGCCCAAGGCAGTGGTTTCCTCCTGAAGGCCGCCACTATCAGTGAGGATCAGCGCCGCGTCCTTCCACAGATTCAGGAACTCCATATACGACTGAGGCTTGGTCAGCAGCACATTCGGGCCAAGATCCAGGCCGAAGCGCTCCAGGTTGCCACGGGTGCGAGGATGCACCGGAAAGATCAGGGGCAGCTGTTCGGCAATCTGACGGAGCGCGCCGACGATGCCTCGCAGCGTCGGCTCTTCATCCACATTGGATGGCCGGTGAAGGGTTACAACACCGTACTTGGGTTGTTTCGCCTTGATGGCTTCGGTCGTCAAGCCAGATTTATCCGACGCATCGAGCTTGTCCCGCTGGTACAAGAGATTATCGACCATCACGTGACCAACATGGAAAACAACGTCCTTGACCTTACCCTCACGCAGCAGGTTTTCGACACCCGAGGGCTCGGTGCAGAAGAACCAGTCCGAGATGCTGTCGGTGACGAGACGGTTGATTTCCTCGGGCATCCGCATGTCCCCGCTACGCAGGCCCGCCTCCACGTGAGCCACGGGGATCACCTGCTTCTTTGCGACAATCGAGCACGCCAGCGTGGAATTGACGTCGCCAACAACCAGCACGCAATCCGGCCGGACTTGCCTGCAGATTTCCTCGAAGGCCACCACGATCTTGGCCGTCTGGGTCGCGTGGCTGCCCCCCCCGGCTTCAAGGTGGTAGTCAGGCTTGGGAATGCCCAACTCGTCGAAGAAGACATCGCTCATCTCCCGGTCATAGTGCTGGCCGGTGTGGATGATCTTGTACTCAAACCGATCCGACCTCGCCTCCAGCGCGCGAACGATCGGTGCAATCTTCATGAAGTTCGGCCGGGCTCCGGCAACAAGGTAAATAAGTGAGCGAGACATGGAAAGCTCCGGCGAGTACAAACAGTGCGGGCGCGCATTATCGCGCGCCCGCCTGAGGCAGCACAAAGAAATAATTGTCGCCTTGCGACGTTACACAGCCGCAAGGCCCCTCGCGCTTACAGCCGCCACACCTTGGCCCCCGCCGCCTCGATGGCAGCCGGATCATAGAAGCTTTTCACGTCGGTGAACACACCGCCGGACACGATCTTCTCGGCCAGCGCGCCCACACCCATCTCGGCATATTCCTTGTGGGCCACCGCGGCCACCATGGCGCCGGCCTTGGGCAGCTTGTCCCAGG
>DAOQMM010000052.1:20428-23341 GCA_035335645.1 Rhodocyclaceae bacterium | reverse complement strand
AACGAGGACGTGGTGATCCCGCTGCCGCGCATGGGCGACTACTGCGACGGCATCGAGCGCATCAACATCGAGCTGTCCATCCAGAACAAGCTGGCCCTGTGCGAGGCCCTGCGCGCCTTCCTGGAAGGCGAGCTGCCGCTGCACACGGGTGATGCCACCATCTCCCGCGAGGAGCTCCTCGGTGACCGCCGCCGCGACGCCCTCAACTACCTGGAGGCCGTGCGCCTGCGCTGGGAATGGCTGCTCGAGAACCTCGACCTGCCCCTCGCCGAGGCCGAGCCACGCTTCGTCTCCTACGGCGTGGTGGCCGGTGAACTCACCAACCGGGCGGCCCGGCCGCGCCTGTTCCACCGCCTGCAGGACTACTCCGTGCGGGTCTCCTGGAAGAGCGAGCTGAAGCCCCGCCTGGAAAAAATCTTCGATGGCCAGATGTTCGCGCCGGTGGTCGAGCAGCTGCGCGCGATCCACAAGCAGGTGCTGCGCGGCCGCGTCTTCGTGGCCCTGCACATGCATGCCGGCGACGGCAACGTGCACACCAACATCCCGGTCAACTCCGACAACTACGAGATGCTCCAGACCGCCAACCGGGCGGTGGACCGCATCATGGCCCTGGCCCGCGCCCTCGACGGCGTGATCTCCGGTGAGCACGGCATCGGCATCACCAAGCTGGACTACCTCACCGACGCGGAGATGGCCAACTTCTGGGCCTACAAGCAGCAGGTGGATCCGGAGGGCCGCTTCAACCGGGGCAAGCTGATGCGCCACGGTGCCCTCACCGGCAACCTGGACAACGCCTACACGCCCAGCTTCAACCTGATGGGCCACGAGTCCCTGATCATGGAGCAGACCGCCATCGGCGAGATCTCCCACGACATCAAGGACTGCCTGCGCTGCGGCAAGTGCAAGCCGGTGTGCTCCACCCACGTGCCCCGCGCCAATCTGCTCTACAGCCCGCGCAACAAGATCCTCAGCACCTCCCTGCTGATCGAGGCCTTCCTCTACGAGGAGCAGACCCGCCGCGGCGTGTCCCTCGCCCACTGGGCCGAGTTCGAGGACGTGGCCGACCATTGCACCGTCTGCCACAAGTGCGAAAAGCCCTGCCCGGTGGACATCGACTTCGGTGATGTCTCCATCAAGATGCGCAACCTCCTGCGCCAGCAGGGCAAGCGCAGCTTCAATCCGGGCAAGGCGGCGGCCATGGCCTTCCTCACCGCCAAGGATCCGGCCACCATCAAGACCATCCGCGCGGGCATGATCGGCCTCGGCTACAAGGCCCAGCGCCTCGGCCACCAGCTCGGCAAGTCCCTCGGCCTGGTGCAGGGACAGGTCGCCCATCCGCCCGCCACCCTCGGCAAGCCGCCGCTGAAGGCCCAGGTGATCCACTTCATCAACAAGCCCATGCCCGGCGGCCTGCCCAAGCGCACGTCCCGCGCCCTGCTGGACATCGAGGACGACACCATCGTCCCGGTGATCCGTGATCCCAGGCAGCTGCGCGACGACAGCGAGGCGGTGTTCTACTTCCCCGGCTGCGGTTCCGAACGCCTGTTCAGCCAGGTGGGGCTGGCCACCCAGGCCATGCTCTACCATGTGGGCGCCACCACCGTGCTGCCGCCCGGCTACCTGTGCTGCGGCTATCCGCAGACCTCCGCCGGCGACGAGGACAAGGGTCAGCGCATCACCACCGACAACCGGGTGCTCTTCCACCGGGTCGCCAACACCCTGAACTATCTGGACATCAAAACGGTGATCGTGTCCTGCGGCACCTGCATGGATCAGCTCCTGAAGTACCAGTTCGAGAAGATCTTCCCGGGCTGCCGCCTGCTGGACATCCACGAATACCTGCTCGAGAAGGGCCTCAAGCTCGACGGCGTGCAGGGCGCCCGCTACATGTACCACGAGCCCTGCCACACCCCCATGAAGGTCCATGCCGGCCTCCAGGTGGCCAACACGCTGATGGGCACGCGGGTCGATCTGTCCGACCGCTGCTGCGGCGAGTCCGGCACCCTCGCGGTGACACGCCCGGACATCTCGACCCAGGTGCGCTTCCGCAAGCAGGAGGAGATCGAGAAGGGCGCCGCCCGGCTGCGGGGCGACGACAGCGCCGCGCCGGTGAAGATCCTCACCTCGTGCCCGAGCTGCCTACAGGGCCTGTCCCGCTACGCCCACGACGCGGGCGGCGTGGAGGCGGACTACATCGTCGTCGAGATGGCCCGCCACCTCCTCGGCGACAACTGGATGGCCGACTACGTGGACAAGGCCAACCAGGGTGGCATCGAGCGCGTGCTGCTGTAAGCGGCTTTCCGCTCCGTGACGTGAAGAGGCCCGCTGCGCGCGGGCCTCTTCGTTCTCAGGCGCGCCGGAGGCGGGGTCCGGCGCGGGCGCTCAGTACCAGCGCACCTTGCCCGAGCTGGTGTCGTAGAGGGCGCCGACGATGCGGATCCTGCCCTCGTCCTCCAGGCCCTTGAGGATGGGGCTGTCGGCGCGGATCTTCTGCACCACCTGCTTCACGTTCAACTCCGTCACCTCGTCCACGAAGGCGTGGTTGTGGGACGTGCGTTCGCCCGGCGTGGTGGCCGCCGCCACGGCCGGCTTGAACTTGGCCAGCAGGGTGGTCAGGTTACCCAGCTTCACGTCGTCGCAGGCGCCCTTGATGGCGCCGCAACTGGTGTGGCCGAGGACCACGATGACCCGCGAGCCCGCCACCTTGGCGGCGTACTCGAGGCTGCCCAGGATGTCCTCATTGACTGTGTTGCCGGCCACGCGGGCGACGAAGAGGTCGCCGATGCTCTGGTCGAAGACGATCTCCGGTGCGGCGCGGGAGTCGATGCAGCCCACCACGCTCGCGAAGGGGAACTGCCCGAGCGCGGTGGTCTGCACGCGGGCCTTGAGGTTGCGGGCAAGGGGCTTGCCGGC
>DAOQMM010000052.1:0-20328 GCA_035335645.1 Rhodocyclaceae bacterium | reverse complement strand
CGCATGAACGACGATCAGATCACGCCCCCGGCCGCCGATCCGGCCGACGCTTCCCCGCCGGCGCGCCGCCGCGCTGCGCCGCGTGCGGCTTCGCGCCGCAAGAGTGCGGACGTTCCGGACACCCCCGAAAAGCCCGTCGGGCCCGCGGCAGGCGACGCACCTGCCAGCCCTCAGGGCGACGCCCCGCCGACGCTGGCCGAGGCGACACCCCGCAAGCGTGCTGCGGGCAAGGCGAAATCCCCGCGCGCACCGTCCCGGCGTGCGCCCCGCGGCAGCGCCCGCCCGCCCGAGCCCGACAGTCTTCCCGACACGCCCCCGGAACTGCCGGCGGCACGCCTCGCCGCCCCCCAGGCCGAACTGGTTCTGGAGTCGCCAGCCGTCCGCTCCGATGGGGCTGTGGTGGCGGACGAGGCCCTGCCCGTCGTGCCGCGCGAGCCCGCCGCCGCGGACCCAGAAAGTAGGCCTGAACCGGCTGCTGACGCTCCCGACGAAGCGGCGGCATCGGACGATCCCACCGCGCCGATCACGGCAGAAGGTGCCGTGCCCGAAGCCGGCGACGAGTCCGGCGGGCCGCGCCGCAAGCGCAAACGCCGCCGCGGTCGCGGCGGTAGCGACACCGATGGCGATGCCGCGGTCTCCGATGGCGAGGCGGCCGACGCTGCGCTGATGGACTCTGCGGCCGAGGCGCTCGCCCCGTCCTTTGCGGACGCCATCCCCGAACCGGCCGAGCCCCCGCCCCTTACCGTCGTGAGCCTGGGGCTGGACCTGCCGCCGGCCCTGTCCGCCGCGGCGCGGGAGGCGCTCGCCGGGGCCCGCGTGATCCTCGGCACTGCCGAGGCCCTCGACCGCCTGAGCGGGCTCTCCCTGTCAGCACCCCAGCGCCTGTGCGGCGCCGAGACGGCGCATCTGGACGTGCGTAACGCGGGGCACGCGGGGGCCGTGCTGGTGTGCGTTGGCGACGGCGCCGGCGATGGACCGGCCGCCGAACTGCTGGCCGACCTGGGACCGGCCCACGTGCGCGTGCTGCCCGGCGTCGGGCGCGTACAGGCGGCGTGCGCGGCGCTGGGCCTGTCGGCCGAGATCGTCACCCTGGTGGACCTGCGCCGTGCACCGCTGGCGGCCCTGCGCGGCCAGCTGCGCGCCCACCGCCTGCTGGCGGTGCCGGTCGCCGACGCCGAGCGCCCCGCCGCGGTGGCCCGCCTGCTGCTGGAGAGCGGCTTTCCCGGTGCCCGCGTGTGGGTGTGCGAGTTCAACGGCACGGCACCGCGGGCCACCGCCTGGCTGGCGTCGGAGCTGGTCGAACTGCGCGAGCCCCTGGATCCCCACGCGGTGCTGATCGTCGCGACCGGCCCGTCGGCCGGCGTATTCACCGAGCTGCCCGGCCTCTCCGCCGCGGCACTGGGGGATGACGCCGGGGCCGCGCTGCCCCTGGCAGTGCGCGTCCTCGCGCTTGCCTGGCTGCAGCCGGCCGCCTGGGAGACGGGCTGGGCGATCAGTGATGGCGAGGCCAGCGTCGCCCTGGAATGGGCCCGCGCCGTGCCGACCGCCCGTGTCCGCGCCGTCGGCGTCGATCCCACCCTGCTCGGTCTGTCCCTGGCCCGCGTCGGGGTCGGTGAAAACCTGGCCGCGATCCCGTCGGCGATGCCGATCCACGCGGCGGCCTGGCCTGCACCGGAGGCCGTCTTCATCCGCGGCAGCGCCGGCCTGCCCGAGTGGCTCGCCATGGCCTGGGCGCGCCTTGCGCCTGGCGGCCGCCTGGTGGTGAGTGCCGAGGACGATCAGGCCCGCGCCGATCTGGTGACGTTTGCGGCCCAGGTGCCCGCCGAAGCCTGGCAGGAGCTGTCCCAGTCCCGGGGCGAATGCGTCGCCGGTCGTCTGCGTTTCGTTCCCGATGCGCCGGTGCGTCTGGCCCTGTGGCGCAAGCCCGCCACCTGAGTCCGTCCGCCCGCACGATTGATCCGGAGAGCCTCCATGTCCGATTCCACGCTTCCCCCGTCCCGTGGCGCCGCCCGGCCCGGCTGGGTCTATCTGGTGGGCGCCGGTCCCGGCGATGCAGAGCTCCTGACCCTGCGCGCCGCGCGCCTGCTGCTGGAGGCCGACGCCCTGGTCTACGACAACCTGGTGAGCAAGGAAGTCCTGGCCTGCGTGCCGGCCGGCACGGCCCGCTACTACGTGGGCAAGAAGGCGTCCAATCACAGTCTGCCCCAGGAAGGCATCAACGCGCTGCTGGTGAGCCTCGCGCGGGAAGGGCGCCGGGTCGTGCGCCTCAAGGGTGGCGATCCCTTCATCTTCGGGCGCGGCGGCGAGGAGGTGGAGGAGCTGGTCGAGGCCGGCATTCCCTTCGAGGTGGTGCCGGGCATCACCGCGGCATCGGGCATCGGCGCCTATGCCGGCATTCCGCTGACCCATCGGGACCACGCCCAGTCCTGCGTCTTCGTGACCGGTCACCTCAAGGACGGCACCGTCGATCTGGACTGGGACATGCTGGCGCGGCCGAAGCAGACCCTGGTGTTCTACATGGGCATCACGCGGCTCACCGACATCTGCAGCCAGCTCATCGCCCACGGCCTGGCACCGACCACGCCCGCTGCCGTGGTGCGCCATGGCACCAGCCCGGACCAGCGCGTGGTCACTGCCGATCTGGCGACCCTGCCGGAGGCCGTGAAGCGTGCCGGCATCACGCCGCCGGCCCTGACCCTGGTAGGCAGCGTCGTCAGCCTGCAGGGCCGGATGGCCTGGTTCAATCCGGAGGGCGGCGCATGAACCCGCGCTTTCCCGACGCCAGCTGCCCGGCGCTGTTCGTCGCTGCGCCGGCCTCGGGCCAGGGCAAGACCACCGTCACCGCGGCGCTGGCCCGGCTGCATGCGCGCCAGGGGCGCCGGGTGCGGGTCTTCAAGTGCGGGCCCGATTTCCTCGATCCGCAGATCCACGCGGTCGCCAGCGGCCACCCGGTGCATAACCTGGACCTGGGCATGTGCGGCTCGGCCGACGCGGCGTGGCGTCTCCATGCGGCGGCGCAGGACGCGGATCTGATCCTCGTCGAAGGCGTCATGGGGCTCTTCGACGGCACGCCCAGCGGCGCCGACATCGCCCGCTATTTCGGCATCCCGGTGATGGCCGTCATCGACGCCCGCGCCATGGCTCAAACCTTCGGCGCCCTGGTGCATGGCCTCGCCACCTGGGAGCCCGGTCTGCCGTTCTCCGGTGTCCTGGCCAACCACGTGGGCAGCCCCGGCCACGCCGACCTGCTGCGGGACAGCCTGGGCGGCAGCTTCGCCTGGTACGGCGCCCTGCCCCAGGATGCGGATGCGGCCCTGCCGGAGCGTCATCTGGGCCTCCTCCAGGCGGCCGAGATTGCCGACCTGGGCGCGCGTCTCGACCGGCTGGCAGACCATCTGGCCCGTACCGGCGCGGCCGATCTGCCGCCGCCCGTCAGCTTCGCCGGTATGCCCCCGGCCGACGTGCCGCCGCTCCTCGCCGGGCGCACGGTCGCCATCGCCCGGGATGCCGCCTTCGGCTTCATCTACCCGGCCAATCTGGACCTGCTGCGCGCCCTGGGCGCCGAGCTGCGCTTCTTCTCGCCCCTTGCCGGCGAGAGCCTGCCGCCCTGCGACGCCCTGTGGCTGCCCGGCGGCTATCCTGAGCTCCACGCCGCCACCCTGGCGGCCCATGACGCCTGGCACGCCGATCTGGCCGCCCACAAGGCCGCCGGCAAGCCGATCCTGGCGGAGTGCGGCGGCATGATGAGCCTGTTTGCGTCCATTACCGACCGGGAGGGCGTCACCCATCCCGGCGCCGGCCTGCTGCCCGGTCATACCCGCATGCAGGACCGCCTGGCCGCCCTCGGCACCCAGATCGTCCTCCTGCCGGAAGGTCGCCTCACCGGGCACACCTTCCACTATTCCCGCAGCGAGACGCCGCTGGAGCCGCTCGCCCGCGCCCACACGCCGGCCGGGCGGGAGGGCGAGGCGATCTACCGCGTCGGCCGCCTGACGGCGTCCTATGTACACTTCTACTTTCCGTCCAACCCCACTGCGGCGGCGCGTCTGTTCGGCGCCTGAGCATCGCGCCGGAGGGACAGCCTTCAACTGGCGACCCACGCCTCACTGCGCTGCCACAGTTCGTCCGCCAACGCCCCGTCGCGGGCGCGTCGGGACGGCGTCACCGGGCTGGACCGGGCGAAGTACAGACCGCTCTCGCCCGGTAGGGCGTCGACGCAGCAGTGGAGGCTGGTGCGTGCACCGTCCTCGGGGGTGAGCAGGCCGCGCAGCCTGAGCAAGGGACGCAAGGCGCCCGGCACGGTGCGCCATACCTCGGTATCCACCACGCCCGGATGCACGGCGTAGGCGCCGACGCCACGATCGGCCAGGCGGCGCGCCAGTGCAGCGCTGAACAGGATGTTGGCGAGCTTGGACGCAGCGTATTCCCGGATGCCCGTGAGGCTGCGGGTCGGCCGGCGCAGGGCCGCCCAGTCCAGACCGCCGGCGCCCCGGTGGGCGCGGCTGGCGACGGTCACCACGCGAGCCGGCGCCGAGGTGATCAGGCGGTCCTCCAGGCAACGGGTCAGCAGGAAATGGCCCAGGTGATTGACGCCGAACGCCATCTCGAAGCCGTCACGGGTCAGACCCCGCGCGCCGGCCAGCCCGGCGTTGTTCACCAGCAGATGAAGGGGACGTTCGAGGCGCAGGAAGCCTTCGGCGCAGGCGCGCACCGAAGCGAAGTCCGCCAGGTCGAGGGGCAGCCAGACGGCTGCATCGGCCCGGCCGGTCAGGCGCGCGATCTCCGCCAGCACGGGCTGGGTGCGCGCCTCGCTGCGGCAGGCCAGAACCACGGTGGCGCCCCGGCAGGCGAGTTCGCGGGCGGTGACACGGCCGATGCCGCTGCTGGCGCCGGTGACGAGGGCCGTCGTGCCGGCAAGGTCGGACCTGTGTGGAGTCTCCATCGGGCCAGTATCGCGGCGCCCCATGACCGGCATGTGATCGTCTCCGGGCGGCCCTGCGTCTGCCCTGACCGATTGCGGGGATGACGCAGGCGTGGCCGGCGTGCGACAGTGGCAGCCCCGGCGGCCCGCCCGCCTCTCCGGAAGAACCATACCGTGGTCCCGCATGCCTCTCAGGCCGAAACCCGCGTCGCCGTGCTGGCCGACTGCGACAACACCCAGCCCCCCATCGTCGAGTACGCCCTGCGGGTCGCTGCCCAGTTTGGCCGCGTCGTGCTGCGGCGGGGCTACGGCAACCACAGCACCCTCGCCCGGACCTGGCAGGAGGTTCTGGTCCGTCAGGCCTTCACGCCCTGCCTGCAATACACCTATGCGGCCGGCAAGAACACGTCGGACATCGCCCTCGCCCTGGATGCGCTGGAGATCCTCTTTGACGACCGCGCCGACAAATTCTGCCTGGTGACCAGCGACTCGGATTTTGCGGGGCTGTGCCGCAAGCTGCGGGAGCGGGGCGCCACCGTGTGCATCGTCGGTGAGGCCAAGACGCCGGAGGCCCTGCGCAATGCCAGCGACCAGTTCTTCGAATGGGCTCCGGCGGCCGACACGGAGGCGGGGAACGGCACGGGTCCCGAGCAGCCCGCGGGTGCAGCGACCAAGGGGGAGGCGGCCCGCGGCGGGATGATCAAGCGGCGTCCGCGCTTCGTTGTGGACGCGGTTGCCCTGCTGGCTGGAAATTCGTCCGAAGGTCAGGTTCACCTGAGCGCGCTCGGGCAGTACCTCAAGCGCACCGACCCCGGCTTCTCGCCGGCAAATTTCGGGCATTCCGGCCTGCTGGACATGCTCCGGACTTACGATCTGCTGGCGCTCCACCGGGCCGACGGCGGCCATTACACGGTGAGTCTGGTGCCGGAAGCCGACCGGGTCGTGGCACGTCCGGCGGGGAGCGATACGCCCTGAGCGCGTGCCGCAGGCGCGCTCCCCTTCCGTCCCGAACCCGCCCGCCCGTAGAATCCCCCCTCCAAACACCGATACAACGATAGAGGGAGAAAACCATGAACCGACCTTTCAAGGTCCTCGGCGTCCAGCAGATCGCCATCGGCGGCCCGTCCAAGGACCGGCTGCGCACCCTGTGGGTGGACATGTTCGGCCTGGAAGTCACCGGCAACTTCAAGTCCGAGCGGGAAAACGTGGACGAGGACATCACCGCCATGGGCGCCGGCCCCTTCAAGGTGGAGGTGGATCTGATGCAGCCCCTCGATCCCGAGAAGAAGCCCGCCGTGCACACCACGCCCCTGAACCACGTGGGGCTGTGGATCGACGACCTGCCCAAGGCCGTGGAATGGCTCAGCGCCAACGGCGTGCGCTTTGCCCCCGGTGGCATCCGCAAGGGCGCAGCGGGCTTTGACATCACCTTCCTGCATCCCAAGGGCAATGAGGAGTTCCCCATCGGCGGCGAAGGGGTGCTGATCGAACTGGTGCAGGCGCCGCCCGAAGTCGTCGACGCCTTCGCGCGCCTCGCCGGCTGATCCACGCGCCCCGTCCGGGGCACCCGGAGCCCGAGACAGATCGTTCCATTCCGCGTGGAACAGGGCTCCGGAAAGCGCATATCCTGCGAACGTTCGGAACCTCCTCCGGAAAGACTTCGTCATGCGCCTCGTGTCGTGCCGTCCGCCTCCCTGGCTGTGCGCCGGTTGCGGGCGGCTGCTCCTGCTGCTGGTCATGCTGGTCGGCCTCGTTGTGCCGGCTGTGGCGCAAGACGAGGCCCATCCCGGCGACACGGTCACGCGTTTCCGCGCAGCCCTGAGCGCCGAGGAGCGGGCCTGGCTCGACGCGCATCCCGTCCTGCGGGCAGGCAACGGACCGGATTTTCAACCCTTCTATGCCTGGCAGGCGGGTGACCGCTACGCCGGCCCCAACGCGGATTACCTCGAACTCCTCGGCCGTCGTACCGGCCTGCAGTTCCGGATGGTGCGCTTCCCCGAATTCCCGGCGGTGCTGCACGCCCTCGATTCGGGCGCCATCGACCTCATCCCGACCCTCACCCCGACCGAATCGCGCCGCAAGCGCTACCGCTTCACCGGGGGCTACATGCATTCGCCGGCGGTGCTGGTGACCCGCAGCAGCGGCGGCCCCACCGGCCTGCCGGCCGATCTGCGGGGCGTCCGCATCGCCATCGAACGGGGCCATGCGTCCCGCGAGGTCCTTCTTCGCACCCGGCCCGGCGCCCGGCTGGTGGACGTGGACGACGCGGCGTCGGCGCTGCAGGCGGTTGCCACCGGCGAAGCGGATGCCTATGTCGGCCTGCTGGCTGTCGCCCACTACTACATGGAGCGCCTGTCCCTGGCGAACCTGCAGGTGCGTCAGCGTTTCGACGCGGATCTGTCCGCCATGGCGATGGCGGTGCCGCGCGACCAGACCCTGCTGGCGGGCATCCTGCGCAAAGCCATGGCCTTCGTCAGCGACGCCGAGGGCCACGCGCTGCTCCGCCGCTACCTGCCGACCGGTACCGGCATCCCTGGAGAGGCCTTTCACCTGACGGCCGCCGAGCAGGCCTGGCTCCAGGCCCATGGTCCGATCCGCGTCGGCTACGACCAGGCCTTCTATCCCCTCAGCTATACGAACCTGCACCGCCAGGCGGAGGGCTATTCCATCGAGCTGTTCCGACTGCTGCGCGACAAGGTCGGCTTGTCGGTGGATGAAGTGGCGGGCACCTGGTCCGCGGTGCTGGACAAGGCCCTGCGCAACGAGCTGGACGTTCTGGTGGGTGTCGCCAGCACGCCGGAGCGTCGCGAAAAGCTGCTCTTCGTCGGGCCCTACCTGACCACCCCGACGGCCATCGTGACCCACAGCGACTTCCAGCAGGTGTGGGATCTGGGCGAATTCGCCGGACGCAAGCTGGCCCTGCTGGAAAGCCACTTCCTGCGCGAACGCATCCGCAGCGCCTACCCGACGATCCAGCTGGTGGAGGTGCCCACCCAGGAAGATGCCCTGCGCCGGGTGGCCGCAGGGTCCGCGGATGCGGCCATCGGCAATCTCTACGCGATCAACCGCCTGATCCAGTCCCACTTCCTCGGCAAGCTCTACATCGCCGGCCACGTGCCGGACGGCGATAGCGAGCTGTACCTGGGCGTCCAGCCGGCCGCGCCGGAACTGGCCGCGATCCTCGGCCGTGCCCTCGAGGCCCTGTCGCCCGCCGACATCGCCACCGCCCGCAACCGCTGGCTCGACACGCGCTACATGCCGGAGCTGCCGGTCCGCAGGTTTGCGCTCTACCTCACCGTGCCGCTGGCGGCCCTCGTCATCCTGCTGGCCATCAGCGCGTTCATGACCCGGCGCCTGCGGCGCGCCCTGGAGGCCTGCCAGGCCCGTGAGGCGAGCCTCGCCGAACAGTTCGAGACCCTCGCAGGGGCCCACGCCCGCATGGAGGCCGTGACCGGGGCCGTGGCGCGGGACCTGCGCCGTCCCGTGTTCAGCCTGGACGATCAGGTGGACCTGCTCCGCGACGCCCTCGTCCACGCCCCGGCCAAGGTGCCTGCTGCGCTGGACCGCCTCGCCGAAGCCAGCCGGCGGATCCGCGCTGCGCTCGTGGGGCTGGAGGGGCTGGCCGGCAGCGCGGCCCCTCCGCCGCGACGGGCGCCGGTGAACCTCGCTGCCCTGGCCACCGCACTGTGGCCCGACCTGATGGCGCGCCACGGCCAGGGCCATGCGGTCCGTCTGGACTGTGCCGGCGGACCGCAGGTGACGGGCGACCCGGTGCTGCTGCGCGGGGTGGTGCGCCAGCTCCTGTCCAACGCCGTCAAGTTCTCCCGCCACACGCTGGACGCCCGCGTCACCCTGCGGACCCTCCCCGGTGGCGCGCATGGGTTCGAGATCGCGGACAACGGTCCGGGCATTCCGCCCGCGGAAGTGGCCGCGCTGTTCCAGCCCTACCAGCGCCTGAGCAACGCCGGGCGCGTGGAAGGCGCCGGGATCGGTCTGGCGGTTGCTCGGCAGCTCGCCCGGCGTATGGGCGGCGACATCCAGCTTGTCGCCCAGGCGGGCGGCGGTGCGTGTTTCCGGGTCAGCCTCGAGGTGCAGGACGTGGTCCCGGCGGGCCGGCCGGTGTGAGCGCCGGCGCCGCGCTCAGAGCGTCTTGGCCTGAAAGGTGTTGCACGCCGCCAGGTCGCCGGCCTCCATGCCGCGCTTGAACCAGCGGGTGCGTTGCTCCGAGCTGCCGTGGGTGAAACTGTCGGGCACGGCGTAGCCCTGGGCCTGCTTCTGCAGCGTGTCGTCGCCGATGGCGGAGGCGGCGCGCAGGGCCTGATCCACCTCGCCGGCCTCGATGATGTGACGGGCCGCGTCGGCGTTCTTGGCCCACACGCCGGCCAGGCAGTCGGCCTGCAGCTCCAGGCGCACCGACAGGGCGTTGGCTTCCCGCTCGCCGGCGCGCTCCCGCGCCGCCTGCACCTTGGCTGAGATGCCCAGCAGGTTCTGCACGTGGTGGCCCACCTCGTGGGCGATCACGTAGGCCTGGGCGAACTCGCCCGGCGCGTGGAAGCGGGATTTCAGTTCCTGGTAGAAGGCCAGGTCGATGTAGACCTTCTGGTCTGCCGGACAGTAGAACGGGCCCATCGCGGTCTGACCCGTGCCGCAGGCGGTGCGGGTGGCGCCGCTGAACAGCACCAGCTTCGGATCCACGTATTCCCGGCCGTTTTGGCGGAAGAGGGTCTGCCAGGTGTCCTCGGTCTCGGCCAGCACGTGGCGCACGAACACGGTTTCCGGGTCGTTGGCCGGGGGGCCGGCGCGGTGCTGCGCGGGCGCGCTGGGGGCCGGCGCCTGTTCGGCCAGGTTCAGGACCACGCGGGGATCCACGCCGAAATACATGGCCACCAGGGCCAGCACCACGGTGCCCAGGCCGATGCCACGTCCGCCGATGGGCAGGCCACCTCCGCCGCCGTCGCCGCGGCGGTCTTCGATGTTGTCGCTCTCGCGGCTGTTGTCGAAACGCATGCAGGAATCCTCGTGTCGAAAGGGGGCTGCCTGGAACGGCTGCTGCGATGCAACAAGTTCCTTGTGGTTCCGCCGCATTATCGCTATAGTTCGCGTCCCGGTGCAAAGCGGTTGCACCGAGTCACATCGTCCCTGACCCCCCGCAAGGCTCCCGATTCGCCGTGAGCTTGTCCTGACCGGTTAGTGCCGATATGCCCGTCAGGCAGCCCCGGAGTCCCTTCCCCCGCCCGTTCGCGCGGAAAGTCCCACTCCCCGCAAGCCCCTGCGCTCCGAGCGCCGAGGCCCGTTGCCGTTTTTTCCCGCGGCCGCCGCATCCGCGCCTCCTGCAAGGAAAGCTACTCCATGGATTTCTCCAGTCTCGGTCTGTCCGAGCCCATCGCCCAGGCCGTGCTCGAAGCCGGCTACACCGAACCCACCTCCGTCCAGCTGGCGGCCATCCCGGCCGCCCTGGCCGGCAAGGATCTGGTCGTGTCCAGCCGCACCGGCTCCGGCAAGACCGCCGCCTTCATGCTGCCCTCCCTGCAGCGCCTGACCGCCGAGCCCACGATCAAGGCCCGCGGCCCCCGCGTGCTGGTGCTCACCCCCACCCGCGAGCTGGCTGTGCAGGTCACCGATGCCACCAAGCGTTACGGCAAGAACCTGCGCTACGCCAAGGCCGTCAGTGTCGTCGGCGGCATGCCCTACCCGGTGCAGAACAAGCTCCTCTCCGCGCCTTATGAGATCCTGGTGGCCACCCCCGGCCGCCTGATGGACCAGATGAACCGTGGCCGCATCGATTTTGGTCGTCTCGAGATCCTGATCCTCGACGAGGCCGACCGCATGCTCGACATGGGCTTCGTGGACGACATCGAGGCGATCTGCGCCGCCCTGCCCAAGGAACGCCAGACCCTGTTCTTCTCCGCCACCCTCGACGGCCAGGTGGCGCGCATGATGCAGCGCCTCCTCAAGGATCCCGAGCGCATCGAGATCGCCACCGCCCAGACCCGCCACGACAACATCGAGCAGCGCCTGCTGGTCGCCGACGACATCGGCCACAAGCATCGTCTGCTCGACGGCATCCTGCGCGACGTGGCCGTGGATCAGGCCATCGTGTTCACCGCCACCAAGCGCGACGCCGACGCCCTGACCCTGAGCCTGGAAGCCCAGGGCCATTCCGTTGCCGCCCTGCACGGCGACATGAACCAGCGCATGCGCACCCGCACCCTCGACCAGCTGCGTCGCGGTCATCTGCGCGTGCTCATCGCCACCGACGTGGCCGCCCGCGGCATCGACGTGCGCCGCATCAGCCACGTCATCAACTACGACCTGCCCAAGGTGGCGGCCGACTACGTGCACCGCATCGGCCGCACCGGCCGGGGCGGCGACACCGGCGTCGCCATCAGCCTGGCGGAGCGGCGTGACGTGCGCCTGGTGCGCGCCATCGAGCGCTACACGCGCCAGACCATGGCCGTGCACACCCTGCCCGGTCTGGAGCCCCGCGCCAGCCTGCCCACCGAAGAACGTCGCCCGGCCGGCCCGCGCCGTGACGGGCGCAGCTTCGGCAACGGCCCGCGCTTCGGCGACCGGCGTCCGCGCGAAGGCGGTTTCGGCGCCCCCCGTTTCGAAGGGGATCGCCCCGCCCGGGACAGCCGCGAAGGCGGCCACGCGCACCGCGCGGCGGGCGATGCCCGTCACGACGGCCCGCGTCGCAGCTTCGGCCAGCCGGCTCCGCGTTCCGATGCCCGTGGCGGCTTCGGTGGCGCCCGCTTTGGCGAGCGTCCTGCCGGCCGCGCGGACAGCCGTCCGCGTCGCGAGGGTCGTACCTTCGATCGGGACCGCTGAATCCCGGTGGGACGCGCGCCTGCGCGCGCCGTCCCGACCGCCAGTTGAAAGGGCGCCCGAGGGCGCCCTTTTTTTGATGCTGAACGCCGTGCTCAGCGTGGCAGCAGTTCGCGGAAGCGGTTGGGCTGGCCCAGCATCATGCGGCCGAACTCGTCGAGGAACTCGGGATTGAGGGCGAAGGCGGGCAGGGCGAACTCCACCGTGCCCAGGCGTTCCAGGTTGCGCATCTCGACGATGACCTGACGCCGCGGGAAATCGGCCCGCCATTGCACCTGCACGGAAATCTCGCTGCGCACCGCGAAGGTGGCGAACTCCACTTCCCGGCGGGCGTTGCGGCGTTCGGTGCATTCGGTCTTGAAGCCGAAGTCGAACAGGGCCTGACGCAAACGTTCGATGCCACTGCCCGTGCGTTCGATCAGGGTGTCACCGGCTCCGCCAAGGCGGTAGGAGAGGGTCACGCGCTCCAGCAGGTCGCCATTGGTGTGGGGCTGGCTGCGATGGCCGGTGAAGCCTTCCTGCCAGGACAGGCCGTCGAACACGGTGCCCGTGACCAGCAGCGTATAGCTGCGGGGAATGGGGGGACGGAGCTGGTTGAGCTGACCGACCAGATCGTGCAGATATTCAAAGACGCGGCGCAGGGCCGTGCCGATGACCTCCCGAACCCGTTCTTCCTCCCGCGAGGAGTCTGCCTCGACGCGCTTCTGTTCGGCGACGGCCTGCTTCAGCTCGGCAAGCAGCCCTCCGCCGCGGCCAGGCTTCGGAGGCGGTGTCGTCGGCGCGGTCGTGGCGGGCGGCGTCACGGCCGGAACGTCCGGAAAGTGCACGTCCCGCGCCACCATGGCGGTCGGGACGGGTGTTGTGCGGATTGCCGTGACACGCTTGCGCGCGGCATCGATGCAGGCGGGATCGGCAGACAGGGCCGCTTCCAGGGCATCGAGCCCGTCGGGGTCGTCGGAAGGGGGCGCGGAAGGGTCGTGCATCCGGCCGGATTCGGGAAGGGGATTCATGTTTCAGGGAAGTTCGCAGGTCCGGTTCGGGCCGGACAGGGAATGTCACTGCTCGTTTCAGGGCGATGATCGCCCAAGTCGTACGGTTCTGTCATCTCCTGCGCGCTATTGGGGGCCATGAGCGCACGACAGGGACGCCTGTCCAGAAGCACCGCGGGCGGAGGCACGCGGGCCTGGCGTGCGGGCGTGGCGCCAGCGGCGGGTGTCGGAGGGGGGGAGCCGGCGGACTGCGCTCCGAACGGGTGCTCAGGCGTACCGCAGGGCACCGGCGAGGCGCTCCGAAAAGACGGCTGCCGGCTCGGCGCGCCCGAACAGCCAACCCTGGAGCAGGTCGCATCCCAGGCCGCGGAGGGTTTCCGCCATCTCTTCGGTCTCGACACCTTCGGCCACCAGACTGAGTCCCAGGGTGTGACCGAGCCCGACGATGGCCGCGACGATGGCCCGGTCGCCCGGCCCGGCGTTGATCTCCCGCACGAAGGACTGATCCACCTTGAGCTTGTCGAGGGGAAAACGCTTGAGATAGGCGAGGCTGGAATAGCCGGTGCCAAAGTCATCCACGGCGATGGACAGCCCCAGGGCCTTGAGTTCGCCCAGCTGGTGTGCCGCCCGCTCCACGTCGCGCATCACCATGCTCTCGGTGACCTCCAGGATGAGCAGCTCGGCCGGAATGGCGTGGCGATGCAGGATGTCGGAGACCGTGGCGACGAAATCCGCGCGCCGGAACTGCAGGGCGGAGAGGTTCACCGCCACCGGGACGACGGTCCGTCCCGCAGCCCGCCATGCGGCCAGGTCGCGGCACACGGTGTCGAGCACCCAGGTGCCGATGGGGAGGATCAGGCCGCTTTCCTCAGCCAGGGGAATGAACCGCGCCGGCGAGATGTCGCCCAGTTCCGGATGGCGCCAGCGCAAGAGCGCTTCGGCGCCCGTCAGGGAGCTGTCATGGGCCTTCACCAGCGGCTGGTAGTGGACCGCCAGTTCCTGGCGTTCCAGGGCGCGGCGCAGGGCGAGCTCCAGGGCCAGGCGTTCACGGGTGGGCGCGGCCATGCCGTCGGCAAAGAACTCCACGGCGTTGCGGCCGGCTTCCTTGGCCCGGTACATGGCGGCGTCGGCCCGGTCGAGGAGGGTGTCGGGCTCGTGGCCGTCTTCGGGGAAGACCGCCACGCCGATGCTGGCCGACAGGCTGAATTCGCAGCCGGCCAGTTCGAAGGGCGCATCGAGGGCGCCGATGAGGCGTGCGGCCGCCGCGGCAAGGGCATTCCGGTCGCCGGCCTCGGGCATGACCACGACGAATTCATCACCGCCGTGGCGCAACAGGCATTCGCCGTCCTGCAGCACGGCGCCCAGCCTGCGGGCCACTTCCACCAGCAGGCGGTCGCCGGTGTGGTGCCCGAGGGTGTCGTTGACGTTCTTGAAGCGATCCAGATCGAGGAAGCACAGGGCGGCGCGCCGTCCGCTGCGGGTGGCGGCCGCGATGGCGTCGGCGACGGTCGGTTCGAGCACTGCCCGGGAGGGCAGGCCGGTGAGGAAATCGTGACTGGCCAGGAAGCGGATGCGTGCCTCGTCGGCCTTGCGCTGGCTGATGTCGGAGAACACCGCCACGTAATGGGTCAGTCCGCCCGCGTCGGAGCGGACCGCGCTGAGGGTCAGGGCGCAGGGCATGGCCTCGCCGTCGGCACGGCGGAGCCACGCTTCACCCTGCCAGACTTCGCCGGCGGCCGCGTGGTCGCGCAGGTCTGCCTCGAAGTCGGCCGGGTGATGGGCCGGATCGAAGAGAGCCAGAGGCAGGTTGCGCACGGCGTCCAGGGTGAAGCCGGTGAGGGTCGTGAAGGCCCGGTTGATCATCACCACGCGGCGGTCCGGGGCGATGACCACGATGCCTTCGGAGTTGTTCTCGAATACCCGCGCAGCCAGGCGCAGGGCGCGGTCGCGCTGCAGGTTGCGCAGGGCGAAGCCGATGTCGGTGGCCATCTCCTCCAGCAGGGCGACCTTGGGGACGTCGAAGAAATTGCGTTCCGATGTACGCAGGAAGAGGGCCCCGTCCGGCATCGCGTCGAGCTCGGGGTCGCCGGCGATGGGGAAGGTCGCACAGGCACCGCCGTCCGTTTCGCCGCAGGCGCCGCAGCCCTGCGCCATGTCGTTGTCGATGTGGGGGCTGGCCCCACCGGCATCGGGCAGGCGGCAGCGCAGCGCGGGGTCGTCGAGGCGAAGCGGGCCGTTGCGGCCGTGGGCGGCGACAATCCGCCAGCCCTGGCCCGGTGCGCTGCGGAAGCCGATCCAGGCCCGCTCGAGTTCGCCGTACTCCACGGCGATGCGGCACACCTGGGGCAGCAGCGCATCGGCGTCGCGGGTATGCACGATGGCCTTGTTGGTGGCCGACAGGGCGTGATACAGACGGGTCATGCGCGCCAGGGCCTGGGCATTGTCGCGTGAGGCCTGGAGGTCGTAGCAGGAGCCCACGTGGCCGACGAACTCGCCGGTGTCGTCGAACATGGGTGCGCCATGGCTGGCGATCCAGTGATAGGTGCCGTCGGCGTGGCGCAGGCGGAACTCCAGGGCCATGGGTTCGCGGGCGTCGATATGGCGACGGAACGCGCGGGCGCAGCGGTCCCGGTCATCCGGATGAACGTTTTCCAGCCAGCCGCTGCCCACCTCCTGGGCCAGCGCGCGGCCCGTGAAGCGCAGCCAGGCCCGGTTGAACCAGTCGCATTGACCGTTGAGGCCGGCGCGCCAGGCGAGGTGAGGGAAGCTCTCCAGCATGCCCAGGTGGTGATCGCGGGCGAGGACCAGCTGGCGATTGCGGATGCGCAGGGTGTCGAGCAGTTCGCCGAGGGTCCGGGCCAGTTCGCCGAGTTCGTCGGGGCGGGCAATCGGAACCGGGACGTCGGCCTCGCCGGCGGCACGGCGGTCAAGGGCATCGCGGATGCCATCCACCGGACGCAGTACGTAACGGGACAGCATCAGGTAGGCGCCCAGGGCGACGGCACTGAAGATGGCCCCCAGGCCGACGGACAGGTGCAGCACGGTATCGCGGGCGGCGCGCCACAGGCTGGTGGCATCGAGGCGCAGGGCCAGCACGCCGTCTTCGAGGCGGCCGTGCTCGCCGTCGGTGCCCATCAGCAGGACCGGTTCGAGGACCACCAGGCTGCGCCGCTCGGCGTCGAGCACCCGTTCGCCCTTGCGCTCCAGGATCACCCGGGAGATTTGTGCCGCGAGGGGTCGGTCGGGCAGTTCGTCCACGCCCAGGTCGTGGAGCCCGTGGTCGGTGGCAGCGATGACCCGTGCCGGGCGTCCGCCCAGGAGGGTGACGCTGCTCACGTCGCGCCCGGCGCCCAGAGTGGACACGAAGCGGCGCAGGTCGGCCGGTTCGCGGGCAGTTTCGGCGGCGGAATACACGGCGGCGACGAGGGTGTCGGCGCGCTGCTCCACGAGGCCGCGGAAGCGGTCGAGGAGGTTGATGTAGAGCACCGTCACCAGCAGCGCGAGACCCACCGCCCAGACGCCGATCAGCGGTCCGATCAGGCGCCAGCGCAGGGACAGGGTGCGCGTGCCGCTCATGCCAGGGCACCCCGTGCGGCGAGCAGCTCACGGGCCATGAGGAAGTCCTTGAGCGTGTGGCGTTCGCGCAGTTGGGCGAGCTCGATCATTGCGCCCTGCAGATGGATCAGCGAGCGCTCGACCGGTCCGCCGGGTTCGAGCAGACGCGCCTGATCCGCCTGGTCCACGTAGCGCAGGCCCTTGAGGGTGTCGCGCAGATCGGCGAGGGAGGTGTTCTCGCGTCGCGCCATGATGGCGTGGGCCTCGTCCGGATGCCTGGCCGCGTAGTCCTGTGCCTGGTAATAGGCACGCACGAAGGCGCGTACGTCGGCGCCGCGACGGGCCACGAAATCGCCGTCGAAGACCAGGATGTCCACCACCTCACCGGGTACCTGCCCACTATGGAAGAGCACCTTGCCGCCCCTCGCCAGCAGTTGCCCGGATTCCGGCGGAAAGCACACCGCCGCCTGCACGCGCCCTTCTGCAAAGGCGGCGGGCATGACGTTCTGGGGCATGGATACCAGGGTCACGTCACGGATCGTGAGGCCTGCACGGGCGAGGGCGAGGGATAGCAGCTGGATGTGCAGGGTGCCGGGTTCGATCGCAACCCGCGCGCCCTTGAGGCTGGTGGGGGACGACATGGCGGCCTGACCGATCACCACGTCGGCGCCATCGGAATAGTCCACGACCGCCGCAATCTGCGGGCGGACGCCCGACAGGTCGGCCGCCAGCAGGATCTCGACCAGGGTCGCGCCGCAGCCGTCCACCTGGCGTCGCTCGAAGGCCCGCCGTGAGGCGCCGAGGGAGGTGAGATCCACGAGGTTCACATCCAGGCCGGCGTCCTGGAAGAAGCCCTTGTCGCGGGCGACATAGAGCAGGTCGTAACCGGGCCAGGGGTTGGTGGCGAACTTGATGGGGCCGCTGCTGCCCGAACTGCATCCTCCGCCGGTCATGGCCATCGCCAGCGTTCCGGCACCCAGGGTCAGAAAGCGGCGACGATTGGGAGTCATGGCAGGGACGTCATTCAAACGTATCAGTGAATGCTGAAGTATGCACTGCCACCCCTACGTGGCGCATCCGACTAAAGGCGTAAATTCCCCTATATTCCTGCGGCCCGCGCGCTGGCCGTTGACCCTTGTCAAGGCTGCTGCAGATGGCCCGGCCTATAGTCCGCCCGCGCCATTTCTGCCGCCGATCCCATGCCCGCCATCGAACTGGTCTGCCCTGCCGGCAGCCTGCCCGCCTTGAAGACTGCCGTGGACCACGGCGCCGACTGCGTCTACCTCGGCTTCAAGGACGACACCAACGCCCGCAACTTCAGCGGGCTCAACTTTGACCCCAAGGCCATGGCCGACGGCGTGCGTTACGCCCACGACCGCGGCCGCAAGGTGTTGCTGGCCCTCAACACCTATCCCCAGACCGATACCTGGCAGCGCTGGACCGGCGCCGTGGACCGGGCCGCCGAACTGGGCATCGACGCGGTGATCCTCGCCGATCCCGGCCTCATGGCCTACGCCCGGCGCGTGCATCCCGAGCTGCGCCTGCATCTGTCCGTGCAGGGCTCGGCCACCAGCTACGAGGCCATCAACTTCTACCACGCGCACTTCGGCATTGCCCGCGCGGTGCTGCCCCGGGTGCTGTCCCTGGCCCAGGTGGAGCAGGTCATCGCCCACACGCCGGTGGAGATCGAGGTCTTCGGCTTTGGCGGCCTGTGCGTGATGGTGGAGGGGCGCTGTGCCCTGTCGGCCTTTGCCACCGGCGAATCGCCCAACTGCAACGGCGCCTGCTCGCCGGGCAAGCACGTGCGCTGGGAGCAGACCCCCCGCGGCATGGAGACCCGCCTCAACGGCATCCTCATCGACCGCTTTGCCGACGGCGAACGCGCCGGCTATCCGACCCTGTGCAAGGGCCGCTTCGAGGTGAACGGCGAGACCTACTACGCCATCGAGGAACCCACCAGCCTCAACACCCTGGAGCTCCTGCCGGAGCTGGCCCGCGTCGGCGTGCGTGCCATCAAGATCGAAGGCCGCCAGCGCAGTCCCGCCTACGTGGCCCAGGTGACCCGCGTCTGGCGCGCCGCCATCGACCGCGTGCTGGCCGGCGCAGGGCCTTTCCGCGTCGAACCTGCCTGGATGGCCGAGCTCAACAAGGTCTCCGAAGGCCAGAGCCACACCCTCGGCGCCTACTACCGTCCCTGGAAATAATCCCGCCTGTCGCCCCGATGAAACTCGCCCTCGGCCCCCTGCTGTACTACTGGCCCCGCGCCGCCACCCTGTCCTTCTACGCCGAGATTGCCGAATCGCCGGTGGACATCGTCTACCTGGGCGAAACCGTCTGTTCCCGTCGCCACGAGCTGCGCCTCGCGGACTGGCTGGAGGTGGCCGAGACCCTCGCCGCGACCGGCAAGGAGGTCGTGCTCTCCAGCCAGGTGCTGGTGGAATCCGAATCGGACCTGAAGACCCTGCGTCGCATCGTGGACAACGGCCGCTTCCGCGTCGAAGCCAACGACATGGGCGCCGTACGCCTCCTGACCGCCGGCGACGGTGCGCGTCCCGACTGGATCGCCGGGCCGACCCTGAACATCTTCAACCCCGGCACCCTGGGCCTCTTCGCCGGCCTGGGCGCCAGCCGCTGGGTGGCGCCGCCGGAACTGTCCCGCGACCAGATCGCCGCCGTGCGCGCCCACCTGGGGCTGCACATGGAGACCGAGGTCTTCGCCCATGGCCGCCTGCCCCTGGCGTATTCCGCGCGCTGCTTCACTGCCCGCCACTTCAACCTGCAGAAGGACACCTGCGAGTTCCGCTGCCTGCAGTTCGCCGACGGCATCCCCCTCAAGACCCGCGAAGGCGAGCCCTTCCTGTGCCTCAACGGCATCCAGACCCAGTCCGCCCACGTGCACACCCTGCTCGGCGATCTGCCCGCCGTGGTTGCCGACGGCATCGACATCCTGCGCATCAGCCCCCAGGGCGAACACACCGCCGAGGTCGTGACGCTCTTCCGCGACGCCCTGGAGGGGCTCACTCCGCCCCAGGACGCCCTGCAGGAAGCCCTGCCCCTGTTGCCGGAAGCGCCGTGCAACGGCTTCTGGCACGGCCGCGCCGGCGTCGAACAGTTCGTCACCGCCTGACCTTTACCGGATCGGACCTGCCATGAAGCTGCCCGCCTTCACCCTGCCGAGCCTCGTCACCCGCGTCGGCGCCCGCCTGCCGCAACTGCCCCCGACCCTCGCCCTCGTCGCCGGCCTGAACGCCGCCCTCGACCGCCTCATCCCCCGCGACACCCTCGAACCCCTCACCGGCAAGCGCCTCCTGCTGCGCATCACCGACGCCGGCCTCGCCCTGCGCTTCACCCTCACCCCCCGCGGCTTCCGCCCCGTCCTGGACCGCCGCACCCCCGACCTGACCATCTCCGCCACCACCCGCGACTACCTCGCCCTCGCCCTCCGCGAAGAAGACCCCGACACCCTCTTCTTCAGCCGCCGTCTGCTGATGGAGGGCGAGACCGACCTGGGGCTGCTGGTGAAGAACACGCTGGATGCGGTGGATTGGGAGGCGGTGTGGCGGGTCATGAAGTCCCCAATCGTGGGCCTGACAGGCGCGTCTCAGACCGGATCAACAGTCACGTAATACACGAGCGTACTGTCCGGGTCGACCTTGATCAGGTCGGCGCTGGTGATGCCTTCCGGGATGTCTCGTCCACTCGGGAATCGCGGGAATTGGGTGTTGTTGATGAATCTGTCGAATTGCCTTTTCCCGCAATGGGGGCAGGGCGGCATTGACGACAGAAATCGGGCGATTTTGCCTTCGTAGTATCTGCGGTATTCGCCGTGGTGAGTGGCAACCTGCGCGGGCACAGATTCGCTGAGAATCGGATGGGTTCGCGGGTTCGTCCAGAGAATGGTGTGACAGTGGCTGCATTGGGCGCCGGCAATGGGTGTGTCGGCCCAGAAAAAAATACACCACCCCGTCGTTCTCGAAGTTTTTGATCAGAAATGGCTCTAGTCTGATCTTGGCTGCGGCGACTTTTTTGATTTTAATT